>NZ_CP027663.1:2822500-3122500 GCF_003184265.1 Acidiferrobacter sp. SPIII_3 | reverse complement strand
TCTCGAGCTCATATTCGAGGGCCTCGGGCATATCGTATTCGTGCGCCTGGCGCCCCCCGGCGGGGACCGCGAGGCCCGCGGGTATGCCTTTGTCGCGGTCGCTGACGAAGGTCAGGCCCGACTCGCGGTCAATGCCATGAACGGCAAGTACCTAAAGGGCCTACGCCTGATTGTGCGCCCGGTGCTCGACCACGCGCGGCAGGCGCGGGCCCTGCGCGCCCACAAGGCGCCCCGCGGATCCCTGGAGGCCGGTGCGCGCTTGCGCGTGCTGAAGGGCGGGCAGACGCTCGACTAGGTCTTTGCGGCTGCGCAGTTCGCGGTCACGGAACGGCGCCGGGAGCCTCCCGTACCAGCGCACCGCCCGAAAGAAGGCCGGAAGTTCGCCGTCCTCCAGGGCCAGCAGCCGGCGGAATGCCGGCACCAGGCTCTCGTAGCTCATGTAGGCGCCCAGCAGGGCATTGTTGAAGCGTTCGTGAAAGAAGGCGCGGTAGCCGTGACTGCCATGCCAGCGGCGCACGAGCGCGAGGAAGCCCGCGTGCAGCGCACGGTAGGCGGCGCGCTTGGCCTTCAGTTTCTGCGCCGGGCTCAAGGCCGGATCGCGGTAGATCCGCTTAAGGCGCGCGCGGCAAGCGCTCATGAGCGCGAGCACGGCCTCATGGCGGCCACGCCGCCGCCGATAGAGCGCGCGTTCGGCCAAAGTCCCCTCGGAGTCCAGGAAACGGTGGACCCCGACCGCGGCCACGGCATCGGCGAACGATTCATCAAAAGTGGTGGCGTTCGGTACATAGATGAGGTCGTGCGCCAGTTCGTGGAAGACGATGTGCGCGATGGTCGTCCGCGGGTACCCGAGAAAGGTGCTCAAAACCGGGTCGTGCAGGTAACCGAGCGTGGCAAAGGCCGGCACGCCCCCCACGAAGACGTCATACCCTTTGCGCGCCAGGGCGTGTGCGTAGCGCTGGGCCGCGGCTTGCGAGAAATAGCCGCGATAGGCCACGCAGCCCGCGAACGGGAAGCACCAGCGTTTCAGTGCCAGGCTAAGACGGGGGGCGGCGAAGACGTTCCACACCACATAGGGGCGATGGAGGTCGGCGTAGTCGCGATAATTGCCGTGGAGCGCGAGCCCCAGGCGCGTGCGCGCGAATCGCCGCACCTTCAAAACGTAGCGCAGCCGTTCCTTGACCGCCGGTGGAGCGCCCGGATCGGCGAGCACCCGAGCGATGGGGCGTTCGGCGCGCATGATGCCGACCTCGCCCTCCACGGCCTGCGTGTAATAGGGGAGCGCGCACCCGGATAAGGCCCCCGCGACAAGCACGGCGAGCGCGAAGTCGATACAATGGCGGCCTTGGCCGACATGCTCGCGGGACATATGGAGACCTATCTGGTAGGCGGTGCGGTGCGCGACGATCTCCTGGGGAGACCGGTCATCGATCGCGATTATGTCGTGGTCGGCAGCACGCCGCAAGAGATGGAGGCGCGCGGCTTCCGGCGCGTGGGCATGGACTTTCCGGTGTTCCTTCATCCCGAGACCCACTGCGAGTATGCGCTCGCGCGCACCGAGCGCAAGACCGCCCCCGGCTACCGCGGCTTCGCGGTGCATGCCGATCCCACGGTGACCCTCGAGGAGGACTTGAGGCGCCGCGATCTCACCATCAACGCCATGGCGCGCGCCGAGGACGGGGCGTTGATCGATCCCTACGGGGGCCATGCCGACCTGCGCGCCGGGGTCTTGCGTCATGTCAGTCCGGCGTTTGCCGAAGACCCGGTGCGCATCCTGCGGGTGGCGCGCTTCGCGGCGCGCTTCGGTTTCACCGTGGCCGCCGAGACCATGACGCTCATGCGCGCCATGGTCGCATCCGGCGAGGCATCCGCCTTGGTGCCGGAGCGCGTATTCACCGAGCTCGACCGCGCCTTGGGGGAGCCGCACCCCTGGCTCTTTGTCGAGGTGCTGCGCGCCTGCGGGGCACTGGCGGTGCAGTTTCCGGAGATCGACCGCCTGTTCGGTATCCCGCAGCCGCCCGCCCACCACCCCGAGGGGGACACCGGCGCGCATGTCCTGCTGGCGCTCCGGCAGGCCGTGCGCCTGGGGCTCACGCCGCGCGCGCGGTTCGCGGTGCTCTTGCATGACCTCGGCAAGGGGCTTACCCCCCGCGCCGAATGGCCCTCGCACAAGGGTCATGAGGCGCGCGGCCTGGGCCTCGTAGACGAGGTGTGCGCGCGCCTCAAGGCCCCGGCGGAGCATCGCGCGCTGGCGCGCGCCGTGGCCGGCTACCACCTTCAGGTCCATACCGCCATGCGCCTGCGGCCGGTGACCGTCCTGCGCCTCATCGAGGCCGTCGACGGATTCCGGAGGCCGGGGCGTTTCCTGGAGTTCCTCGGGGCCTGCGAGGCCGATGCCCGTGGCCGCTCGGGTCTCGAGGATTGCCCCTATCCGCAGGCCCAATGGCTGCGCGCGGCGCGGGATGCGGCGGCCGCGGTATCGGGCCGCGACTGGGCGGCCCTGGGCCTTGCCGGGGACCAGATACGGGACCGCATCCGCGCATCGCGCATAGACCTCATCGCCGCCCTGAAGACGGACTAGTACCCTTGCGCCCCGGTCGCGTGTCTTGCCCCGCCACCGGCATCGCAGTGGCCCTTGCGAGACGAGCATGGGGACGGTTTCGTGTCGCGAAACCGAGGCGCCGGCGGGGGCGGGCTCCCGCGCCGGGCGGTGGCATTCATCGCCTGGGGATGTATCATGAGCCCCTAATGGACGAGGGATGTGAATGCGTGGCTTGATCGATCGATTGCGGGGCGTGGAGCGCGATATCGTGCAGGCCCCGGAGGCCGGAAACGGCCCCTACTATGAGCCTCAGGGCAGCGAGATCGCGATATTCGAGGCCGCCTGGCGGCGGCGCCTGCCGGTCATGCTGAAGGGTCCGACCGGCTGCGGCAAGACCCGCTTCCTGGAGCATATGACCCACCGCCTCGGTCGCCCGCTGGTCTCGGTGTCGTGCCACGAGGATCTGACGAGCGCCGACCTCGTCGGCCGTTTCCTGCTCGACGGCGAATCGACGGTCTGGCAGGACGGCCCGCTCACCCGCGCCGTCAAGGCCGGCGCCGTCTGTTATCTCGATGAGATCGTCGAGGCGCGCACCGACTCCACGGTCATCATCCATCCCCTGACCGATCACAGGCGACGCCTGCCGCTCGAAAAACGCGGGCTGGAGATCGAGGCGCATGAGGACTTCCTGCTGGTCATCTCCTATAACCCCGGGTATCAGACGGTGCTGAAGGATCTGAAGCCCTCCACCAAGCAACGCTTCGTGGCCATCGATTTCCGCTACCCGAGCGCCGAGGTCGAGGCGCGCATCCTGCAAAACGAGGTCGAGGGGCTGGATGCCGAACTGGCGACGCGGCTCGTGGCGATCGCGCACAAGGCCCGGGCGCTCAAGGATCATGGACTCGATGAGGCCAGTTCGACACGCTCGCTGGTCTACGCCGCCTCCTTGATCACCGCCGGCCTGCCGCCCCTGGAGGCCGGCGAGGCGGCGCTCATCAACCCGCTGACGGACGATGTCGAGCTTGCCATGGCCCTGCGCGAGATTGTCAAGGCGCATCTCGCGGCGGCATGATCGACGACCCCGAGGCGCGGCTTGCGCTGGTCGTGAGCGAGCTCAAGGAATTGAGCTTCGTGGCCCATCGCGACCTGACCGCCGCGCTCCCCGCCATCGAGGCCTGCGGGGCACAGACCGCGGCGCGCTGGGCGCAGACCGGCCGCGACCTCTTTCTGCATGATCGTGACGGCGGCAAGGCCTTCCTGCGCGCAAGCCCGGGACTTGCGCGGGATGTGGGCGCGGTCGATGTCTGGACGGAACAGGCGCGCGGCTTTCTTGCGTTTCGCGGATCCTGGAAGGCGCTGACCGCCTATCTCGCGGGCTTCCCGGAGGCGGTTTTGGTGCTAGGGCTGGACGATGCGCGCCGCTGGGGGGATGTGGGTCTCGAGTGGGCGCGCCGCCATCCCGAAAGCGGCGCGGTGTTCTTCGAGACACCGGTGGCCGATCTCGCCGCCGGGCGCGGTTTCGCCGGCGCCTGGGAGGTCCTCAGTGCGCTCACCGATCTCGCCCACGAACGCAATCTACCCGCAAGCCTGGCGTTGCCGGGGGCGATCAAGGTGCGCGCGCTCCTGGGGACGCAGGCGCTCATGGCGTGGTTGACACGCGGGGCCGACGTCCTGAAGGCCGGACGCCTGCGCGGCGAGGCGTTTTTCCGCCTGGAGGGGCCAGACAGCGATGAGGCCCTGATGGCCGTGCTTCCGGGATTCCGCACCGCGGAGCATGAGCGCTTCCTGGCACTCGTCGCGCGCGCCGCGTTTGGCGTGACCCCGGCGCTCGCGCCCGCGGGTCTTATGGTCGGGGCCCCGGCCTTCGTCGAGACCGATGGCCGCGTGCTGTTCGTGCCGCCGGCGTTCCCGAGCCGCGAACAGGCGCTCGCCGCGCTCTTGCACCATGCCGGCCACTTGCACTTCGGGACCTATGAGCAAGGGGCCATCGAGCGGTTGTTCGCCATGGCCGGAATGACCCATCCGCCGCTCGATGCCGATCAGCGTGTCACCTGGCGGCCGTTGTTTGCGCTCTTCGGCGCGGATCTCGTGCGTTTTCAGGTCCTGTTCGATCTGTGCGAGGACTTCCGCATCGACGCGCGCGTCCAGGCGCTGATGCCCAACCATGTCCCGCGGCTTTGTAATCTGGCCACCACCCGACCCGAGGGTCCGGCGGGTGCCTACTTCGATCTCGCATGTCAGGGCCTGCGGGTGCTCGCCGGGCAGGTGCGCCCCTCCGGCCCGTGGGCGAGGCTTCTGGCACCCGATGCCGACCTCACCACCTCCTGGGTGGAGGCGCGCGCGCTGTATGAGGAGTCCGCGCTCCCCGGCTTGAGTCTCGCCTGCCGTGACGCCGCCTACCTCCCCGGGCGATCGCCCAATCACGCGCGCCCCGTCTACCCCCGCGCGACAGTGCGCGAAGAAGCGCTGGAGCCCGATGCCGATCTCGGCTCTACACCCACCACCGACCCGGCCGCGGCGCGTCCGGCGCCGGTCAGTGCCGGTCATGACCCGGACATGGAGCTCCCCCCCGAGGATACGAGCGGTTCGGGCGGTCGGGTCGGTGTCGGCAAGCCCCAGCCGGCCGCCGCAAGCGCGCGCCGCCGCCGACTCCGGCCGCCCGGAGAGGGTCTCCCCTACCCGGAATGGGACTATCGCGACAACACCTATCGGCGCGACTGGACACGCGTACTGGAGCGCGACCTGGTCGAACGGGATCTCGCCTGCGCGCACGCGCTTTTGGCCCGCCATGCCCCGGTTCTGCAACGGCTCAAGCGTGCCATCCAGGCCGAGAAGCCGCGTCGCGTCGCGCCGCAACGACGCCAAAACGAGGGCGAGGAGCTCGATCTCGATGCCGCCGTGGAGTATGTCGCCGACCGGCGCACCGGGGCCCGGCCGGCGCCGCGCATCTATCGCCGGCGCCGTCACCTGTTGCGCGACACCGGGGTGCTGCTGCTCGCCGACCTCTCGACCTCGATCATGCAGCAGGCCGCCGATGGCGAAGGCCGGGTGGTGGACCGCATGAAGGCCGCGCTCCTGCTGTTTGCGCGCGCCCTGGAGGAGGTCGGCGACAGCTATGCCATCGCCGGGTTTGCCTCCAAGTATCGCGATGCCGTGAGCTACTATCCGATCAAGGACTTCGCGCGGCGTTTGACGCCCGAGACCGAGGCCATGCTCGGGGGGCTCTCCGGGCGCCTCGCCACGCGCATGGGGGCCGCCGTCCGCCACGCCTGCGCGCGGTTCGGCGAATCCCCGGCGGCGCGCCGCCTGCTGCTCATCCTCTCGGACGGTCGCCCCGCCGATTATGATGACGGCGGCGACGAACGCTACCTCCATGAGGACACGCGCATGGCCGTGAAGGAGGCGGCGGACCAGGGCATACACGCGTTTTGCATCACGCTCGATGCCTCCGGCTCGGCCTATCTGGAACGTATCTTCGGGCGCGGCCATTTTCTGGTGATCGATCGACTGGACGACCTGCCACGGCGTCTGCCCCAGGTTTATCTCAGGCTGCGCCGGGGCACGTGACGGGCCGGCCCGCGACTTGGCCTAGAGGGCCAGCGCGCGGCTGCGGTCGAGCAGGCGGAAGCCCTGGAGCGGGGCGTCAAGGCCGCGGCTAAAAGCGATGACCTTGAAGAGCTCCCCCATCTCGTGCGGGAGCGTGAGGCGCTTGATCGCCTGGCGCGCGCGCAGGGCCGCGCGTTCATCGGCGGGCATGTCATCACCGATACCGAGCGCGAGCAGGAAGGCGCCCTGGCTCGTATAGCCGGCGAGCCCGAGCCCGAGCGCGCGCGCGGCGCGCGCGGCGGCCGTGAAGTCGACATGGACGGTGATGTCCTGAAGACCCGGCAGGATCAAGGGATCGGGGTGCGCGTGCTGGCGAAAGTGACACATGAGCGTCCCCTGGCGGCGTTGCGGATGGTAAAATTCGGCGCGCGGGAAGCCATAGTCGATGAGCAGGATCACGCCGTGCGCGAGATGCCCGGAGGCCTGCTTCAGGAAGGCGTCGACACCCGGCAGGACCTCGGATTCGTAGCCGTCGGCGAGCGCCAGGTCGGCGAGCGCGGTCGTCATGTCCCGATCCGCCGGACCCTCGCTCACGCCCAATGTCCCGGTGCCGTCGCGTACCACGAACAGCGGGTGGGCGCGACCTTCGCGCATGCGAAATCGCTGGGCCGGGAGCGCGTCCAGGAGTTCGTTGGCGACGATGATCACGGCCTCGTCATCCGGCCAGTCGGCGACCACCGACACCCGTTCGGCCCACTGCGGGATCTCGCAGGCCACGCGTGACCGCGCCTCGTCGCGTCGCTTCGCGCTTCGCTCTATCATCCAGTAGCGGTCCGGGAGCCGGCCGGCGCGCCCCAGGGCCTTCAGGGTATCCACCGCCAGCTGGCCGTTTCCCGAGCCCACTTCCATGATGGAGCCTTTGCGATCGGCGAGTATCGGCGCCCACTGGCGGGCGAGGGCCTCTGCCAGGTGCGCGGATAGGAGCGGGGCGGTCACATAATCCCCGTGCGCCCCGAAGACCGTGCGTGCGGCATAATAGCCGTATTCATGGTCATAGAGCGCCCATCCCATATAATCGATGAACGCAAGCGGACCGCGCGCGAGGAGTGCGTCGAGGGCCTCCTCATGGCGCGCGAGCGCGGCGTGCTCGGCGGGGGCGAGTGTTGCCCAAGGGGGGAGGGCGGGGTCTGGCATCGTTAGGGAGGTCTGAACATGATGAGGGGGCATTGTGGCACAGGAGGAGGGATCGATGCAGGGGTCGTGTGAGCCCGTGGTCCTGGTGACCGGCGGCGCGCGCCGTTTGGGGGGCGCCATCGTTCGTCATCTGCACGCGCGCGGCCTGTCCGTCGTCGTGCACTATCGGTCGTCGGCGGACGAGGCGCGGCGCCTGAAGGCGGAGCTCGAGGCGTTGCGGCCCGGTACGGTGGCCCTGGTGGCCGCCGACATCCTGGCGCCGGATGCCCCGCGGGCATTGGTCGCGGCCGCGCTCGAGCGCTTCGGGCGGCTCGACCTGCTCGTAAACAATGCCTCGACGTTCTACGAGACGCCCCTCGATACCGCAAGCTACGCGCACTGGGACGATCTCATGGGCACGAATCTGCGCGCCCCCTTCTTTCTTTGCCAATCCGCCGCGCCCCATCTCGCTGCGCGCGCAGGCGCCATCGTCAATATGATCGACATCCATGCCCACCGGCCGCTCCAGGATTTTCCGATCTACAGTGTCGCCAAGGCGGGTCTCGCCATGCTCACGCAGTCCCTGGCGCGGGAATTGGCGCCGCGCGTGCGCGTGAACGGCGTGGCGCCGGGCGCCATCCTCTGGCCGGAGGTCGGCGCCGACGAGGCGGAGCGCGCGCGGGTACTGGCGCGGATCCCGCTGCATCGCACCGGCGTGCCCGAGGATATCGCGCGCGCGGTGGCGTTTTTGCTGCTCGACGCCCCTTATGTCACAGGCCAGATCCTGGCGGTCGACGGCGGGCGGTCGACGATGCTCTAAGACGCGCCTCAACCGAAGTGGTAGGTGGCGCCCAGGAGCACGGAGTTGATGTCGAGATCATGGCCGTTGACGGCCATGGCGCGGTAGATGCGATATTCGAGGCGTAGGCCGACATGAGGTCTCAGGCGATAGGAGACGCCGAGGCCATAAAACCCTTGGTGCAGCTCCTCGAGTATGTCGTTTTGCGCCGAACGGCCCGTAACCCGATGCTCACCGCCACCGCTCGTGCCGATCGTCGACCAGTCCACGAAGCCCAGACGCCCGTAGACCAGCAATTCTAAAAGTAGAAACGATTATCACTTCTTGCCGGCTTACGCTAGGGGCCTTGAAGGCTTTTGGAGTTTTTCGCGCGCGTCGGTTACGAGGGGATAGAGGAAGACGCGCTTGGGACATGCGCCATGGCGTTCATGGTGGCGGTCTTGGCGGCCGCGGCCGGAGGTGAGACCGACGTCGATCCAGTGGGCGGCCCGATAGCAATGTCCGGTAAAGCGGGCGGGATCGACGAGGGTCTCGGCCAACAGGGGCTGGACGCCGTAGGCGGCCGTCCAATCGGTGGTGACCTGTCGCAGGGCAAGCGCCAGCACATGGGAGGCCAGGTTCTTGACGCGCACGTGGGGCAGGACCAGGAAGCGCGAGTTTGACACGGTGTGCTGCAGGCGCGCGGCCCGGGTGGCGTCGTCCCACCCGATCCACCGATCCCGCGCGCTCATGCGCCAGGCGGGCGAGGAGAACTGGAGGCAGCCCAGCACGTTTTCCTGGGCGGCCTTGATCAGGTAGCGCAGATGAGCGCCAAAGGGCACGCGGTGGCCGAGGTAATGATGACGCGCGACCAGGCTTCGCCACTGATCGCGTTGGGCGCATGTCTCCACGCGCTCGAGACGAACGGGCCTGAGCGCTTCGAGCGGAACATCGATGAGGGACGGTTCCGGGTCCCAGGCCATGCGCGTGGACGTAGCGGCGCCTTTGGGGCGGCCCGCCTTGAGTGCCGGCAGGCAGATGCGGCCGTTGTCATGCAACTTCTCGAGTAGCGCCCGGCATTCGATGGATTTCAGTTGGCCCTTGGGGCGGCGCCAATCCAGGAGTTCGCATACCGTCAGCGCAAGCTCATGGCGGCTTAAGCGCCCATAGCGGCGGGCGAGCTCGACGATGAGCGCAAGCTGTGCCTCATCCAGCGGTTGGCCGCAGAAGCGGATATCGTCCATGTTTAACTACTGTCGGGCCCTTCGATTTCGAGGCCCTTGATCATGAAGTCGAGCAGGGCCTCGAAGCTCTCGAAGCACCAGTAGGTCGTAAGCGCCTGGATATCATGGAAGAATTTCGTGCGCGTGCCGAGATGCTCGCGTACCAGCCGGTACTTCTCGCTGACCATGCCCTGGAACGTATGCAGCAGGAAGGCCAGCAGGTTGAAGGTGGCAAAGAGCGAAGCGAGATGCTGTTCGCCGTGGCCGAAATTGTGCTCGAGATGATAGCCCTTGGTCTTCATCACATTGTTGGCACCGTTCTCGATCTTCCATCGCGCCCGTCCCGCTTCGGCGATGCTTGCGACGTTGTCCGAGTCGAGCGCATGGCGGGTGATCCAGGCGTTGTGGTAGGTCTCCTGGCCGGAGGCATCCCTGGTGGTGAGCTCGAGCCAGTTGACCTTGAGGGCGTCGTCGCGATCGCGCAAGGGCACATCGGCGACGAAGCGGTAGGTATCGGTGTATACCGTTCTGCCTTTGCGCCACGTGACCTGATGGGTGGGGACCGCGTTGATGCGCTGGAGGTCGTTGATCCATTCGTAGACAGTGCCGTGGGAACTTGGCTTGCAGACGAAGATGAAGTTTCCCCCCGAGGCCAGGACTTGCTCGCAGAGGGGCTGACGCGCGTAGAGGTCGTCGCCCAGGAAGGTCGCGCCCCGCGCCGCGTAGCGGTTGCCATGGGCGGCAAACCAGCGCTTCGCGGCCATCGTTTCGCAGTCCTGCTTCGCGTGGCCATCCTGGGGCTCGACGAACTCCGGGGGCAGGCAGATGACTTCGTTGGATGCGGGCGTCACCACGACCGGACTGACCATCGTGTGGGAATAGCTCACCGAGCCATCCTTGTGCTCGGTCTTCGTGCACTGATGGCAATGGATGTCGGCGGATTGGTGGTATTGCGTCCCGTCCAAGGCCATGAGCAACGTGTCGGCCTCCGGGGAGGAAGAATCGAGCTTCACGCGAAACGAATCGATATGGCCGCCGGCATCGAGGGCATCGAAGATCTGCTCGAACAGGGGATAGACATGCTGGGGGTCGACCGGATCCAGCAGCTTACGGATGCAGGCATCGGTCGGGATCAACACCATCTCGAAGAGGTTCTGGGCATTGCTCCTCCCCTTGGTCTTCTCCATCGCTCTTTGATGGGCGAGAAACGACGGGCTCTGGGTATAGAATACCGAAAACGCCGCCAATGCGGCGTCTTCCATTGCGTAGACGCCATTCTTCCCCTTGCGCTGATCCGGCAGTCCCTTGAATACCTCCTTGATGGCGGTGATCATGGCGCCAAAGCTCAGGGATTTGAGTGTGAGAAATGGAAACGCCAAGCCGCACTCGCATGAGTTTTTATGACCCAGCGACGTTATACAACAATGCCCGGCTTTTGTCCAGCCCCCGAAGTCCGCTGGTATCGGGAGGGGCTCGTATTGAGAACTATTACCACATTTAGAATTGCTGCCCGTAGACGCGTAGCCGCCGTCCGATTCGAGGTCCGACGGTCAGCGACACATCGACATTGTTGATCACGTTCGTGTAGGGCTGGCCCTGATCGCTGCCGCTCCAGCGACCCAGGCGATTATAGCCGGCCTCCACGCTCAACCAGGAGTCGATGGCGTAACCGGCGTAGATCCCGGCGCTCGCGGAGCCACCGAGGCCCTGGACATCGGAAGCGCCGGCATTGGCCCCGGCATAGAAGCCGGCGGCATGGGCGGCGGAGAATGACAAGGTACCGATCAATACGGCGATGGCCGTGCGGTATATCTTGGGCATGAGGCAATGATCCTTGGGCAATGGGATAGATAGGGGCGCTTCCCCAAACGGCATCGGTACCGAGGAAGCGGGTGAAGCGCTACACCATACAAGCAGAGAGACGACGATGAAGGTTACAGCGGTCGGGTCGGTGTGGCAAAGGATGGTTTGCGCGGGCGTGCACCGCAAGATGGTTTCTGGGGCCCGCATCGAAGCCGCGCCGCGCGGTGGCGATTTGGGGACGCTGATAAAAGTGGCCCGATCATTCCTGACATGTCCCGGCGCCGTCATCGAACCCTCGCCCTTATCCGGAAGCGCGTATTCGCCCACTCCTCCGAGGACGAACCCCGACCGCCTTGTTGTCACCCCGATAGGGGGATGCGAGCGGTCGACCGCCGCTTTTAGGTTGATGGGCGTCCAAGTCCCGCGCGCCTGCCTTTCGGCGTTTTCCTTTCCCTGTTTCGAATCGTGTTGCTCGTGTTCGCCTGGCGAGCGTGATGTCAGGCCAATGCGGGGTGCCGCGCGGGGGCGGGGGTTCATCGGTATGGGGATTTTCCTGGGTTGCGCCCCCCACGAGGCATTTCATACTATGCGACCTTTCGAGGCGATCTGATGCCTCGTCCCGTTTACCAAGACACGCCTGTGATAGAATACGCGGAGATATCGCCGTGGGTGCGGATATGTTGGACACCTATACGCTCGTCAAGCGTCTGACCCAAGCCGGCGTCCCCGAGGCGCAGGCGGAGGCGCGCATGGCCGTGTTCCTGGATATATCGGAACGGGGCTTTGCCACAAAGGGCGATATCGAGGATCTCAAAAGGTGCATGGCGGATTTCGCGACCAGCAAAGAATTGCGCGAGGTCAGGAGAGATGTCGAAACCCTCAAGAGCGATGTTGCGGGCCTCAAGAACGATGTTGCAGGTCTTAGAGAGCGATGTTGCGGGCCTCAACGGCCGTCTCGAAATCCTCGCGAACGATGTTGTGGATCTCAAGGTGGGCTTCGGCGCCATGAATGCGACCCTGTCCGGCATGGAGATGCGTCTTATGATTCGGCTCGGAGGCTTGATGGTAACACTCATGGCCTTGGGTATCGCAATCCTGAAGTTCACGCCCGGGCATTGAATATTCGCCCGCGCATTCCCCTTCCTGAGCCCTAAGGTCGGGAGGGGTTCCATAATCCCGTGCCTTCAAGACCTCATGGATGTCGAATCCCAACGACTGCCCGTTCCGCGCAAACGGCTGGCTGTATGGCTGGCGCCAGGACGGAGAGGGGCGGGGCGGTCAACTATTGTTTTTGGGATCAAGGGTCGGTCCGGCGCCGCTCTATCACAAGTCCGACCTGACCCGCGCCGCGGATCGCCCCGCGCTTGTCGAGCCGCAGCCGTAGCCAAGGGACCGGGAATTCCCGCAGAATCAGTCCCGCCACGCGCTCGGCCAAGGTCTCGACGAGGCGGAACTCCGAGGCCTCCACGAAGGCCATGACGCGTTTGGCGAGCGCCTTGTAGTCGAGGGTATCGCGCAGGTCATCGGAGGCTGCGGCGGCGCGGATGTCGACACCCATGTCGAGATCAAGCACGATCGTCTGTCGGGTCTGACGCTCCCAGTCCCAGATCCCGATGATGCAATCCACTTTCAGATCGTGTAAATACAGCACGTCGCCACTGTCTTGGGGAACGCCGTCACGCATATCTCGATATGGGCCTATGTTTTACCGGGGCTTGCCTATCTCCTCGGTTCGCTGTCCACGGCCGTTCTGGCAAGCCGCCTGCTGGGGTTGCCCGACCCGCGCCACGCAGGCTCGGGAAATCCCGGGGCGACCAACGTATTGCGTCTCGGTGGCAAGAAGGCCGCCATTATCACCCTAATCGGCGATGTCCTCAAAGGGGTGCTCCCGGTGATGCTGGCGCGACTTCTGGGGGTGGTGCCGTGGATCGTGGCCCTGACCGCCTGGGCCGCGCTGCTCGGGCACGTCTATCCGCTGTTCTTCCGTTTTCGGGGTGGCAAGGGCGTGGCCACCGCCCTTGGGGTGCTCGCGGCCATCAACCCGGTCGCCGGGGCGGGATTGCTCGGGATCTGGCTCGTGGTGGCGCTGGTGTTTCGCTATTCGTCGCTGGCGGCGCTCACCGCCGCGGTGGCCGCACCGTTCCTGATGGCCGCGACCCTGCGCCAGCATATCGGGCTCTTCTTTGCGATGACCTCGGCCATGAGCATCTTGTTGTTGTGGCGCCATCGCACCAATATCCGTAATCTGCTCGCCGGGCGCGAGACCAAGATCGGCGCTAAGGGGGCGAAAGCTCGCTGAGCGGCCAGCGGGGGCGTACCCCGAAACCGCCGTCATCGGTCTGTCCGGCGGCAAGCCGCAGGCAGCCGGCATAGGCGATCATCGCCCCGTTGTCGGTACAGAACGCCGGACGCGGGTAGTAAAGGGTGGCGCCGAGCGCGCGCACCTCATCGGTGAGCCGCTCGCGCAATTTTTGGTTGGCCCCGACCCCGCCGGCAATGACGAGGCGTTCATGGCCGGTCTCCATCAGGGCGCGCCGGCACTTCACGGCCAACGTATCGACGATCGCCTCCTGCAAGGCGCGCGCGAGGTCGCGCCGCCGCTGATCATCCAGCGGCTGCTCCTGGGAGGCCAGCAAAAGCGCGGTCTTAAGGCCGCTGAAGCTGAACTCGAGCCCCGGGCGGTCGAGGAGCGGCCGCGGCAATTTAAGTCCGATGTCGTGGCCGCGGGCGGCGGCGGCGCTGATGGCCGGCCCCCCGGGATAACCGAGACCCAGGACCTGCGCGCTTTTATCGAAGGCCTCGCCCGCAGCATCGTCGCGCGACTCACCCAGGATCTCGTACCGCCCGAGCGCGCGCACGTCGGCGAGGAGGGTATGCCCCCCCGAGACCAGCAGGGCGAGAAACGGAAAATCCGGGGCGCGGGCCTCCAGTCGCGGCGCCAGCAGGTGGCCTTCCAGGTGGTGGACGCCCAGAGCCGGTATGGCGAGCGCGAACGCCAGCGAGCGCGCCAGGGCTGCTCCCACCAGCAGCGCCCCGGCGAGGCCTGGACCGGCGGTGTAGGCGATGGCATCGAGGTCGGCGGGTGTCACCCGCGCATCGTGTAGCAGGGTGTCGATGAGCGGCAGGAGCTTCTGGATGTGGTCGCGGGAGGCGAGTTCGGGCACCACCCCGCCGTAGATCGCGTGGCTGATCTGGCTGAAGAGCGCATGGGCGCGCAGTCCGGTATCCCGGTCATAGAGGGCCACGCCGGTGTCGTCGCAGGAGGTCTCGATACCGAGCACGAGCATGGTGGTGGCCCTTAGGGTTCAGGAAACGACGAAGCTTACCGCCGGCCCGCCCCCGCCACCAGATAGGGGTCGGCGGACTCATGGGACGGTCCTCGTGCTCTCTCAGTGCTGTCGGGATATAGCGTTTGTAAGCGCCCGCCGACATAAACCGTCGCGGGCTTCTGGCGGGCGTCGATCGCCGAAACCGCGGGCTTTATGTACAAATCGGCCGGTGCGCGTTAGAATCCGCCGTTTACCACGGGCCGCCGGCTCAACTATTCAAGCGAGGTGTATTGCGTCTATGCCATCGGTGCGCGTCAAGGAGCACGAGCCTTTCGAGGTTGCGCTGCGTCGTTTTCGCAGGTCATGTGAGAAGGCGGGTGTCTTCGCCGAGGTTCGTCGTCGCGAGTTCTATGAGAAGCCGACGGCGGTTCGCAAGCGCAAGGCGGCGGCCGCGCGTAAGCGCGAACTGAAGAAGATCGCCCGCGTGGCTCAGCGCGCCAACAGGCCGTTCTAACGACCCATGACGCTGAAGGAGCAAATCGCCGAGGATATGAAGGCGGCGATGCGCGCCAAGGACGCCCCGAGGCTTGAGGCGATCCGCATGCTGAGGGCCGCCATCCAGCGCCGCGAAGTCGACGAACGGGTGTCGCTGGATGATGGCGGTGTGCTTGCCATCCTGGAGAAGCTCGTGCGTCAGGGCCAGGAGTCCATCCAGCAGTTCAGTGCCGCGGGTCGCGCGGATCTCGTGGAGAAGGAGGAATCGGCGCTTGCCGTGTGGTCCGCCTACCGGCCGGCCCCCTTGTCCGCGGGCGAGATCGAAGACCTCATTCAGGAGGCCGTGACGCATACCGGGGCCACGTCGATCAAGGACATGGGTCGCGTGGTGGCGCATATCAAGGCGCGCGTGCAGGGCCGCGCCGACATGGCTGCGGTCAGCGCGCGTATCAAGGAGCGATTGAGTTAGGGACCGGCGTCTGTCTTCCGGGTGCGGGCGCCCAGGGAGGCCCTTTGGCCGCTAAGATACCGTCGTCCTTTATCGATGCCGTGCTTGCGCGCACGGATATCGTCGAACTGGTCAGCGGGCGTGTGCCGTTGCGCAAGGCGGGTCGGGACTACAAGGCCTGCTGCCCGTTTCACGAAGAGCGGACCCCCTCATTTACGGTGAGTGCCGACAAGCAGTTCTATCACTGCTTCGGTTGCGGAGCGCATGGATCCGCGATCGGATTTCTGATGGCCTATGAGCGATTGGGGTTCGTCGAGGCCGTGACCGAGCTTGCGCACCGCGCCGGCCTCGAGGTGCCGCAGGACGGTCGCCCGGTAGCGCCTGCGGGGCCGGATCTACGACCGGTGCTGGCGGCCGCCGCCCGTTACTACCAGGAGGCCTTGCGCCATCATCCGGCGGCCGAGCGCGCGCGCACCTATCTGAAGGGGCGGGGCATAACGGGCGCGGTCGCCAAGGACTACCAGCTGGGCTACGCCCCGCCGGGATGGAACGGGCTTCTGACGGCCCTGGCCAAGGACTTCGAGCCGGCGGTCCTGGAGCGCGCCGGACTTGTCATTGCCCGCGACGGGGCGACCGGTTTCTACGACCGGTTTCGCGACCGCGTGATGTTTCCGATCAGCGATGCCCGCGGACGCGTTATAGGCTTCGGGGGGCGAATACTCGACCAGGGTGAGCCCAAGTACATGAACTCCCCGGAGACGGTATTGTTTCATAAGGGGCGTGAGCTCTATGGATTGCCGCAGGCGCTGGCGGCGATCGACAAGGCCGGGCAGGTCGTGGTCGTCGAGGGTTATATGGATGTCCTGGCGCTGTCCCAGTTCGGGGTGGCGCATGTGGTCGCGACCCTGGGTACGGCCACCACCCGCGAGCACTTAGACCGGTTGTTTCGTTATGCGCCGGAGGTGGTGTTCTGCTTCGATGGAGATCGGGCCGGGCGCGAGGCCGCGTGGCGGGCCCTGGAGCAGGCGCTGACGGTCTTGCGCGATGGCCGCCAGGCGAGCTTCCTGTTCCTCCCCGAGGGCGAGGACCCCGATACCCTCGTGCGTGCCGAGGGGGGCGACGGGTTCCAGGCGCGGCTGCGGTCGGCGACGGAATTGCCGGAGTTTTTTTTCGAGACATTGTGTGCCCGCGCGGACCTTTCGCGCATGGATGGACGGGCGCGGTTGGTTGAACTTGCCAAGCCCTTGTTGTCGAAGTTAGCAAGAGGCGCATTGTACGAACTCATGATTGGCAGACTGGCCGAGCTTTCCGCGTTGAAGGTCCCGCAGGCCGCGGTCTTGGCGCCCTCGCGCGCCGAGGATGCGGCGCCACGGCCCCAACCCCCAGCCCCGGTGCGTGGCGGCTCTCTGGTGCGCCAGGCCGTGGCCTTGCTTTTGCAATATCCCGCCCTCATTCAAGAGGTGGGGGAGCTTCCGCCCCCCGGTCGACCCGGCATGGACGTCTTGGCGGCGCTCGTGGCGTTGTTGCGCGAGACCCCGGGGCTCACGACCGGTGCGATCGTCGAGCGGTTTGCCGACAGTCCGCACCGGGCGACCTTGGCGCGACTTGCGGCCTGGGAGTATCCGTCATTGCTGCCCGATCACGAGGGGGTCATGCGCGACATCATGAGGACACTGACCGAACAGGCCCGCGCGGCGAAGGCCAAGGATCGTCATAGATATCTGATTAATAAAGGCAACCTGACTCCGGAAGAGCAGGCCGAGGTGGTCGCCTATCTGCGCCACCGCAATACCGGGGCATAGTGGCCACCACTACAGGATGTGCGCAGTCTGCTATAATTACCAGTTAATTTTTGAGTCTGAATCCAACTGAAACGGCACGAAGGGCGACCTTAATGGATCAAGAGACGCAACGCCTGCAGCTTAAGAAACTCATTCTTCAGGGTAAGGAGCAGGGGTTCCTGACTTATCGGGATATCAATGATCACCTGCCCGAGGATGTGCATGACGCGGATCAGATCGAGACCGTCATCAACATGATCAACGATATGGGTATCGAGGTCTACGATCAAGCCCCGGACCCTGACACCCTGTTGATGAAGAACGATTCGGCCACGACCCCCGATGATGACGAGGTCGTGGAAGAGGCCGAGCAGGTGTTGGCGTCGGCCGTGGAGGGCGAGTTCGGCCGCACCACGGACCCCGTTCGCATGTATATGCGCGAGATGGGGACGGTTGAGCTTTTGACGCGTGAAGGCGAGATCGATCTCGCCAAGCGCATCGAGGATGGCATCCGCCAGAGCACCGAGGCCATTGCGGCATGCCCGGCGACCATTGCCGAGGTGCTGCGGATGATGGAGCTCGTCGAGCAGGACCAGATGCGCCTTACGGATCTCGTCGTGGATTTCGTCGATCCTCAGGCCCTTGATGCGCCACCGCCCGCGGAAATCGACCGGGATGTGACTGCCGTCGATGACGGCGACGAGGAGTCGGACGATGGCGACAATGTCGAGGCCGATGAGGACGGCGGCCCCGATCGCGAGGAGGCGCTGGAGCGCTTCGGCCGCATCCGCAAGCTGCATGCGGTGATCACGAAGGCCGCGGAGAAGAAGGGCTTCAAGAGTCCGGAGGTCGCAAAGGGGCAGGAGAAGCTCGCCGAAGAGTTCATGGAGATCAAGTTCGTCTCGAAGCAGATCAATCGTCTGGTCGAGCATGTCCGCACGCTGGTCGATGAGGCCCGTGAGCAGGAAAGATTGATCATGGAAGTGTGCGTCACCAAGGCGCGCATGCCCCGCAAGGTGTTCCTGAAGAGCTTTCCGGGCAACGAGACCAACCCGCGCTGGATCAAGAAGGTCGGCAAGGGCGGTGAAGGTAACGCCGAGGTCATAGAGGCCAACATCGCGACCATCAATAACGCGCAGGCGAAGCTTGCCGATATCGAGGTGCGTGCCGGACTGCCGATCGCGGACCTGAAGGAGGTCAATCGGCGCATGTCCATCGGGGAGGCCAAGGCGCGGCGCGCCAAGAAGGAGATGGTCGAGGCCAATCTGCGTCTCGTGATCTCCATCGCCAAGAAGTACACGAATCGCGGCCTGCAGTTCCTGGACCTGATCCAGGAGGGCAACATCGGCCTCATGAAGGCGGTCGACAAGTTCGAGTACCGGCGTGGCTACAAGTTCTCGACCTATGCGACGTGGTGGATCCGTCAGGCGATCACGCGCTCGATCGCCGACCAGGCGCGCACCATCCGCATCCCCGTGCATATGATCGAGACCATCAACAAGTTGAACCGGATCTCGCGCCAGATGCTGCAGGAGATGGGTCGCGAGGCGACCCCCGAGGAGCTCGCGGTACGCATGGACATGCCCGAGGACAAGATCCGCAAGGTGCTGAAGATCGCCAAGGAGCCGATCTCCATGGAGACCCCGATCGGCGACGACGAGGATTCGCATCTGGGCGACTTCGTGGAGGACACGAGCATCATGGCCCCGACCGATGCCGCGACCGTGGCTGGTCTCAAGGCCGCAACCCTTGATATATTGGACACACTGACGCCGCGCGAGGCCAAGGTCCTGCGCATGCGCTTTGGGATCGGCATGAACACCGACCACACCCTGGAAGAGGTGGGCAAGCAGTTCGATGTGACGCGCGAGCGGATCCGCCAGATCGAGGCGAAGGCCTTGCGCAAGCTGCGTCACCCGAGCCGCTCCGAGCACCTGCGCAGCTTCCTGGATATGTAAGCACCCCTTACGGGCCTGTAGCTCAGTCGGTTAGAGCAGGGGACTCATAATCCTCTGGTCGAAGGTTCGAGTCCTTCCGGGCCCACCATATAACACAAGGAGCCAGAGCGTTTCCGCGAAGAGCCAGATTTCCCGTGTAGGCATTATGTAAGTAGTTCAAGTCGGGCAGTCGGGCAGGTCTCCTGCTCGCCAGAATACCCGGCCTTGGCGGCGCGCCGACACAAGAGACCAACTGGCCCCTTTGTCCGGGATCGGGCCGCCAGAGGGCGCGGGCCCTTACACGCACCGGGAGACCGATGGTCGGCTGAGGGTTAACGAAGCGTCTTCGGGGGACGTCCCAAGAGAAGGCTTCGCTCAGCTCTTGACTCAGGCGCGGCACCGGGGCTACGCTTGCGCCAGGATGTTTTATGAAAGGCATCATGATGCGTACCACGTTGACGATTGACGATCCCGTGGCGGCCTCTCTTCAAGACTGGGCGCGGCGAAGCGGCAAACCCTACAAGTTAATTGTGAATGAGGCGCTGCGGCTGGGCTTGCGTGAGCTGGAGCGCCCTCGGGCGCAGCCTTACAAGTTGGTGGTCTCGTCCCTAGGGCCTGTTCAGGCAGGCCTGGACCTCAACAAAGCGCTCGCGATCGCCGACGGTCTGGAGGACAAGGCTATAGCACAGGAAATTATGCTGCGTAAATGATTCTCGTCGACGTAAACCTGTTGCTCTACGCCATCAATAGCGACACGCCGCAGCACGCCAAGGCCCGGGTCTGGTGGGAGGGCACGCTATCGGGCGACCAAATTGTCGGCCTCCCCTGGGTCGTGATACTGGCCTTCCTCCGGCTCACAACAAATCCACGAGTATTTAGCCGACCGCTGTCGATCGAACACGCCGGCGTCTACATGGATGAGTGGCTGTCGCTCCCCATTGTACGCAGCGTTGTTCCCGGAAACGGCCACTGGGCGATTCTGCGCAACATCCTGGCCCAGTCTGGCGCAGCCGGCAACCTGACAACCGATGCGCACCTTGCGGCGTTAGCACTCGAGCACGGCTACGCCGTCTATTCAGCCGACCACGACTTCGGCCGCTTCGCTGGGCTACGGCACATTGACCCGCTCGCCAACTGATATGTTTTGGCTTGTCAACAAAGTCCCGCAACCCGGTCCTGCCCCTAAAGGGGACACCTGCGCCACGACCGTGGAGATCCTTGACGCTTACGCGAATGAACCCACCCCTGCTCACGCAAACGGACCCGCCCACGGCCGTTGACGGCATGCGCTAGTCATCCCGGATTTCCTTCGGGTCCTACGGCATTCCTGCTCGTTCCTTCGGGTCCTACGGCATTCCTGCTCGTCGTGCATTGACCCGCCCCTGGTTGCGGCATCCTCTCTGCCAGGATTCCTGGCGATAGGGGGGAAAGCCACAATGCCCACGGCACGATAAGCCGCCTGCAGGCGGTCCTTTCGGGTGCGTCCACAAGTCCGCGCCCAACGCTATTGTTCGGCACCGGCCTGTCAGTGCATACGGCGCAAGCGCTGGCAAAGTGCCAAGCGTCGCACCGACCCCGATTATCGTGAGAACCAGGCGCGCGCCCAAGAGGCTTGGCGGGACCGCCATCCGGACTATTGGCGGACTTACCGAAAGACCCATGACGCCTATACCCGCGATAATCGCGATAAACAGGCCCGCCGCGACCAGAGTCGCCGTCTTGCAAAGATGGACGTGTCAACGGCCAATATCCCTGTTGTTTCCGGTCGTTACCGGCTTTCTCCTGCCCCAGGCAACGATCTTGCAAAGAGTGACGCGTGCACGGTGGAATTGACCGTATTGTCAAGGGGTCGTGTCAACGGCCAATATCCCTGTTGTTTCCGGTCGTTACCGGCTTTCTCCTGCCCCAGGCAACGATCTTGCAAAGAGTGACGCGTGCACGGTGGAATTGACCGTATTGTCAAGGGGTTAGAGATTTTTGGTCGTCTTCATCGCGATCTTGCAAAGAGAGGACGTGATAGGCATTCGCGGGCTAGGCGGGTACCGTTTTCGTCATGGATACCGTCGCCCCCGTACTGGAAGTCGATCTCCACCGCCTTCATTCAAAGCCTGCACGCTCGCGACGAGCAGCGTGCCGATGCGGGTGTGCGCGAAGGCCCGGAAGGGCAGTGCCTAGCCGATGTCCGGCAACTGCTCGCTTTGATCAAGCGACTGCGCCCGTGCTGGTCAATAGGAGACCCGCCCGTGTTCCCCGAGCCCTTACAGAAGGCTCTGAGAGGCCTGCGCATCGCCCTCAATACCCTGCAGGCCGACCTAGCCAGGAGTCTCGACCCATGACCCCCAGCCAGATCCGTGATGCCGTCCGCACCCTGCAAGCCCAAGGCCAGAGCCGACGCGAAATCAGTCGGCTGCTGAAGCTATCGCGCAATACCGTTCGCCGGATACTGCGCGCCCCGCTGGCAGAGGGGGAGAAGGAACGGCAGAAGCTCGGTGTGACCCGCACCTATTTGCAATCCGCCTTCGCGCGCGCCCAAGGCAACGTGGTGCGCGTTCAGCAACTACTTGCCGCTGAGTACGATCTCACGATCTCTTATAGCACGTATAGCACGTTGACGCGTTGGGTCCGGGAAGCGGGGCTACGCACGCCGCCCGTGCGCGCGGGGAATACACCTTCGGCCCGGGCGAGGAAATGCAACATGACACCTCGCCTCACCGCGTGACCCTGGGTGACAAGACCGTAACCGCCCAGTGCGCAGGGCTCGTATTGGCCTACTCGCGCCGTCTGTTCGTTCAATATTACCCCCGCTATAGCCGCTTCGAAGCCAAGCAGTTCCTGCTTGACGCCGCGCGTTTCATGGAGGGGGTTTGCCCGATCTGCCTGATCGACAACACGAGCGTGATGCTCGCCTCCGGCGCTGGTGCAGACGCCATCATGGCCCCCGAGATGGCCGCTTTTGCGCGCACACTGGGGTTTGCCTTCCGCGCGCACCGGGTCGGGCATCCGGATCGGAAGGGACGGATCGAGAGAACGTTCTTTTTTATTGAGACCAACTTCCTGCCTGGCCGCCGCTTCACCGATTTCGACGACCTGAACCGCCAAGCGTTCGCCTGGTGCCGGGAGGTGGCCAATGCCAACCCGAAGCGGGTTCTGGGGATGTCGCCCGAGGCCGCCTATGTGATCGAGAAGCCAACCTTGCAACCCCTGCCCATCGCGCTGCCACCGATCTATGAGGTCTGCGATCGGGTGGTGGACCTGAGCGGGTATGTCTCGCTCGAATCGAACCGCTACTCGGTCCCCGAGCGCCTCGTGGGCCAGACCGTAACCCTCTACAAATATCCCGCCCAGGTCCACATCCACCATCGGGGCACAGCGGTAGCGATCCATTCCCGACTCATCGGTCAACGCCAGGCCCGCAGCACGGCTCGTGGGCCAGACCGTAACCCTCTACAAATATCCCGCCCAGGTCCACATCCACCATCGGGGCACAGCGGTAGCGATCCATTCCCGACTCATCGGTCAACGCCAGGCCCGCAGCACGGATCCGACGCATCATCCCATCCCTATTCGCGTAAGCCGCATGCCGGACATAGAAGGACCACTCTGGCGCGACAATCCGGAACTGGGAGCCTATGCGCGCGCCCTCAAGCAACGCGGCCGCGGCCGCGGGGTGCGCGCCTTGCAACGGCTGCTGACGCTCCAGCGCACTTACCCCCGAGAGCCCTTCTTGGCCGCTGTGCGGCAGGCCGCCCACTTCGGTCTGTATGACCTGGGGCGACTGGAGAAACTCATCTTGCACCAAGTGGCTGGCGAGTTTTTTGCCCTGAACGGCGATTCCTACGACGATGCGTGATCAGATCCACGAACGGCTCGCCGAACTCCGTCTTCGCGGCATGGATGCGGCCCTGAATGCGGAACTGGATCGTGCCGAGCACGAAGGCTCGCCCCCTGCAGAAGTTCTCTGGCGATTGCTGGCCGAGGAAGAAGCCCACCGCCGAGAAAAGCGCTTAGCCTACCGCCTCACGCAGGCGAAACTGCCGTGGCACTGGACTCTCGACTCGTTCCCTTTTGATCGTCAACCCGGTGTGGATCGGAGTCAGATCCGCGCCCTGGCCGGGCTCGACTTCCTGCACCGTAACGAGAATATCCTGCTTATCGGACCACCCGGTACGGGCAAGACCGGCATTGCCATCGCTCTGTTGCGCGAGGCCTGCCTCAACGGGCACGCGGGCCGCTTCTACAATGCCCAGGTGCTGCTCGACGAACTCTACGCCTCGCTCGCTGATCGTTCGACTCCGAAGCTCCTCGCGCAACTGGCCCGCTCTCAGCCCATGCTGATTGACGAACTGGGCTACCTGACCCTGAAACCCGAACAGTCGAACGCCTTCTTTCGGCTGATGGACCAGCGTTATGGCCGCGTATCGACTATCATCACAACGAATTGAGAGCCGTCTGACTGGTACGAGTTGTTCGCCAATAAAGCGCTCGTCGACGCCTTGCTCGACCGCCTCCAGCATCGCTGCATTACCATCCGCATCGATGGCCCCTCCCTGCGCACTCCTGAACGCCCCGCATCGGTTTCTGCCGACCGAGCCCCCAAATCCTCTCGACGCGGATCCGTTCTCGCCCCCTAGTTCTCGTACCGCGGGCCTCCCTCACCACTGCCACACCGCGCACCCCGAACACGGCCTATTTATGGCAGTGCCTGACGAGCGAGCGGACCACGTCGTGAATATCTCTGCGTCTTCACACAAGAATACCCGCTACCACACCCACCCAACACCCGCAATATCGCGCCCACCGCACACACTCATGCGCACTCTCTGGGTCCGCTTTATTGAGCAAAAACGGATTCATTTTGGTGAGCGTTGAGGCCCGATTCGGTGATGCGTACACCGAAGCCCGTAAGGTCGGTGTCCCACACCAGGGCGTAGCCTGTCGCGGGGATGGGGAGTGCGTCTACCGTCGTCTTGCTCAGCTTGATCTTGGCCATGGTCCCTTTTCCCGTGTAAGTGCCGTGTAAGCACTGTGTAAGTAGTCGGCGTCAATTCGACTCACACAACATGTGATGAATAATAGGCTAAAACAAGTGATATTCAAGCGAATTAAAAGGAACGGGGTTTCAGTGTAAGTGGACGGCAGGCCAAACAAATAGGACTCATAATCCTCTGGTCGAAGGTTCGAGTCCCTCCGGGCCCACCATGTCCGACGGCGGGTTGCGCGATTCGCGCGCGACCCGCTCGTCTCTTGCCTTTTCCTCATGCCTCGAGTTGCCGTTAGGGTCGCCCCATCGGTTCGCGCCCCGCTGGATGCTGCTTATTCCGTCAGGCATCGCCCCAATCCGCTCCCCGCCTGATCCGTTGTGAGTTGCCCCGACAATCGCGGGCGTTGTTTGGCACCGCGACGCCGAAGTGACGCACCGAGGCTGATTTCATGGGCATTGTCTGCCGCATGTAGGCCCGCGACTACGCACGCACCGAGTTCACCTAGTCTTGGCTAGCCCGAGCGTCCCCTTGACTCGTGACCATCGGGGGAAGCCTTGGGTACAAAGGCCACCTCGGATATCCCGTGGCGGATCGAGTCCTCCTAAACTTCAGGCGCGCCGAGCGAAAAATCGTTCACAGGTGGATGATCTCTACGTCGAGCCATTTGCCTTTCAGGTATTCGGCGACGAGTCGACGGTGACAGTGGTGCGGCTTATCCTTGCTGCACAACAGGCACCCGCCTGCGAGGGCGTCACGGTCAAGTAATTCGATATGCCGTAGCGCCATAAACTCATTGAACTGTTTGGCGTACACATCCCAATCGCCATGGTGCTTTTTGTACTCGTCCAGAATGTCTTGGGTTGGCGCAAGCGCTTCGGCGTGCTCATATTCCATGCCGCAGATCTCCGTTGCGAAATAGCGTGGATCGTCGCGTTTAGCGAAGCCGGCGAGTTGCGAAATGTTGTTAAGTCGGACGTCAATGATCTTCGTCGCGCCCGACTTTTTGAGGCGGCAAAAGAAGTGCTGCGCGCTTGATTTAGTGAAGCCGATCGTAAAAAGTTTCATGATCAGCCGCTGTTCAGGTGGATGCTTTTGTGGTGGAGTCCCGTTGCGCTATCTGCGCATCACGGTCAAAGGCGATCGCGTCTTCCTGCATCGCATAGGCCTGATCAATCGCATCAGAGTAAGAACGGAACATGTCTATTCCGCCGAGCTGAAGTCGCTCCACAAGTCGACCGATAGCGTCAGATTGCGCCTCAAGTTGTCCATCAGCGAGTATGTGGCTCACAGACGCGCCTTGCGCACAAAGTTCCCGACCGATGAGGATGGTGCGATGGCAGTCCACAGGATCACGCTCCGCACACATCAACGCGATGCGATGCAGGGCGGCACCGTCGAGGAGGCGTTGAATTCCACGCTGAAAGAGCTGGGTCTGGGCCAAGCGAGCATAACTCACCTTGGTACCCACGTAGCAATGGTCGTCTCTGCTTCTAGCGCCAAGCTCTTTCCCAAGGAAAACGTACTTGATCCCAGCGTCTTTGAGGGAGGCGCGCAGAGAATCCCTGTTAAACTGAGGGTTGTGTCTGCTGAACGGTGAGGAGCGCACGTCGGCTAGCGCAGTCACACGGTGCGAGTGCAGTAGCCGGATGAATTGATCTATGGCCTGCGTCGAGTGGCCAATGGTAAGAATATCAGGCTATATCCGGATCTCCCCACCAATAAAACCCGCAGATTCCCTAGCCTCATAGTGTTTTCCTCTGCCCTCACAGCGTACGCAAATCGGAAGGAATGTGCGCAGGGATATCGAGGTGCACGATCGTAAGGAAGATCAGGTCAGCGAAGGGCTCCAAACCGCGGAATCCCGAGGCCCGGTTCTTCACGATCTTGAGTAGACGGTTGATGCCTTCGCCCACGGCATTGGTGAGCGGGCGTTCAATGAAGGAGAGGATATTGTCGAAGTGGTTCCGTACGGTGGTCACAAAGGTCTTGAGCGAGGGCAGCCGGCTTCTCAAGGCCGCGGTCATCCAGCGCTTCAAGAACTGCCTCGCCGCACCGGGATATGTGAAATGCCAGATGCGCTCGAACTCATCCTTCAAGACCCAAGCGCGATGGATGCGCCGGTTGGAGGTGCGTAGCGCGTTTAAGAAGCGCGACTGTTTCTTGGAGCGATTGCGTGCATGCATCCCGAGCATCCACCGCAGCCCCTTGATGGCCTGACGCCCCCGCTTATCCAGTCCCCGCCACTCGTCTTTCCGGACGGCATCAAGCGCCTCGTTCAAGGCCTTCACCACATGAAAGCGATCGATCACGAGGGTGGCGTTCGGGCAGTGGTGTTGAATGGCCCCAGTGTAGGCGCGGCCCCTGTCGCAACTCGCCCAGCGAATGCGCTGCTTCTGGCCATCCGATAACTGTTCGTTGAAGAACCGGTCGATGGTCTCGCGCCCCTTGCCCTGACCCACCCACACGACGTGCGAACGGTCCAAATCATAGATTATCGTGGCATATTTCCGGCCTTTGCAATACGCGATCTCATCGGCTCCGAGGGTCACCAAGCCCCGGATCGTGTGGCCCGTGCGCACCCGGGTGATGACCCGGTGCAGACAGTTAGAGAGCGTCGATGGGGCCATCTTCAGTATGGCGGCCGCTGCCTTTTGCGTCATGATCTGGCAGAGCGCGCAGATCCGAAACTCCAGGCGATAGGTGATGCGGGCATAAGGGGCGGCCCAGGGGATTTTCTCCTGCACGAGCCCATGGGTCGGGCAGAGGATCTCCTTGGGGGCATACCAGAACAGGGTCTTGCGGCCCAAGATCGCTACGTCCTCCCAGGATCGGGCCTCCTGGGCCTGGCGCACGATTGGGCAGCGGCGCTCACACACTGGGCAGCGGCAACCGTTTTTGAAGGGCTTGACCCAGAGATGGCGTTCCGTATCGCGTTGTTGGAATGAGAAGGCGGTGATTTTTAGGTCTTTCAGGCGGTGTATTTTCGCCAGCAACGTCAGGCGGCTCTGGGTTTCCTCTCTTTGTCGATGACTGGTCAACAACTGAGAGGAGACCTGTGTTTACCCTCCATTGCAAGCCCTTGTACGCCCCGACAGATATCACCCCACCTAACGCCTATCCCACCCTGGCCCGTTTACGCCGCCACACCCATCAGCCCTGCCTGATTATCAAGTCGATACCGTGGGGAAAGTCGGATAGAGCCGAATATCATTCATTGCCGATATCCTTGCATAGACCCTCTGTGATTACCGACGCGACCACGTGATAGGAAAAACCATTCCACACCTCAACGAGGCTAATACACAAGGCAGCTTCGCCAATGTCGTAATCCCCATCGCTGCGTTAGGTAACGCTCCTCGATCCTCGGGTCCGTGATTGATAAACGGTACAAGCATCCGTTCAGCGTGAATTTCGCCCGCACGCGCCGCCGCGCGGCCCTTTCCTCGTATCCAGTCTCTTTCCTGACGCCAATGACAAGATCCGACACGAGAATCAACTTGAGCGAGCTGCTAATCAGGTAGTGAGTTCCATAATACGCGGCTTCTTGGCGAAGGTTTCGCGCAGAAGCGAGTGGCAGGCATCGCGGCTCTGCCAGTCATCGGGAAGTCGGCGGCTTACCACAACCATGCTTCGCGCGGCCAGGTTGGGGTGATGAATTCGTGATACGTTTGTGCCCGCGATGATTCATCCAGGCCAGAACTAGGCCTCCGACCCCTATAAGCGCAAACCAGCCTAGACCGATGTAGAGTTGTTCTATGGGAATATTCACGGCCGCTTCCTCAGCGTTAATACGGCTGCACTTTCTATGAGGACGAATACGCAAGCGGACAACAACGCCAGTAACCAGTCGCGATGCTCAAGTCCGCCCGTATAGCCAAAAAAGCCAAACTCCGCCACCGCGGCAACACGTAAGGTATCGGCGATGTGCCGGGCTTGCTCGTCATTGAACCGCGTGTAGCATCTCAAGAATATACCCTCGTGCCAGCGGCGCTCAAGGTGTTTACTCGCCCCGGCGCTGGCGGCTTACTGCTCGCCACTCCATCGGGTCTGTTCATTCCTGGCCCGGCAGGAACGGCTTTTCTCTTGCGGGCGGCGATGCCTCCGGCCCTCTCCCGCGGGTCCCCGCCACATGGCATACCACTTTGCGCGCGGGTCGATAGTGGTGCAATCCCGGCGTTTCCCAGGGTAGGGGCGTGCCCCATCGCATCCCGAACCAAGCAGCAGTTCTAAATGTAGGAATGATTATCAATACCGGGTCACGGCCATGAACCGGTATGTCCGGGGGCTGGACAAAAGTTACGGTTCACGGTATAAAGCGCTGGGTCATAATATTCAGCGAGCAGAGCTTGGCTTTTCCGTTAGTTGGGAGCCCCCTTGATTTTAAGGGATTAGTGGCCTCCCTCAGGGAGTTGATGCAGCGGTTCCCGGACAAGCGGACGGGAAAGAACTGCGTCTACGCCATGGAAGACGCGGCCTTGGCGGCCTTTGCCGTGTTCACTATGCAAAGCCCTTCGTTTCTAGCCTATCAGAGGACGATGAAACAGACCAAAGGCCAGAGCAACGCGCACACGCTCTTTGGCATGAACCTGATCCCGACTGACAACTGCATCCGCAACCTGCTGGACCCGGTGGCGCCCAGTCATGTCACCCCCTATTCGAACAGACATTCGAGGCACTGAACGCGGGCGGCCATATTGACCCTTTTCGCGTTTCTCTCTCCTCATCCCAGAACGGTGCCGGCCAGCTGCTGATCGCCCTAGACGGGACAAGCTATCACCATTCTCATACCGTCCATTGCCGGCAGTGCACGAAGATCGAACACAGGAAGGGCGAGGTCAGCTATCAGCACACGGTGGTTACACCGGTCGTGGTGTCTCCCGAACGCAACCAGGTCATCGCGCTGGCGCCGGAATTCGTGACCCCCCAGGACGGTCACGACAAGCAGGATTGTGAAACGGCGGCAGCCAAGCGGTGGCTTACCGCCCATGGTGCCCGCATCAAAGCGCTCAACGCGACGATTCTGGGCGACGACTTGTATAGCCGCCAGCCGATGTGCGAAACCGTCTTGGGCCTGGGACTCCATTTCCTTTTCGTGTGCAAGCCGAGCTCCCACGTCACGCTCACCGAATCGATCAAAGATCTCACCGCCCAGGGGGCTATACAGACTCACCAGGTCCTGCGCCGCAAGGGCAAGAAAGCCTGGACTGACACCTATCGTTTCGTCAACCACGTTCCCTTGCGCGAGGGCGACGATGCCCTAGCGGTCAATTGGCTGGAGTTGACCACCCAAGACGCCGCGGGCAAGCAGACATACCAGAACGCCTGGATCACCCAGCATGCACTCGATAAAGCTCATGTCGCGAAAGTCGCTGAAGCGGGCCGCGCGCGCTGGAGGATCGAGAATGGCAACAACAATGTTCTGAAGACCAAGGGGTACCATCTTGAACACAATTTTGGGCACGGCAAGAAGTATCTCTCCTCGCTGCTGTGCACCTTCAACCTGCTGGCTTTCCTGCTGCACACTTTCCAGGAAATAACCAACCAAAAATACCGCGTGTTGCGCGCGACCCTCCCCACCCGCAAAAGCTTTTTCGACAGCATTCGGGCGCTCACAACTTTTATGTGTTTCGACAGTTTCGAGGCCTTGCTCGACTTCATGCTGCGGGGTCTCGACATCGACGCGCCCGACAGCAGTTGAGGGCCGCCATGGAACCCATTCGATTGGCAAACCGCCTACGGCGTCCGCCCCTTTTGGCTGAGACCTTTGTTGATCCCACACGCTTTACGGGCCACTGCTACCGCGCGGCCCACTGGATCGACGTCGGTCTCACCACGGGCCGCGGCCGTGAGGATCGCCATCACGAACGCCATGGGGCAAGCCCCAAGCGCGTCCTGGTCTACCCGCTGGTGCCCGATGCCCGACAAAGGCTCCTGCAAGCCCCGTAAATTCTTAAGCGGACGCCCCCATTCGAGGCGGAGCCAGTTCACATTGAGAATTGCTGCGAACCAAGCCCGTTCCTTGACAACCCCCAGTTAAGGGGCCTTAATGGGCCTACCAAAAGTCTCGCGAGGGACGATTATGTCCATGCCCAAGCCAAAGGTCACCGCGAGGCGTGCACGGCCGTCGACTCCTCGTGCCATCGGGCGGACCGGCAAGCGTAGCCACTTCGCCGCGGCCTTTGAAATCGACCCTATCAGCCGGGTGGTCGCGATCCGTAAGGGGGTGTCGTCCGCGGAACTCGTGCGTACGAGTCGCGCCATGGGTTTACCCAAGGAGCGCATTTACCGCATGCTGCGTCTGCCCGCATCCACGTCCAAGCGCAAGCTCGCCCAGCAGGCCTCTTTTCCGCCCGAGCAGTCGGAGCGCATCCTGGGATTACAGCGGCTGATCGGTCAAGTCGAGGTCATGGTGGCGGAATCGGGCGCGGGCGGGCAGCCTTTCGATGCCGGTGTATGGATCGCGCGATGGCTTGACCAGCCGTCCCCCGCGCTTGGCAACAAGGCACCTGGTGAGTTTCTCGACACCATCGCCGGCCAGGAGATCATTGCGACTCTTCTCGCGCAGATGCAATCTGGCGCCTACGCGTGATCGTTTGGCGGATCGCCGCCACCATGTCCGGTCATCGTGTCGACGGCCTCTCCGGCGCGGGGGCCAAGATCACGGGTGGCCGCTGGAATAGCCCCGGTCGCGCCGTGCTCTATTGTTCCTCTTCGATTGCCCTTGCGGCACTCGAGACCATCGTCCATCTTTCGCAAGGCACGCTCCCCTTGGACCGTTTCTTGGTCCGGGTCACCATACCCGACAGGTTATGGCGGGCGCGGGAGACGCTTACGCTTGCCGCCGCGCCCGTCGCTTGGGATGCATTGCCCGCGAGCCCCGCAAGCAGGCGGTATGGCGATGAATGGCTCGACCAATCGAGATCCGCGGTGCTCGAGATCCCGTCCATCGTCGTGCCCGAGGAATACAACGTCCTCGTAAATCCCAATCATGCACGGGCCTTGGAAGTCACGGCCACGGTCATGCGCCCCTGGTGCTACGATCTCAGATTGCATTAGCGATCCCGAATCCCGCGCTGTCTTGCGTGTTGTTTCCCAAAACTTCTCGGGCAGTGCGGCTCACGCCGGATTGCGTGGAGGCCGGCCGCTTGCGGGCTTTCCCGTTTCGCGAATAAGACAGCGACGACTCCTTGGCCGGCCATGGGCCCTGGCCACGCGTCTGATAGTTCGCCCGTGCCCTTGGCGCCCATCTAGGCGAGGCGTCGCGTGCTGCGTTTGCGGGCCATAAGCGGCGCGGGGAGCGCAAGCCCAAATACCCGCGCGAACCCCTTGCGTCCCTCGGGGGTGACGCGCACCGCGCGGCTGTCCAGGTGATGCGTGACCCATCCTCGCGCCAGGCACTGGCGGTAGATGGCGCCACCGACGGGTCCTCCTAAGTGCGGCCGCCTCTCGCTCCAATCGATGCAGGTGCGTGTGTACGGGTGGCGGCGCAGGGGAGTGACATCGAGGCCCCAGCGCGCGAGGACGGTAAGCCCGCTTTCCGTCAGGTGCGCGCCGTCCTCGCCCACGATCACATGCCCCGCCGCGCCCAAGGCTTCGCAGAGCGCGACCCCGAGGTGTCCGGCGAGGTGGTTGTAGCAGGTGCGTCCGGCGGCCAGCAGCGGATCGACGCGCGTCGGGCAGAGTTGCCCGGGACGGACGCCGCTTGCAACGATCAGTGTCGCTTCGAGAAGTGCCGCCACCTCGGGGGAGGCCACGCGAAAGTAACGATGCCGGCCTTGGCGCACGGCGCTGATGAGGCCCGCGCGCTCGAGGAGCGCCAGATGGCCGCTCGCGGTTTGTGCGGTGATATTGGCGCATGCCGCTAGCTCCCCGGCTGGCAGGGCGCGTCCGTCGCCTAGCGCGAGCAGCATGTGAGCGCGCGCCGGCTCACCCACGAGGCGCGCAATCTCGGCCATTTTGTAGGCATTGGACATGAGTGAACGGTACCCCTGAAGACGCCGTGTGACTTCGGTGGCCACCGTACCATAGCGGCTGCCCGTTGGTTAGTCTGCAGGCTTTTCGGGGGCGGCATGCGTGATGGCGGTGGAAACGAGGACGTGTTGGCGGGCGTAGTCGTGGTCGCTCCCGACCTGGAGCGGCGATGGCTTTGGGCCTTGTGTCTGGCCGTTCTCGTGGTTCAGGTGGACACCTCGGTGGTCAACCTCGCCGTGCGCGCCATCGGAGTCGCGCTGCGCGCGCCGGTCGCAACGATAAAATGGGTGGTGGCCGCCTACAATCTCGCGTATGCGGCCCTGCTGCTATCCGGCGGCACGCTCGCCGATCTCCTTGGCCGCCGGCGCATCGCGCTCTGGGGCCTCGGGGTTTTCACGGCTGGGTGCGCCGTGGCGGGACTTGCGCCCACCATAGGGGTGCTGGTCACGGGCCGTGTCATTTCCGGGGTCGGGGCGGCGCTCATTCTCCCGGCGACACTCGCGCTCGTGCGCGTGCTGTGGCAGGAGCCCGCCCGGCGCGCCCATGCCATCGGCGTGTGGGCTGGCATGAATGGGGCGGCGTTTGTGATCGGCCCGCCTTTGGGTGGCTTCCTGGTGGCGGTCACGGGCTGGCGTGGCATCTTTCTCGTGACCGCGCCGCTGGCGCTCGTCGCCGCGTGGGCCGTGCGCTCTCTCCCCGAATCGCAGGCCCCAGCCGGCCGCCATCTCGATCTCGCCGGACAGGCCTTTGCGATCGGCGCGCTCTGTGCCTTCACCTACGCCGCCACCGCGCCTACCCACGCGGCTGTGGCGATCCTTGCCGGGATGGCCGCATCCCTGGGCTTCTTCATCGTCGAGCGCCGCGCGGGTGCCGCCGCCATGGTGCCATTCGCGCTCTTGCGCCAGGGTGCGTTGGTGAACGCCATGGGGGTCGCGGCCGCCATGACCTTCGGCATGTATGGTCTCTTGTTCCTCGTGCCGCTCGCCTGGCAGCGCTTTGGCATCCTGACGGTGGGTGAAGCCGGATTCGCGCTTTTGCCCATGTCCATGATCTTCGTCGCGCTTTCGCACAAGACCGGGCGTTGGAGCGCCCGCTTCGGCGCCAAGGCCTTGATCGGCTCCGGCATGGCGCTGATCGCCATGGGCCTCGCGGTGGTGTCAGTGAGCCGTGTCGGCGCGCCACTGGCGCTCACCGAGGGTGGGCTTGCCCTCACGGGCCTTGGCATGGCGTTGGCCACCGGCCCCAATCTCGCGCTCGCCGCCGGTGCCGTCGCCCCTGGGCGTTCAGGTACGGCCTCGGCCCTTGCCAACGCCGCGCGCATGGTCGGCGCGACATTCGGGGTCGCGGTTGCGGCCACGGTGTACGGTGCGTGTGGCGCCGGCCCCTTGGGTTTTGTCGGGGCGCTACGCCTCGGGGCGCTGGTGGTGGCGGCGGGCGCCGTCCTGGCCTTGCGCGCGTGAGGGCGTGCCTTGATGGCCCAAACCGATGGGTGTTCATCCGCGGCTTGCAGGTGAAGGCCTTGCTTGTGAGTGGGGGCGCGACCCCCACGGCCGGCCGTTGTTGCTACCGCCCCGGAGACCACCAAGGCTGCGCGTACGGCGCTAAAGCCGATCCCTCGGCCAAATAATGCGTCTGGCCGCTACCCGAAGATCGTCGTCCATGCGGCCACTCACGTTCCGCATACTCATGGTTGCACGCATGCGTCGGGCCACCTAGACTGAAAAGACATTAAATCCGCGCGCATCCTGGATCATCGGGGAGTGCCGGAGGTTCCGGTGGGGCGGGATGCCAGTGAGCGCATTTCTTGCCATAGATTTCGAAACGGCCAATCACAGCCGCACCAGCGCCTGCGCGGTCGGTCTCGTCTATGTGGAGGGCCGGCGCGCTGTTGCCGAGCGCACTCTCTTGATTCGTCCCCCTGGCCGCCAATTCACCTTCACCCACATCCATGGACTGCGCTGGAACGACGTCCGGGATAAGCCGTCATTTGCCGAATCCTGGCCCCAGATTCGGGAATACATGGAGTGGGCCGATTACCTCGTGGCCCATAACGCCGCTTTTGACCGCGGGGTGCTTATGCGCTGCTGCGAGCACTATGGCCTGACCGCCCCTGCCCGGCGGTTTATCTGCACCGTGCAGCTGGCCCGTGCGCGTTGGGGCATCTACCCCACCCGCCTACCCGATGTCTGCCGTCATTTGGGTATCCCCCTCAATCATCATGAGGCCGGATCCGATGCCCGGGCATGCGCCGAGATCGCGCTTCGGGCAAGGCAAGAAGGGTGGCGGCCGTGATCGTGCGACGGCAGTCACCCCGCAAACGGCGCGAGCCTTCAGTGGTAAGCCTTGGCGCAGCTGCCCGACGGGTGCCGCGCGCATGAATAGCCCCCGACTCACGGGAGACGCCTTGCGGGCCATTCGGCATCGTGGATCCCACCTTCAGATCATCGCGTGCGCGGGTTCCGGAAAGACCGAGGTGGTCGCCCAGCGCATCGCCGACTTTTTTACCGAGGGTGTAGAGCCCGCAGCCGTGGTTGCGTTCACGTTCACGGATCGCGCCGCCCAGTCGCTCAAGCGCCGCGTCGAGCAGCGGGTTGCTGAGCGGCTCGGCGAGGCATTTTTGGGGAAGATGAACGGATGTTTCATAGGGACGATCCATTCTTATTGTTTTCATCTCCTTCAGACATATGTGGCGCGTTATGACAACTTCGATGTTCTGGATGAGCATGAACTAACCGCGTTCCTCATGCGCGTCCACAGGACAATCCAGTTGAAGGCTATAGACGGGCAGCTGTTTTCGTCCCTCAAGGCGTTCACCCGCAACCTTCAAGTCGTGGAAAACGAAGCCATAGAGACAAGTCAATTGCAAGAGCCGTTTGGCGATATCCTCGAGCGATTCCATGAAGAGCTCGAGAGCCACAAGTTCCTCACGTTCGGTCAGGTGATAACGAAGGCCGTGGAGGCGCTCGACGACCCGCGCGTATTCACAGCCGTCCATGATCCACTCAGGCATCTCGTCGTCGATGAGTATCAGGATATAAATCCTGCGCAAGAGGCGCTAATCGCACGTCTTGCGACGTCCCCGGTCCATGTCTGCGTGGTTGGCGACGATGACCAGGCGATCTACCAGTGGCGCGGCTCGGATGTCGGCAATATTGTAGGTTTTGCAGGGCGTTATCCAAACGTGGCCTCGTTTGCGATCACTGTCAACCGCCGTAGCCGGCCGGCCATAATTAAGACCGCGAATCGTTTTGCCAAGAGTATCGAGGGGCGTCTCGAGAAGGAGATGCGGACGCATCGAGACGCAGGGGACATTGAGGTGAACTGTTGGCGCCTATCAACCGAGGAGGAAGAAGCGAAGCGCATCGCGGGAACCATCGCGGCGCTGGCCGTCAAGGGGTTCAGGTATCGCGATATCGCGGTCCTGGTACGGTCGTCGGCGTCCTACGAACGCTTGCTGGCGGCGTTCGCGGCCCACAAAATACCGGTGCAGCCAGGTGGCCGTGCGGGTCTCTTCAGAGAGGCAGACGCGCAACTCTTCGGGCGCACCTTTGCGTACCTGGCGGGCTATGGATGGCGACCCACGACTTATGCGGTCGAGGAGCCCGGGACTCTGGATGATCTTGTGCGGGCGTATGGCGACCGATTCGCCCTCAAAGGTGCCCGACGAAAGCGAGTGTATGCACGCCTCGAGCGCTGGCGCCTTGAGGCGCAGGACGCGACGGGGCCGGCGGATCTGGTGGGCGATTATTACGCGCTTCTGGGTGATTGTGGTGTCTCATCGTGGGACCTGCGGGACGGTTGCGCAATCGCACGTCTCGGCACCATTGCGCGTTGCTCGGGGATCCTCGTGGACTTCGAGAGAACGCACAGGCGTCCTCGCCTGGACCCTGATGTCCCAGGCCAGGTCATTGGCGGACAGGATCGCGGGGAGTGGTATTTTCGCTGGCTTGCGATCTACATCCAAAATTGGGCGCTGGGAGAATGGGAAGGGTTTGACGGAGAAGAGGCCTTCACTATGGACGCTGTCGATCTGACCACGATCCATAAGGCCAAGGGCCTGGAGTGGCCCGTCGTATTCGTGCCCGGCCTTACGGCGCGGCGATTCCCACCGCAGGCAACGGGGAAGCCGATGACCTGGTTGGTGCCGGAGCAGCTGTTTAATAAGGCGCGATACGAAGGTTCCCTCAATGATGAGCGTCGCCTCTTCTATGTTGCCATGACCAGGGCACGGGATTGGCTATCGCTGTCTACGCACGATCGGCCCAATACTCAGAAAGTCCCACCGTCGCCGTTCATTCGTGATGTCGCGGAAAAGATGTCAGGGTATTGCGAAGCGATTTCGCTTCCATCAGTAGCCAATGCGGGAAATGATGAGTCCGATATCCTGTCCGTAACCGTTTCGGAACTCGCGGAATTCAAGATCTGCGGGCTCGCATACCGTTTGCGCAGACTCATAGGGTTTCAGCCGCCCCTGGCTCCCGAGCTTGGTTATGGCAAGGCCGTGCACCATATCCTGCGTAACGTGGCCGAATACACGCGACAACACAAGGAGGCGCCGGACTCCCGGTGGATCGAGGACCTCTTTGATGAGGAATTTTATCTGCCGGCGGCCAGTAAGCCGGCCCATCGCCAGATGAGGGATGGGGCACGGCGCCTGGTTGATCGATATGTCACCAGCCACGGTGAGGACCTGAAGCGGACCTGGGCGGTGGAGAGACCGTTTGAGCTGCATCTGGACAATGTGGTGGTGGCGGGAAGAGCGGATGTCATACTGGGGGAAGAGGGCGGGAGCCACGGTGCGCTGGTCGTTGTCGATTACAAGACCGCGACGGATAATGGGCAGCACGTCGATCGGCAGCTGCAGATATACGTGGATGCGGGACGCCGGGAAGGCCTGGATATACGCGCCGCTTATGTCCATGACCTCCATGCGGGCGCTCGCATCGCCATAGACGTGGCGCCGGATCAGATCAAGGCCGCGGAAGCCGAGGTCTTGTCGGTCGCGGCGCGACTCCGGGCTAGAGACTGTCCGCCGAGCCCGGGCGTGGTTTGCCGGACCTGTGATGTGCGGGCCATGTGTCGACACGCCTCGTAAGGGGACTTGATCCCGATCCTCGCGTTTGTGCCAGGCGCCATCGAGGTATCCACGGCTACCGCGTGTGCCACCGGAACGGTTTTTCTTAAAGGCCGAGCATTGCGGTCGTCGGTATCTCCCGGTAGCGGCTATGGTCCCGGTGTTCAGGCTCACCCGTTGTCTCGAGCGGCTCGTGTCCCGCCTTCAGGGATCCCGTGTCGCTGGATAATGGCACGCCACCAGACGGTGATCGTCAAAAGGCGTGGCGTCTGGTACCTCCACGCGGCAGCGCGGCTGGGCCCGGGCGCACCACCGGTAATAGACGCAGGCGCCGGGTGCGGGATCGGTGATGGGATCCATCGCGGGCGCCAGGCCTTTGGGCGCGCATCCCGGGACGGGTGCCGGCAGCGCCGCGAGCAGTGCCGCGGTGTAGGGATGGGCGGGGTGGCGGAGCAGGGCGTCCGTCGGCCCCTGTTCCATCATCCGCCCTTGAAACAGCACCAGTGTGTGTTGGGCGACATAGGAGACCGCCGCGAGGTCGTGACTGATGAAGAGGTAGCTCAGACCCTTGTCGGTCTGGAGGTCGCGCAGCAGGTTCAGGATGCGTGCCTGGAGCGAGACGTCGAGCCCCGAGGTCGGCTCGTCTAACACCAGGAGACGCGGCTCGGTGGCGAGTGCGCGCGCGAGCGTGACGCGCTGGCGCTGGCCGCCGGAGAGCGCACGGGGGTGGCGCCCGAGCAGCGACTCATCGAGACCGACTTGGTGGAGGAGTTGCACGGTCCGCGCCCGGCGCGCATGGCGGTCGAGATCGCAGGCGAGGAACAGCGGTTCGGCGACGATATGTCCTACGCTCATGCGCGGGTTCATGGCCTCGTACGGGTCCTGAAACACGAGCTGCATCTCGCGGCGATAGGGGCGCAGTTCCCGGTCGCCCAGGGTGGCGAGATCCACGCCGTCCCACAGGATGCGCCCACGGGCGACGGGCGTCATGCGCAAGACCGCGTGCCCGAGCGTGGTCTTGCCGGAGCCCGATTCGCCGACGATCCCCAAAGTCTCACCTGGGGCCAGGGTGAAGCGGATATCGGTGAGTGCCTTATGGGTTTCGCCGCGTGCGCGCCTAAGGCGGCGCCTTGCGATGTACTCGACCGACAGATTCTCGACGCGCAGTCCGCTAATCATGGCGCCCCCACGCACGGATGAAGGCAGGCAAAGCGCGTCCCATCGAATGTCATGGCCGGTTCGGTTCGCCGGCAGTCTTCGCGAACGTTCGCGCAGCGCGGCGCGAAACGACAGCCGGCGGGAAGGACCTCCGGTCCGGGTGGTTGCCCGGGGATCTCGGCGAGACGGCCACCCGTGCCCGGGATGGTCGGGATGGCGTCGCGCAAGGCGCGGCTGTAGGGGTGGCGCGGGGCCGTGAAGAATCGTGCCGCGCCTCCTTCCTCGACGGCGCGTCCGGCATAGAGGACCAGGATGCGATCGGCGTAGCGGGCGGCGAGCCTGAGATCATGGGTGATGAACACCACGGCGAGCCCCCGTTCCCTCTGAAGTCGCGCCAGCAGATCGAGGATCTGTGCCTGGATCAGGACGTCGAGCGCGGTCGTGGGTTCGTCGGCGATGATCAGGGCCGGGTCACAGGCAAGCGCCAAGGCGATCATGACGCGCTGGCGCATGCCGCCGGAAAGTTGGTGAGGGTAGGAATCGCCGCCGGTCGCCAGGGCCTTTAGCCCCACCTCGGCAAGGAGTGCGCGGGCGCGCGTGCGTGCCGCATCCCGCGTCCCACCCTTATGCACGCGATAGGTCTCGGCGATCTGCGCCTGGACGCCGACGCTTGGACTCAGGGCGGTCAAGGGGTTCTGGAAGATGAGACCCATGTCGCGCCCGCGCCAGGCGCGCAGCCGGCGGTCGGACAGTGTGGTGAGATCGGTGCCATTCACGCGGATCGAGCCCGCCAGGCGGCGGATTCCCGAGGGCAGCAGCCCGAAGATCGCCGCGGCGGTGAGCGATTTGCCGGACCCCGATTCGCCGACAAAGGCCAGCATCTCGCCGCGCGCCACGTCAAACGACAGGTCCTCCACGAGCGCCCGCGCGCATCGGTCGCGGGTCAGTCCCAGGGTGAGTCCGGATACCGCAAGCGCGGGTCTGTCCGTGGTCATCCCCGCTGCTCCCCCTCGAGGCGCGCGAGCAGTCCCTGTCCAAGCATATTCATGGCCAGGATTGCGAGAAAGATGGCGAGCCCCGGGAATACGATAAGCCACCAGGAGCCTATGACCGCGAGCCCGGCGCCGCTATTTAGGAGACCGCCCCAGGAGGCATGCGGGGGCTGGATGCCAAGGCCGAGGAAGCTGAGCCCCGAGAGCCCGAGGATCATGTCGGCCATGAGGAAGGTGGCGTTGACGATCACGAGCGGCAGCATGGCGCGCAGGATATGCACACGCGCTATATAAAGACGCCCGGCCCCGAACTGGCGGGCGGCGCGCACATAATCGCGTTCGCGCGCGGCGAGTGTCTCGTTGCGCGTAAGCCTTGCGATGCCAGGCCACGCCACGAGCCCGAGGAGCAGGGCGAGACTGGTCTCGTTAAGCGGCACGATGGCGGCAAAAAATATCATCAGGACGAGCGTCGGGATGGCAAGCAGGGTGTCGAGCAGGCGCATGAGCACCCGATCGAGCCATGCCGGTCCAAGGCCGGCGGTCATGCCGTACAGGAGGCCCGCGAGCAGGCCTATGGCTGAGGCCCACAACGATATGGCAAGCGTCGCCTGCCCCCCGCGCATGAGGCGCGCGAGGACATTGCGTCCCAGGGCATCGGTGCCGAGTGGGAAGCGCGCGTTTGGGGCGGCGAGGATGTGGTGGGCGTGGATGGCAAGTGGGTCGTGTGGGTAGAGCAGGGGCCCGATCCAGGAAAAGAGAACGAGGACGAGGAACAAGACACCGCCACCCATGTCCGCGCGCACCTTGCCGAGCGCCGCCGGCCATCGCCTGCGTCTTTGGAAGAGGCCGCCAGAGTGAAGGGTGGGCCGGGCCGGGGTGCTATCGTCAGTCATAGCGCACGCGCACGTCGAGCAGGGTGTTCACGAGGTCGGCGGCGAGGTTGCCGAGGATCGTCAACACCCCGATCAGGAGGACGATGGCGGTGAGGGTGGGGTAGTCCTGTTCCAGTGCCGAACGCCACAACAGCCATCCGAGCCCCGGGTAATTGAACACGCTCTCGGTCAACACCCCGCCCACGACCAATGACGGGATCATCATGCCGATCACGGTCACGAGCGGGCGCACGGCATTGCGCAGGACATGGCCATAAGCGATGCGCAACGGAGAGAGCCCGCGCGCTTGCGCGGCGCGGACATAGTCTTGCCGGTATTCCTCGCGCACCTGGTGGCCGAAATAGCGCGACAACCCGGCGGCAAGCGGCAGCGCCAGCGTCACCGCCGGCAGCGCCAGATGGCGCCACAGACTCGCAAGCCCAGGTGAGCGCGCGCTGCCACCGAGCCCGCCCGGGGGCAGCCAGGCGAGATCGGCCGCGAATACCAGGATCAGGACCGTGCCCACGAAGAACGTGGGCAGGGAGTAGCCGATGATCTGTCCGGCGCCGATGACGCGCCCCAGGTCGCGGGCGCGCGCCCCTTGCGCGAGACCGAGCGCGATGGCGAGCATGATCGCCGCGGTCGCGGCCACCGCGTCCAAAAGCAGGGTATTGTGGAGATAGGAGCCGATCAGATCGACGACCGGCGCGTGCTGCGTGAATGAGTAGCCGAGGTTGCCATGCAGCAGATGGTCCCACCATGTGAGGTACTGGCGCCAGATGGGGTGATCGAGCCCCATCTGGTGGTTCAGGGCCGCCACCGCCGCCGGCGTGGCATGGACGCCGAGTATGCTGTAGGCCGGCCCCCCGGGGGTGGCGTAGATCATGAAGAACACCAGGGTCACGAGCAGCGCGAGCGACAAAAGCGAGCTCCCGAGTCTTTGGAGGAGCGCCCTTTTCATGGCTGGCCGCCGCCCGTTTGCGGGCATTTTCGGGCGAGTCGTCGGGAAGGCCTCATCGGTCGCGCCTCGCGACCCATAGGTACTGGGGCTCGAAACCGCCCATCGACGAGTAGGCGCGCTTAAGGCCATGTATGTCATCGCGCGCCTCTATGACATGGCGTTGACCGGGAAGGACCAGGAGCGGCTGGGTCTTTATAAAGTAGTCCTCGTAGCGATAGATGGCGCCCTTGCCGGATGCGGTGGGGATGGCATCGAGCAAGGCGTCCATGCGATGGCTGCAGTAGTGATAGAAGTTGTTGGCCCCGCCACAACCAAAAATGTTGCGCGCGCTCGGATAGACGCTCAACCCCCAGGCGAGGTAGATGGCGTCCCATTTCGTGGCGTCCGGCCCCTGGGTCATGGCCACGATCTCGTTGAAGGGCTTTTCACGCAGACGCATGTCGATGCCGACCTTGGCGAGCATGTCTTTTATGAGTGTCGGACCGCGGATCTGGCCGGGCGGCAGCAGGGTCGTGAATGCGAGCCGACGCCCGTCCTTCTCGCGGATGCCGCCCGTACCCCGGTGCCAGCCGGCGGCCCGCAGCAGCTGGCGCGCAAGGCGCGGGTCATAGGCGCCGGTGCGTTCGAGGCGGCGCGCCATCGGTGAGAGATAGGTGGGTGGTCGCGGCGGGATCGGGCCGTAGTCGCGCACCCCCTGCCCGTAGTACTGCACGCGGATCAGGAGGCGCTGGCGGATGGCATGCATCATGGCCATGCGCACGCGCGCATCGCGCACGAAGGCGATCCGCGGGTTGGCGTAATCGAAGCCCAGGTAATTGAACCCCCATACCGGGCCCACCGTGCGTTCACGGAAGCCCCGAAGGGCGCGGCGCCCTGGGAAGAGCTTGTGGGGAAGATCGGCGATCTGGATCTTGCCGGTCTTCAGGCCAAAGAAGATCGACTCGGGATCATGCAGGAAGCGCATGACCAGGCGATGGAGATAGGGCTTGTCGGGGCCCGTAAAGCGGTGATTGGGTCCGAAGGTGACATAGCGTCCGGCGACGAAGGATACCAGTCGGAAGGGCCCGTCGACGACGCTGAAGAAGTGCGGGTCGGCCAGATGATCATAGAGGCCGGTGATCGAGACGTGCCGCCAGGCGGCCTCCGGCAGGGGTGTCAGCAGCGCCAGCCCATTCAGAATGAACCAGCGCGGATTGACGGGGCTTTTCAGGGTGATGCGCAGGCGGTAAGGACCGAGCACCCGGAACAAAGCTACGTCCGTGGGGATGCCGCCGACCCCGTAGTTGGCGAACTGTGGTCCCAGGCGCTGAATCATATGGTAGGTGTAGGCCACGTCCGCGGTCGTCACCGGCGCCCCGTCGGACCACCGCCAATGGCGCCACAGGGTGACGGTGAAAACCCTGTGGCCGGGACTTACGGTGATGCGCCGCGCGATGCTCAAGGTCTTGTTGATATGGAATCGGCGCGTCACCCATACGAGCGGTTGATAGAGCAGGCCCGCCGCCTGCTGGTCGAAGGCCGACGAGATCAGAAGCGGATTGAAACCGTTCACCGCCGCCGGCGGCGAGAGCCCCACCCCGGGCACGGTGACCACCGTCCCGCCATGGATCGGACCGAGGATCGGGGCGTGTGCGGCATGGGCGCCCGCCGCCAGCGCGCATAAGCCGCCGCACATCACCGCCCGCGCTATCCGGTACCGCAAGGCCATGTCTGGCCCCCATCTCATCGTCTTTGTGCATCATGCCAAAGGTGTGCGTCCGGCGCGACCGCAGGCGACGAAAGGACCCGGCGCGCGGCCGCCGGCCGATCACCACGCGAGCCGCAGGGTGCTCAGGATCTCGCGGGCGCGGGCGGGATTGACGCCGGTCTCGCGCGCGTAGTCGGGCCACCGCGCCACGACATCGACGATCTCCCCCAGCATCCGATCCGGTGCGTGGATACCCAGGGACCGCCCCACGGCCAGCAGATCGTCGCGCGTAAAGCCGTCGCGTTTTCCGTTGATGGTCATCTGGTGACGGCTGGTCCAGCGGCCGCCCGGGTTGTGGGCGTATATCATGTCGAAGGCGGGGGCGAGCCGCCATTGGCCGTCCTGATCCATCAGGAATGCAATGTTTTTGGTGTGGTCGTCCTGGTTGCGGGCCACGACATTGAACAGCATGCGCCGGTATTGTTGAACGGCCTCCGCGCGCGGCAGGCGCAACTCGCGCATGACCGCGAACACCTGCTCATATCCATAGGCCCCGGGGGCGTTGTAGTCGTAATGTGCAAGCCCGCAGAGCGATTGCAGATGGCGTTTGCCCAGGGTCCCGCGATCGAAGCGTTTCGTGAGGAAGTGGGCCCGGCCGTTTTCTTCCAGAAGACGACACTCGCTCATCGTGATCCCCGCGGCCGAGGCCATGAGCGAGTAGGCGTATTCGATACGCCCGTGGTCCCGGGTCTTGCCAAGCTCGAGATCGGCCACGCCGTCGAACTTGAGGAGCCAGTGATCATAGCCCTCGGGCACCGGTCCCTGGCCGGACAGGATCCGGCCGGCGCCATTCATGGCGATGACCGCCTTGGCGCGTGCCCCGCCCGCCGAGGTACCCACGCGCAGGATGTCGCGCAAGGCCTCGGCGTCCGGGCCGTCGCCACTACCGACACGGGCATCGAGACGGTCTCGGGCGGCGGTCACCTCGCGGGCCAGTGCGACGAGTTCGGCGATGTCGACGGATACGCGGCGCTTGAGGTCGGTGTTGAGGGCCGGGCGGAATTCGAGGGCGCCCATGCCGCGGTCGCCCATATAACAGAGGCGCTCCACCGGGTTGAACTCGGCGATTACGCGACCGGTGCGGGCCAGCCAGGCGTCTATCAAGGCGTTGCCGAACTTGTCGGGCAGGGCGTCGGCCAAAAGGCCCGGCAGGCCCATGAAGGTCTCGCGGTTCAAGGTCGGGAAGACGAACACCTGCCCGCGCGCCCGAGCACGCGGCATGACAAGTGGTGCGACGTCGAGACCCAAGGCCAGGAATCGCGGTTCGAATTCGAAGGCCGCCAGCTCCCGGTCCGGTAGCCAGCTGACCGCCCCTATGTCCTGTCCCCAGAGCCGTGCGATCGCGGTCGTCGTGCGCGTTACCATGCGGGCCCATCTGGACCCGCCCCGCCCTTAGCCGAGGCCCGACGGCGCCCCCGCCCCCGGCGGGCGAGCGCCAGCGGACTTACCGGTGGTTCGGGGAGAAGGGCGTCGACGGCGGCCAGCGCGCCCAGTTCCCGCAAGATCGCGATCAGGGTCTCGAGCTTGCCGCGCCCGGCCTCCAGGGCCTTCAAGGTCCCGAGACTCACGGCGGCACGGGCGGCCACGTCTTCTTGGGTGCGGTTGCGGCGTAACCGCAAGGCGCGTAGCCGCTCCCCGAGCCGCGCGGCGATGGCGCGGTCACTGAGCGATTCATGTCCGGTGTCCATAATGGGTATTATATCATCTATTCCCCATGGATATGCCATTAATAGCCAATTTTATATACGTAATGGATCCAGAGGCTACCTCGCGGGGTATGGGCGTTGTTCCCGAGAGGGGGTCTTTCGGTTCGCGGAGAGGTCCGCGGGATCGACCACGGTCTTATCCTTGAGGCGACGTGAATGGGCAGCCTAGCGCAGCGCTTATCGTAGCCCCAGGGCCATGGTAACATCCCGTGGAGCGGTCCTATTGAGGGTGGCGCGGGATGGATGCCGGGACGACGGGTCGGAAGCTTGCGGCCGACGACGGGGTATTCGCATTGGCGGATAGGGGCGCGGGTGCGTTCTGGATCTGGGCCCACACGTGCCCCACGCCGCAATGCCTCTGTCGAACCGCCGTGATCATCGCAAGCGACGCGGGGCGCGACACACTTATGGCGCGCGGTGCCTGTGTCCGCCATGCCTGGGAAACGGGCGCGGATTACGAGGTCGCGGCCCGCGAGGTTTCCGGTCTTCCGGCCTTCGCTCTCGATATCGACAGCGCCCTGCCGCTTGCGTCTGATGGCGAAGGGCCCTTGGATCTGGCGGCCCACCCCGAGATCCGCGCCATAACCGAGGCGATCGATGGCGAGGTGCTCGACGCCATCGCGGGTCTCTGGCACCGCGCCAAGGGGCGGAGCGATCCGCGCGCCATACCGCTTGCCAAGACCCTGTTCATGCCGGGATGGAGGCCGGGGGAGAAGTTGCCGTGGAGGGAGGTGTATGAGGGCGGCCGGCGCGACCTCTATGAGCTCGATGGTCAACTCTACGAGGCCGTGGACTTCTATTGCCCGACGCCGGATTGCGCCTGTGACGAGGTTGACGTCGATTTCGAGCCGGTGAGCGTCCTGTGGGGCGATGGTCCTCCCGGCTATGTCCACACCCACCTCACGGGCGCGCACGAGATGCGCGCCGAGGACAACGGGGCGGCGCGGCTGGGCGCGCTCTGGGACGCGTTTCGTCAACGACACCCCCGTCATCTCGAACGCTTTGCACGTCGCCATGCCGAGATGAAGGCCGCGGGTCGGCGGATCATCACGCGCAAGGTCGGCCGCAATGAGCCTTGCCCGTGCGGTTCGGGCCAGAAGTACAAGAAGTGCTGTGGCGCCTGATCCAAGGGGATGAATGGGGCCGGTTCGCGTCCGACGGGATGCGCGGCGACTCCCCAGCCTGCGGGGCATGGGTCTTGCGTCTTCGTGCTGTGCCCGATGCCTCGGGCGACCCGATGGATGGGGGATGGGAATGCCTGTAAAGCGCTCGCGACCGCGCAGGGAGGGAGCGCGGGGCCCATACAGGCAAGGTCGCCCAGGCCTGGGCCTCGTCGACTAGCGGCGTGTCCGACGGGGATCGGCCGCGGCCGCGCGCGCCCTGCCGGCAAACAGGTGGTTACCCTGTTCGCGGGCGCGTATCTCGGCCTCGCGCATAAGCGTAAGCGCGGTACTGCGCGTCCGCGGATCACGAAGCCGGCGGTGCCATAGGCCTTCTTGCAGCAGGAGGTCCGGCAGCATGAAGAATGCCCCGGTGGTGTCGACAAGGTCACGCGCGTGGCGCATGGCCTCCGGGAATCCCGGGTCGCCCGCGGCGAGCAGGGCCGCGCATTGGATGGTGGCGCAGAATGCGAGTCCGCTCCGCCACATCGCCTCGATGCCCAAAAGCGCGGTCGCCAGATGGCGGGCGGCATCCTCCGTCCAATCGCCGGCCTCCGCGCGTATCCACGCCCGGTATATCGAGGCCACCGTCGCCCATAACGTGAGCGAGGCCTCGGCGCACACCTCCTCCAGGCGCGCCACGACCCGTTCGGCGCGCCCGAGGTCTCGCTTGAAGAACGCCAGCGCGCCGTGGATCGTGAGCACATAGGCAATGGTGGCATGGACGCCGGAATCCTCGGCCTCGCGTTCGAGTTCATCGATCTCCCCGAGGCTTTGTTCCATGCGCCCCTGGGCGAGACGGCTGATGGCCCGGTAGGCGCGCAGGCTTACGGCGACATCCTCGCCGAGGAGCTTGCGACTCAAGGCATGGAACTCGCGCCGGCATTCCCGGACACCATCTTCGAGGGCCGCCGCGGACGCCTCGATCCGTCCTTGCCACAAAAGTGACACCCCCTGGGCGAAGCGCCCGGCGGCCACCCCAAAGCGCGGTTCCTCGCATTCCCAGGCGGCCTCCGCCAAGGTGTCGGCGGCGCGCTCGGCCGCACGCATATCACCGAACCCAAAGGCGTCGAGCCACGCGGCGCGCAACACGAGATAACGCGGTGGCCCGGTCACGTCATATCGTTCACAAAGCGCCAGCAGGCGCGTCAGGTTGGCGCGGATACGCTCGCTCGTAAAGCCCTCCACGCCCCAGCCGGTGGCCGCGAAGTCGCAACGGATGGCGAGCTCGTGACGCCAGAAGGCCTCGGCATCGATCGATGCCTCAATGGCGGCGAGTGCCGTGGTCAGGTGCAGCAGTGCGGTTTGCGGCGCGAGAAGGGTGGCCGCGCGCCGCGCCGCCAACCGCCAATAGATCAGACCCTCGCCTAGGTCACCGCCATGGGTGAAGTGCTCGGCGAGGCGTTCCGGATGGGCCGCGCTCCAGCGCGCATCCTGACTCAAGAGGAGGGCCGCCTTGTGGTGCCAGACGCGTGCCTGTTCGCGCGCGAGCGTAGTCCGCGCCGCCTCGAAATAGAGCGCGTGCGCAAAGCGTGTCTGCCCATCGTCATCGCACACAAGGATGCCCGCATCCTTCAAGACCCCACACGCCCGCGTGAAGTGGTCTTCCGGGGAGGCCCACAGGCGGGCCAGATGCTCGGATGGGAACGACTGCCCGAGGATGGACGCGGCCTGGGCGAGACCCGCGGCCGCGCCCAGGGCATAGATCCGCCCGACCAGGATCTCTTGGAGGTTGTCCGGGATCGGTGTTTGCGCATCGTTCGCGGATTGCGCCAGATGGGCGATGGTCCTTAGGAACAGCGGCGTGCCCGCGGCGCGCTCGACGATCGATCGCCGTACCCCCACTGGCATCTCGGGGGCGATATCGAGGACGAGCTGCGCGGCCGCGACCACTGACAGCGGCTTCAAGGGCAGATCGATGGGGATGAGCCCGGCTGGCGTCGGCAACGCGCCGCGTCCGCGGGAGGCGAGAACGACCAGGCATGGGAGGCGTACCATCTTCGTGATGAAGAGCGCCAAAAGCTCCATCGAGCTCGGGTCCGCCCATTGGACATCGTCGACGATGATGACGCGCGCCACCTCGTTTAGGCCATTGGCAAGAACCTCCAACACGCTCTCATACAAGGCCTCCTTGAAATCCGCCGTGGCGGTGCGCGTCTCGATCACCGGGTCCGAGACCGGTATGCCAAGCCATGCCGCCCACACATCCACGAGCCACGCATCGCATATGCCCCGCGCGCCGAGTTGCGCTGACAATTCCGGATAGGTGAGCAGGTCTCCATGGCCGCCGAGGATGTCCCGGACGACCTCCGCAATCGGGCCGAGCACGCTCCTTTGATGCTCTGGGGCACAATGATAGTAGCGAATCAGGGTATCGGCGGGGAGATCCCGAACGAAGTGGCGCAAGAGATGGGTCTTGCCGATGCCGGGCTCCCCGTGCATATGGATCAGGGTGCCGCGCCCGGATCTCGCGACCCGCGCCCAGGCGGCGCGCAGCACGCGTTCTTCGATCTCGCGGCCGAAGGTTCGCGGCGGGGCGTGCGCCGAGGGCGCCGCGCGGGGCTCGACGAGCCGGAAGGCGGCGAGGCCCGTCATCTCCGGGTCGTCGGCGGGGGCGTAACGGAACAGGGTGGCGGCGGCATCGCGGGCGGGCTGTGAGACCAATATCCCGCCGGTACTGCGAAACGCCAGATCATGGGCGGCCCGCGAGACGCCGCCCATGATCTGGGGGCTGGCGTCATGGGTCACGAGGGCCGTGCCGCAGTGGATGCCAAGATCGATCAGGACATCGGGCGAGAGTCGTGATCGGATGCGCAGCGCACACTCGGCCGCGCGGCGCGCACCGTCCACCTGATCGTGAAATCGGACCTCCATCGAGCCGTTGGGATTCAGAAGGGACAGGCCGCCAAAGAGCCTCGCGATCTCGGCGACCAGGGGATAATGGCGTACCACCAAGGTCTCGGTATCCTCGCCGGCCTTATGTAAATGGCAGGCCAGCACCGCCACCGCGCCCTTATGAAAGGTGGGGGACGGTTCTTCCGCGATTGGCGAATGATGCGTCACGGGCGCGGCCGTTTGCGTATGTCGCGCACGAAAGGCGCGCAGGGCCTCTCCCGGGCGCCGCCCCCGTTCCTCGGCCAGGCGTCGGCTAAAGAGATCCGCATGGGCCAATGCCGCGTTCTCGAGCCCCGATTCGCACAGGGTCTCCATGAGGGCAAGATGCGCGAGTTCGTCGTAGGGTGAAAACCCGATCCATTGGCGCGCGAGGTCCTGGGCCTGCGACAATTCCCCGCGTTCGCGCGCCTCGTTCAATGCCGTATGAAACAGATCGGCGACGAGGGCCGCGAGCGTGTCGATCTGGCGGCTGAACCAGGACTGCCAGCGGACGTTGTCGCGGTCATTGTATCCGCGCGGCGTCCCACGCAAGAGGTTCAGGGCGCGTCCCCGATCCTCTTTGCAGCCCGAGGTCGCCAGTTCCCGGAAGGCGCGCGCGTCGAGCCCGTAATGGTGCGCATGCAGGCCCACGGCGTCACCCTCCACGCGCAGGATGTGTTGGCCGTGGCGGCCGAGCGCGGACTTCAGTCCATGGAGCGCCTGACTCAAGCGTGGGCGCGAGCGGTCTTTCGCGATCCCCGGCCAGAGCAGCGAGGTCAGGGTGTCGCGCGAGCGCATGTCGCCTTCCATGGCGAGATACACGAGCAGGCGGCGCGCCGCGGGCGGCGGAACGGGGCGATCGCGGCCGTCGACGCGCAACTGGAGCGGACCCAGGATGGCGATTTCGACAAAGCCGCGGCGATCGCGTCGTTCTTTGGGTTCGCGCATCACGCTTTCAGGGTTCCGATTCCGTCGATTACGGACAAAGGCACGCAGACCGCAATGCGCCGATACGACCCATCCTCCGCGGGCCCGGTGTTATGGTCTGTCCGAAAACATAGGCGTATTCCAGGGCTGGAGGCATTAATCGATCTCGCGGCGGACTGACTTCTTTCTGATACAGGCATGCTAACACGTTGATACGAAAGGTGTAACAGGCACAATAATCGGCAATAGCGGAGGCGGTATAGTGGCGCCCCATGACGGTATGGTTTTGGCGCGCAAGCCGCTTGCTAAAGGGATGCGCGAGACTCGGGGTGGTATCCCGGGCATAGGGATGTGCACGCCGGGCGTAACCGGGCGCGATTCTACAGCGGGGATGCGTAGTCTTGCGCCGTTTTTCTGGCCTCTTGGCACCCGTACCCATCGCGATCGCCTCAAGGTCCGCGATCCTTCCCAATCGGCTCGTCTCGGATATGGTTATGAACAAGGCACCACCCCTCATGCGACATGCGCGGCTTACGATATCGCCGCCCCGGGATCGCGACGGCATTCGGGATCTCTTGGTTGCCGGCACCGGACAAGGATCCAGGCTTCCGGGCATGGGCCTCCGATATCGGGCGTCCGGCCCTTGCGTGTTGGCGTTCGAGCCGATCGTCGAGGGGTGCCACCACAAGCTGTATGCCCTGGAGGCCCAGGCGCGGCTGGCGCCAGGGCGCTGCCCGGACGCGGTCTGGGATTTTTCCCATGATTGGCTGTCGCGCGCGATCACGACGACGATGCGCCATGGGGCGTATGCGCGACTTGCCGTCAATCTGCCCACGAGCGGGGCCTGCCCGCCCGCGCGCGCGATTGCGGCTGTGCTTGGTGTCGCGCGCGATGCCGGTTTTGCGACGCGGCGCATCCTGTTCGAGGTCCCGCCCGAGGAATGGGCCGCGCCCCACCCGCCGGCGCTTGCGGTCCTGGCGGATTACCGGGACGCGGGTTTTCGTGTCGCCGTCGATCACTTTGGTCAGGGCTACGCGGGTCTTGGCGTGCTCGTGGATTTCCGGCCGGACATCATCAAGATCGATCCGTTGCTCGTGCGCGGCATCGACGAAAGTCGGTCCAGGCAGGTGGCGATGAAAGGCATCCTCGCCATCTCTCGTGACCTTGCCATCGATGTGATGGCCATGGGCGTGGACACCGCCGCCGAGGCCTTGTGGCTTCGAGATCATCAGGTGCGCCTCATGCAGGGCCATTTTGTCCGCGCCGCGCCATCGGTCGCGGAGGCCGGACGCATCGGCCCCTGACGCCGAGAAACGAAACGCCCCTGCGTTCGAACGGGTTTCGGACGCCTCGTCCCGCTGACAGGATCGCGGGACCCGCTCCATCAACTGTTGTCGCTCAGCCTGCCCGCGGCATCGCCGGGGGCCTCGGGGCGCGCCCGGCCGGCAGGCATGATGCCTCCCACCTCCCTCAAGCGCTCGTTTCGTCGACGATCGGGGTGCGGTCCCGGCCCTCCCTATCCTCGCCGCCTTTTTGCGTTACATCCCGGCCCCGCGCTGGGGGCTTACCGTCAAGGCCCACGGTCCAGGGGCGACCATCCCAGGAGCGCGGTGCAGCGGGCCTGCCGCCATGCGGGGTATGGCGTGCGCAGGATCGAGTCCGAGACGCTTTAGGCCCCGTCGGGCCCGCTTTCGACGCCGCCCAAACCCAAATACCCCGTCCCGTAAGGCGTGCCGCTTTCGTGCCCCCTTTACTTACCTCAAAACATATGTATATTTTATTGACCTGATAAGTCAGCTTTATGTCTTTATGCATAGAATAATTTATTTATGGATGGAACAGACCGGGCGGGGTGCCTTCGGGAAAGGCGCGCGATGCGCGGACGGGGTCGGGCGGCGGCCGTAGCAGCAGGCCGCAAGCCCGTGATCTCGTGGCCGCCTATCGGGACAAGAGGACGGCAGTGAAGGCGGCATCGCCGGGAATGACCGGGGCGTTGCCCGTAACATCATCAAGGCTTGAGGAGAGCGTAGACGCATGAGAGGGCTACAGAAGGCGTTAGCACTGGGACTGGGACTGGCAGTCATGACCGCCGCCTATGCCGCGAACCCGGCGGCGACGCGAAAGCCGGTGTCATCGGCGAAGGCCGCCAAGACCGCGACCCACAAGCCCAAGATTAGCACTGGGACTGGGACTGGCAGTCATGACCGCCGCCTATGCCGCGAACCCGGCGGCGACGCGAAAGCCGGTGTCATCGGCGAAGGCCGCCAAGACCGCGACCCACAAGCCCAAGACCGCCAAGCCCAAGGCCGCTCCGGTCAAGGCGCGGCTTCTGACCGGGCGCACGCCGCCGCTCGTGGCCACGCACCCGAAGATGCCCTCGCTCGTGGCCAGCACCTGTTCGGCCTGTCATGGCATGACCGGCATCTCGCCTTTGGGCGAGTTCCCTTCTGACCGGGCGCACGCCGCCGCTCGTGGCCACGCACCCGAAGATGCCCTCGCTCGTGGCCAGCACCTGTTCGGCCTGTCATGGCATGACCGGCATCTCGCCTTTGGGCGAGTTCCCCAACATCGCCGGTCAGGGCGAGCCCTATCTCGTGAAGCAGATCGAGGACTTCCGCAACCACACCCGCGCCGACCCCCTGGCCAAGTCCATCATGTGGGGCATGGCGGCGATGATCCCGCGCAAACTTCCGCAACCACACCCGCGCCGACCCCCTGGCCAAGTCCATCATGTGGGGCATGGCGGCGATGATCCCGCGCAACAAGATCCGCGCGATCGCGCTCTATTTCGCCAGCCAGAAGGGCGCCCCCGGGCAGAGCGCGAACCCGAAGCTCGTGGCCGCCGGGCGCAAGCTCTTCATGGGCGGCAAGATCGCCGACCACCTGCCGGCGTGCATGGCCTGTCATGGCGCCACCGGTCGCGGACTCCTGCCGTGGTTCCCGCGTCTGGCCGGTCAGCATCAGGCCTATGTCATCGCCCAGCTCCAGGCGTTCAAGGACAAGACCCGTACCAATGACCCGCACGCCATCATGCGCACCGTCGCCGGCAAGCTGTCGACCGCGCAGATGACCGCGCTCGCCGCCTACGTCCATACCCTGTAGTGAAGGAGTCCCCGATGGCCCATCCCATGCCCGCGGCCGAGGCCCTGACCGGCCGCGCGGTGCTCGTGACCGGTGCCGGCCAGGGCCTCGGCTACGCCGCGGCGCTCGCCTACGCCCGGCACGGCGCCGAGGTCATCCTGCTCGATCGGCAGGTGGCGGCGCTCGAGGCGGTCTATGACGCGATCGTCGCCACGGGCGCCCCGACCCCCATCGCCCACCCGCTCGATCTGGCGGTCGCCACCCCGCCGACTACACGGCGCTCGCCGCGGCGCTGACCGATCAGGTCGGACACCTGGAGGGCCTCTTGCACAACGCCGCGGTCCTGGAGATGCTGACCCCGCTCGCCTTCCATCCGCACGACACCTGGACCCACACCCTGCAGGTCAATCTCACCGCCCCGTTCCTGCTGACCCAGGCGTGCCTGCCGCTTTTGAGCGCGGCCGCCGACAGCGCGGTGCTCTTTACGAGCGATGCCTGCGCGGCCCACCCCAAGGGCTACTGGGGGCCTATGGCGTGGCCAAGGCCGGGGCCGACAACCTCGCGCTCATGTGGGCCGCGGAGTTGAGCAACACCCCGGTCCGGGTGCACGTCCTCGACCCCGGCCCGGCGCGCACCGAGATGCGGCTGCGCACCCACCCCGGGGCCCCGACCGCCTCGTGGCCGACCCCCGAGGCCCTGATGCCCGCCTATGTCGCGCTCATGGCCGCCACCGGCCACCCCTATCGCGGCCAGCGCGTGCAGGCCCGGGAGTGGATGGAGGGGGCGGATCACGGTCAGGCGTCGTAGGCCTGCAAGCCCGGGGTTCAGGCCGTGGGGCTTATGGGGATGAGATATCTGGCAAGCCGTGACCGCGCGGCACGGCGCAACGACAACGAAGGCTGAGGTAGGAGCATGGGAAAGACGATGAGCGATATGGGTGGTACGGTGGATACAAGCCGCCGGCGCTTTTTAACCATCGCGGCGACCTCCGCCGTGGGGGCGAGTGTCGCGGGGGCGATGGCCACAGTGTTCGTGGAAAGCCTCGAGCCGACCGCGGCCGAGGCCGCGGCGGCATCGACGACCGTTAATCTGGCGCCGATCGAGCCGGGCATGCAGCTGACGGTCCCGTGGCAGAAGAAGCCCGTGATCATCGTCAACCGCACGCCGGAGATGCTGGCGAGTCTGCTCGAGGCCGAGAAGAAGAACTTGCTGAAGGACCCCAACTGTACGGTCCCCCAGCAGCCCCCTTACTGCAAGAACATGTACCGGGCGCGCAAGCCCGAGTGGCTGGTGATGATCCGCATCTGCAATCACCTGTGCTGCATCCCCCATTACCGCCCCAAGAAGGCCCCAAGAAGGCGTCGGTGACGGCGTGGTGGCTCGGGGGCTTCCACTGTCCCTGCCATGGGTCGATGTACGACCTGTCCGGCCGGGTCATCAAGGGTTCCCCGGCCCCGCACAACATGTGCATCCCCGAGTACCACTACGCGCCGAATGGCAAGTCAGTGACCATCACCAAGATGTATCCAAAGGCGCATTTATGTTAGGGGCGGCCAATTCGACGGTCCGCTACACGGATGGCGCATCACAGGCATCCGTGCGGGATCGGGAAAGTGCGGTACTCGCGAGCCTTCGAGGGTCTATGGGTCTCGCGCATCATTGGGACCCGGCCAGCCGGCCGGGTAGGGAGAGAAACGCGGTCCTGGATCGGCCGCTGGCATCGGGCAGGGGTGAACGGATATGAGTAGCAGACTGGCGGACTGGTTCAACGCGCGCTTCCCGGCAAGCGACATGATACGCGAGCACATGACGGAGTATTACGCCCCCAAGAACTTCAACATCCTGTATTACACGGGCTCGCTTTTGCTGTTCATGATGGTCTTGCAGCTCATATCGGGCTTCTTCCTCATGGCCCACTATGTGCCCACGAGCGCGGGGGCCTTCAACTCCGTGCAGGGCATCATGTATGACACGAAGTGGGGCTGGCTCATTCGCTATATCCATGTCGACGGGGTGTCTCTGATCTTCATCCTGCTCTATCTGCACATGGGCCGCGGTCTTTTGTACGGCTCCTACCGCAGACCCCGTGAGTTGTTGTGGGTGATCGGCTATCTCATCTATCTCCTCATGATGGGCGAGGCGTTCTTCGGCTATGTCCTGCCGTTTGGCAACCTGTCGTACTGGGCGGGGGAGGTGATCACCTCCATCATCCATGCGCTGCCGGTCATAGGCCCGGGGCTCACCACGCTCGCGCGCGGCGGCCCGGGGGTCGGGACCGCGACCCTCGAGCGCTTCCTGGCGCTGCATGCGGTGCTGTGGTTTCTCATCATCGCGGCGTTCATCGGGGTCCACATCCTGGCGCTCCACAAGGTGGGCTCGAACAACCCCGACGGCATCGAGATCAAGGACCGCAAGGGCCCAGACGGCGTGCCCGTGGACGGCATCCCCTTCCATCCGTACTACACGGTGAAGGATACCTTCGGGGTGGCGGTGTTTCTCACGATCTTCGCGGCCATCATCTTCTACGCCCCGACCATGCATGGCGTGTTCCTGGAGCGCACCACGTTCTTTCGCGCCAACCCCATGGTGAGCCTGCCGGATGTCACCCCGCCTTGGTATCTCGCGCCCTATTACGCCATGCTGCGCGCGGTGCCGAACATCGCGCCCTATTACGCCATGCTGCGCGCGGTGCCGAACAAGTACGAAGGCATCGCGCTCATGATTTCGGCCATCGTCCTGCCGTTCTTCCTGCCGTGGCTCGATCGTTGCAAGGTGCGTTCGAGCCGCTACCGGCCGGTCTATCGGATCATGATCCTCGTCATGGCCGCGATGTTTTTCACGCTCGCCTACGTGGGCGAACAGCCGCCGCTGCCCAAGTACTTCCTGATCGAACGACTGGGGACCAGTATCTACATCGGCTTCTATGTCCTGCTGCCGATCATCAGCCGTTTTGAACCGACCCGGCCGGTGCCGGAAAGGGTGCGCTCATGAAAACCCCCCTCCGCCTGGCCGTCTTAGGCCCGCTATCTACATCGGCTTCTATGTCCTGCTGCCGATCATCAGCCGTTTTGAACCGACCCGGCCGGTGCCGGAAAGGGTGCGCTCATGAAAACCCCCCTCCGCCTGGCCGTCTTAGGCCCGCTTCTGGCCCTGACCACGGCGGCGTATGCCGCGGTCGCCCCGGTGACGCCACCGGCCCCGCCCGCGCTGCCGTTCACCAAGGCCACGGTCATCGCCGGCGCGCAGTTCTTCGCCGATCACTGCAGCGCCTGTCACGCGGTGAGCAATCTGCGCTATAACCGCCTGGCCACGGATCTCGGCATGACCAAGACCGAGATCCAAAAGACCATCATGCTCCCCGGCGGGAGCAGTTACCTGAAGGGCATGAAGCCGGCCATGACCCAGGCCCAGGCCAAGAAGTGGCTGGGGCTGCCGCCGCCGAACCTGAGCCACATGGCCCGCGCCCTCGGGCCACGCTTCCTCTACACCTATCTCACGTCGTTCTACTGGGATCCGAAGCGCCCCTCGGGCTGGAACAACCACGTGTTCCCGAACGTCGCCATGCCCAACATCCTGGCCCCGTGGGGCGGCATCGTCACCAAGACCGGCAAGGTCCTCGTTCTACTGGGATCCGAAGCGCCCCTCGGGCTGGAACAACCACGTGTTCCCGAACGTCGCCATGCCCAACATCCTGGCCCCGTGGGGCGGCATCGTCACCAAGACCGGCAAGGTCCTGGTGCCGGGGCGCGAGTCGCCGGCCGCCTACCACCGCCAGGTGGCCGAGGTCGTGGCGTTCCTGCGCTACGCCTCCGATCCCTCGGTCTTCGAGCGCCGCGCCCTCGGCCGCTATGTGATGCGCTACGCCTCCGATCCCTCGGTCTTCGAGCGCCGCGCCCTCGGCCGCTATGTGATCGGGGTGTTCGTCATCCTCTCGATCTTGGCCTACCTCCTGAAGAAGGATTATTGGCGGGAGGTGTGGGCCGGGAAGGCCCGCAACCCCAAGGCCAAGACCGGCTCCTCCGACGCGTCGCCGCCCACGGAGGGCGGAGACTCCACTCATACGTCATCCTGGAAGGCGTCCACGACGGCGTCTCCCGATACGGGTCCACGGAGCGGACCCTGAACGATTGCTAGCGGGGTTTGCGCACCGGTACGTCCCCTAGGCGTCCGGTGCGCATTTTTTATCCAGCGCCGCAAGACCGCGACCCACCCTTAGCCCCCGACAGCGATTGCATCCCGGTTTCGCGCGCCAACCGTGCGACACGCCCCGTCTTCTTCCGTACCCCCCGCACTTTGCCCGTGCTCCTGCCGGAATCCGCCAATCCCAGATCCCGGGTGCGACCGATGGCCGCCGGCTGCCCGTTGTACGCCCTCGTGCATCGCGCGGATCAATCGGCGGCCGAATGACGGTCTTCCCAAGGTCAGGCCCGCCGCGCGACCCGCAGCCAGCGTTGGCCCCGCACGCTCGGCGCCCGCCGCTCACAGCCCCCCGGAACGATCGGGGATCCGCGGGCCGCAGAACGGGAAGGGAATCTTGACGCGCCGTGATGGTCCTTCGCCATGCCTCCCGATCCTTACCCCAATCCGCTGTTTGCACCTGCGGCGGCGCCCCGAAATGCGGTCTTTCCCGCCTTTGTTCCGCAAGGCCCCCTGGGTGGGAGACGCCCCGGGTTTCCGTGGTGGCCCGGGCTCGGAGGAATGGCGGCGGACCTCACGCGCGCGCCGTCAATAAGGCCGCACGGAGCCCCTAAGCGCGTGCATATCGTGCACGACATCTTGTATACATCATCATACCGACGCATGCACAAAAATGGGCGTATCAGAGGTGGAACACGGCGTTCCTGGTGCGACGTTCCAGGCCACACCGTTGCCTCGCGCCTGATGCCGTCATGGGTCTGTGGACATTCTCTTCCATTGACCGCGATGGTACATATATTGCTATGGGCCGCCCATCGATAATCCGAAAAGTGAGGCCTATATGTCTTGTCTCGCGCGCAAACCCCGCAGGGCCGCGGTCTCGTCTCTCGCGCGCCTCGCGGCTGTCACCCGCAACCGCTACCACCGTGCCCGCACCGCCGCGTCGGGATCGCTTCGTGGCGTGGTACGCGCCTTCAACCGTCACCATGCCCTGTCGGTATCGTGCGCCCTTGTTGTGGTCCCCGTACTCCTTGCCGGTCCGGCCGCCTATGCCGCGCCCGCACGCGCGCCTATCGCGTACGATCCCACGCCCCGCATCGGCATCGTCATTCCCATCGGGCCGCCGCACTACGGCGCCATAACCCGCCACGTCGCGGCCCCGAGTACACGCCGGTACGGGCCGTTTACCTTTCATGCGGGGACCATTGACAAGATCCCTGTCGTCTATTGCATACAACCCTTTGGCGGTGAGTTCACGCGTAGCCTGTCGGCCCAGGCGATGGCCATCCATTTTCATCTCAAGGCGATTCTCTACCCGGGTACGTCCGGTGCCCATGTCGCGCCGCCGCGCATGCTGATCGGGGATGTCGTACTCGGCGCCAAGCAGGTGAACTTCGGCAACTTCTTCATGACGCGTTCCGGGCGGCTCGTGCCCGATGAGTTCCATGGCGTGAGCTCCATGGGGAAATACATGGATATCTACTTGAATCCGCGGCTACTCAGGGATCTTGCGTGCAGCGCGCATCACGTGGCGTCGACCACTACCCTGCCGGCGTGGTTGAACAAGGGTTACCGCCAGACCGCGCCCCGTATCTACTTCTACGGTATTCAGGGAACCTCTTCCATGTGGCTCGCCGACAAGGCCTTCATCGCCAAGACCGATTCCGTATTCCACGAGGTCGATGAGGACGGGGACTGGTTCTCGGCGGTGGTCTCGGCCCTGTATCACATTCCCTTCATCGAGGTGAGCACCATATCCGACAGCATCCTCGAACTGCCCCATACGCGCGCGGGCGTTCCGTATCCGCCGGCGGGCGCGCCGGGCGTGAGTGCGTCGGCCATCACCCAGAACATCAGTGACGCCATCATGGTGTCGTTCATCAAGCGCTACGGCCATGACCTCCTCACGAAGTCTTACGCGACGCCATTCTCGGACCCTTATACGCACGCCCGCTATGAGCACCCGACCGCGCCGCATGGTCTCCTGGGCAAGACCGGATGCGATTGAGGACGCGGACGAAAGAACGGCTGAGCTTTTAATGACAATACAAGAAAAGTCCTAGGGAGGACACGGTATCACGGTATGAGAAAATGACAAGAACGGTGGCCCTGTTGGCGTTGTCCATGGGCGCCGATGCGCATGCCGCCGTCGTAGCAAGGTGAGGTGATGGGTTCGTCGCGGTTCGAGAGCGGCATGCCTGCGATCAGGCGGGCAGTTCGCCGACAGGAAGGAACTCGCCCTGATCGGTGTCTTGCAGGCTGATGTGTTCGAGGCGCCACTGGTCGACGCGCCGCAGGTCGGCCAGGGTCATGTGCGTATCGGCCAGCGCCTCGCAGGCATCGAGCGCGATCTCGGTCGCCTCGCAAGGCATGCCGTAAGCCTCCTTGAACAGATCGCGCAGTGCGGCCGCAGCGTCCTCGGCCGCCTGCCGCGCGTTGCGACCCCCCTCGCGGGCATCATAGACGATCGACAGAGAAAGCGCATAAGGTTCGCTCTCGACGGTCTCCGTGAATCGTTGTTCACCTAGGTCCAAAAACAGTCCAACAATATGTCGAGCATAAGGCGCCAGAAGCCTGGCGATCTGTCGTTCCACCGTCCGGCCGCGAACGGGTTTCCGTAATCGTCTCTCGAAGGCGTCTGGGAAGGCCGGACGGCCATATCGGGCAGCCAGCCATTGTTTCAGCACGCGTTTTGTCTCCGAGACGAGCGCGGCGGCCTGGTCGCGCACCGCGCCCCCAAGGAAGCCGGGTCTTGGCAGAATACGTTTTTGCTGATGCTGAAGCTCAAGGACCAATGGTTCTGCGTCTGGACCCATGATGTAAGGCAGGTGAAGGCGGCGCGGGTTCTTCGCGTACGTAAGTTGCGGGTCGGGTCTCGGGCCCCGAACGACGGTCTCGGCCACGATTACCTCGACTGCGGCCTCGGCATCATTCGCCAGATCACAGTCGTGGCTTATCAACGACGCGACGAAGGTCACCATCTCCCTCGGTGAGCTGGAGCCGGGCGGCGGTCTCGCGAGTCAAAAGATCGCCCTGCCGCGGTCCCTCGTACTGCGTGCAGGTCTTCTCTATCATGGAATCAGCGCTCGCCGGATCCGGGGATGGATAATTCGGTGCGCCAGTCTTCCGAGGGCGGTGCCTTGGTCTTTGCCAATCCCGAACGCTCGTAGGCCGCATTCATGGCCCGTGCTTCGGCGATCGACGCCTCAATATGCCAAGGTAAGAGCGCATCGGCCGCCACCAAATCCATCAAGGACGCCCCATCAAACTCCTTGATTTTCAGGATATGGGCGGCGCGCGTGACCTCGGCCTCGCGGAACGCGTCGGCCACGCGGCTTAAGGTGCGGATCCGGGCGAATTTATCCGGCTCGGGCGTGGATTCGCCCCCCATCCACTTGTATATGGCCTGCCTCGAGACACCAAAAACCGTGGCCAGATCGACGATGGCCGGGCTCAGGGTCTGCCGGATGTTCGCCAGGTGGTCGGATGGGGAGCGCAGATCCAGGCGCCGCTCTTGCTGGTCCTCGGTCGTCCCTATCGTGACTACGAACGAGACCCGGGGCTGTACCAGGGAGCGCCAGTCGCACGCCCGGGCCGTCTCGAAGATGCTGCCGGTCCCATTGAGGGCAAGCGGTGAGCCGAGCAGGACGAATGCCGCGGCCGCAATCGCCGTGGTGGGTGGTGCCAGTCTAGGAAGAGGTGGGGTTATGGGAGACATGACAGACCCTCCTTCAGGTCCATGCGGTCCGCGCATGATCAGTCGTCGCCGCCCCGAAAACCGCCTTGAGGGCCACGTGCAGCGAGACCAGCTGTTTGGCAAGCAGGTCCTTATCGACCGGCATGCGACCTTCCACATAATGATCCGTATCGATGACCGCGTGCGCCCGCACATCCGGAATATCGAATCTCGGGTTCAGGGTCAGACCCCGGGGGCGCATGTCCGGCGGAAACCCTAGGCGCGCCGTCATCTTGTAGACTCGGATTACCAGGGTCCCCTTGGGGACCAGCGGTCCGGTCTCTGTCCCAAAGACCGCCTCCGTCAAGGCAAAACGGGGTGTGGCTGCGAACGCGATCCCGTGTAAGCCATTGACCAGATAATGCTCCACGGTTTCGCCGGCCCTCGGCAATATCGCGTCGAGATAACGCAGGCCCAGTCGCGTGACGTGATCCAGCGCCACCACTTCATGAACGATCGCCAAGCCGCGCATCAATTCCGGGATAAATTCTTTGTGTGTCGCATAGTGGGTTGTATGGTAAGTGATCGCCGTTGGTCCCAGGATGAAACCGGCCGTACGATCGCTGCGCGTGATGAGCCAGGAGGCGGTCTGGGCGATTTGCGGTTCCGCCGGCTGGGTCTGACCGGGGCCCGGCACCACGAGTTGCGTGATTGGTTGAGCCTCGAACAGCGGGTATCCCGCGCGCCGGAGCCGATCTTGGATCTCCTCGACGTATTTTGTCATGGCCGTGACGGGACTGAAGTGCGCCTGCGCCAGCGCATAGTAAACCGGTGCGCTCACCATCCTGTCGCTCATGGCCAAGTCTCAAGGCAGTGGTTGACATTCCAGTTTACGCCCGAGACGGCGGTGTGACCAGGGATCCGTGACGCCCAAAATTCCGGGACCCCGTCATGAATGGGTCGCGCGGCCATGTGCCCGGCGAGGCGCATAAGCTGTTCGCGTTCCCGGCCGCCACGCTCGCGGCGAGCCACCCGCGCCTCAGCGGATGGCCCCGCCCCCACCGGTCCTTATTGCCCGAGAGCAACATGTCGCGGTTCGGGGCGCGATCGCGATACTCAATTTCCGCCTTCTGCCCCCGTCGCGAGCGCGGCCTCGATCTCCGGTCGCGTCAGGTGTGGCACGAAAAGCGCGATGAAGTCGTACATGTACCGCCTGAGGTAGGCGCCGCGCCGGATCCCGAGCCGTGACACGCTCGCCGGAAACAGGTGGCTTAAGTCGAGTGCGCGCAGGCCCCGGTCGCGTCGCGGGTCGAAGGCCATGTGCGCGACGATGCCGATACCAAGACCCAGCTCGACGTAGGTCTTGATGACGTCGGCGTCGATCGCGGTCAACACCACATTCAACGCAAGCCCGTGCTGTTCGAAGGCCTCGCTGATCTTGCTACGCCCCGAGAACGCCAGATCGTAGGTCACCACCGGGTAGCGGGCGAGGGTCTCTAATGACACCCGGCGGGCCTTGAGCAGCGGATGGCCGGGCGGGCAGATGGCGCAGTGATTCCATTCGTAGCAGGGCAGGGTGATGAGTTCGTCGTAGCGGGTGAGGGCCTCGGTGGCGATGCAGAAGTCCGCCTCCCCGGATATGACCTGTTCGGCGATCTGCTGAGGGTTGCCCTGGTGCAGTGACAGGCGCACATCGGGATAGAGGCGGCTGAATTGTCGTATGGTCTCGGGCAGGACATAGCGTGCCTGGGTGTGGGTCGTGGCGATGGTCAGGCGTCCGCGCGCGTCGTTGCGAAAGTCCTCACCCAGGCGCTTTAGGTTCTCGGCATCGCGCAGCATGCGCTGGGCGATCGCCACCAGGGCCTTCCCGGGTTCGGTGATCGCCACCACGCGCTTGCCGTTGCGCACCAGGATGTCGACGCCAAGCTCCTCCTCGAGCAGCCTCAGTTGTTTGCTGATCCCCGGCTGCGAGGTATGCAGGGCCTCGGCGGCCGCCGACATGCTCAAGCCCTGGCGCACGACCTCGCAGAGATAGCGCAGCTGCTGAAGCTTCATGATCTCCCTCTATATAACGGTAAGGAATAAATAAGTAACTCGATATTCGTTGTCAATATAAAGCAACTTCGTTAAGTTGTCGCGCATCGCCGTTCGCGGCAGGTATTCAAGACCCCGGCGCAGGCCGGGGTGACACGCAGGAGGGAAGATGGCTTGGGAACGAAAGGCGCAGGAGGTCGGCCGGCGGCTGGTGGCCATAGAGCGCGACCATGCGCCCGCGGTATTCGCCAGCAGCCTTGGCCTTGAGGATATGGTGCTCACCGACCTCATCATGAAGCATGCCCCCGGGATCGGCATCTTGACGCTTGATACCGGCCGGTTGCCCGAGGAGACCTATCGCCTGATGGATCAGGTGGCCGGGCGCTACGGTGTGCGCATGGCGGTGTATTTCCCCGATACCGCGGCGGTGGAGGGATTCACGCGTCGCCATGGCCTGAACGCCTTTTACGAAAGCGTGGCCCTGCGCCGCGAGTGCTGCCGCATCCGCAAGGTCGAGCCCCTGGGAAGGGCGCTCGCCGCCAAGAAGGCCTGGATCACGGGGCTGCGCCGCGAACAGGCCGCCACGCGCCAGGAGGTGGCGTTCTCGGAATTCGATGGCGATCACGGCCTCTCCAAGTTCAACCCGCTCGCGGATTGGACCCTGGCCGATGTCTGGGGCTACATCCGCGCGTTCGATGTGCCCTACAACACGCTCCACGACCGGGATTATCCGAGCATAGGCTGCGCGCCGTGCACGCGCGCCGTGGCGCCTGGCGAGGATCTGCGCGCCGGCCGCTGGTGGTGGGAGAGCGGCGAGACCAAGGAGTGCGGCTGCCATGCCCGCGAAGAGGAGCCTCTTGCCGAGCGGCATGGGACGGCGTGAACCAGGCGTGAAGGGCCAACGGATGCGCGCGTGACGCACATCCCGTCCGCGGCAAACCCCAGAAAATCGAACGACGAAGAATGAAATGACAGGAGCTCCAATATGAAGGACAACACGGTCAGGAAGATTGATGATACGGACGCGGGGCTTGTATGCGACCTGGGTCGACGGGCATCGCCGGCGCCCGGCTTCCGGCGCAAGCGTGCCTTCGATGCCGCGCGCTCGGCCACGGACCCGCTGGAGGCCTTGGAGAGCGAGGCCATCCATATCCTGCGCGAGGTCGCGGGCGAATTCGCAAATCCGGTGCTGCTGTTTTCGGGGGGCAAGGACTCGATCGTTCTGGCGCGGCTCGCCGAGAAGGCGTTCCGGCCCGGGCGTTTCCCGTTTCCGCTTTTGCATATCGACACCGGCCACAACTTCCCGGAGGTCATCGCGTTCCGCGATCGCTATGTCGCCGGGATCGGCGAGCGCCTGCTCGTGCGCTCCGTCGAGGACTCGATCCGCGAAGGGCGGGTGGTGGTCAAGGATCCGACCGCGAGCCGCAACGCCTTTCAGTCGGTGACCCTGCTCGATGCCATCTCCGAGCTCGGCATCGACGCCTGCATCGGGGGCGCGCGTCGCGACGAGGAGAAGGCGCGCGCCAAGGAGCGGGTGTTCTCGTTCCGCGACGTCTTCGGTGAGTGGGACCCGCGCAACCAGCGTCCCGAGCTCTGGAACCTGTACAACACGCGCGTCCACAAGGGGCAGCACATGCGCGTGTTTCCCTTGAGCAACTGGACGGAGATCGACGTGTGGCGCTACATCGCGCGCGAGGACCTGATCGTGCCCTCGCTCTATTTCGCGCATGAGCGCGAGGTCGTGCGCCGCGGATCGGTGCTGGCGCCGGTCTCGGATCTCATCCGGCCGGCACCCGGCGAGACGAGCGAGACCCTTTCGGTGCGCTTTCGTACGGTGGGCGACATGAGTTGCACATGCCCGGTCGTCTCGAAGGCCGCGACGGTCGGCGAGATCATCCGCGAAACCGCGGTCGCACGTGTCTCCGAGCGCGGCGCCACGCGCCTCGACGATCAGGTCTCGGAGGCCTCCATGGAGCTGCGCAAGCGCGAGGGGTATTTCTGATGTCAACGACCGAGATGACGGCAACCAATGCCGGCTTCGACACGCCGGAATCCCATCCCAAGGACCTGTTGCGGTTCATTACCGCCGGCAGTGTCGACGATGGCAAAAGCACCTTGATCGGCCGGCTCCTGCACGACGCCAAGGCCTTGATGGACGACCATATCGATGCGCTGGCGCGCACCGCCGCGCGCCGCGGGCTCAAGGAGCTGGATCTGTCGCACGTCACCGACGGCCTGCAGGGGGAGCGTGAACAGGGCATCACCATAGATGTCGCCTATCGATCCTTTGAGACCGCGCGCCGGCGGTTCATCATCGCCGATACGCCAGGTCACGAGCAGTACACGCGCAACATGGTGACCGGGGCCACCAACGCCGATGTGGCGGTGGTGCTCGTGGACGCCTGCAAGTACTGGTTGCCGCAGTCGCGGCGCCACGCGTGCATAGCCGACACCGTCGGCATCCGTCAGCTGATCGTGGCCGTGAACAAGATGGATCTGATCGGCTATTGCGAGGCGGCGTTCGCCCATATCCGCGACGAGTTCCTGGACTTCGCGCGCCACCTGCGTTTTACGCGCGTCACGTTCATACCGATCTCGGCCCTGAAGGGCGACATGGTGGTGGAGCGCGGCGGGAGTCTCCCGTGGTATGTGGGCCCGACCCTGCTTCAGGCCCTGGAGCAGGCCGATATTCCGGATGCCGCCGGTGGTGCGCACGGGGCGCCCTTCCGCTTTCCGGTGCAGTGGGTGAGCCGTCCGGGCGCGCCCGGACGCGCCGCGCGTCGCGGTTACATGGGGCGCGTGGCCTCGGGGGGTGTGGCGGTCGGTGACGAGGTCATGGTGCTGCCGTCGGGACGGCGCACGCACATCGAGGAAATCGACACCCACGATGGCGGGCTCGCGCGTACCCAGGCGCCGCAATCGGTGACCTTGTACCTGGAAGACGATGTCGACGTGGCGCGCGGCGATATGATCGTGGCGCCGCCCACGCCGCCTGCGGTCACGAAGGCCTTCGCGGCCACCGTCTGCTGGTTGGGTGCCGAGCCCATGAGCCTGCGCCGCCGGCGCTACCTCATAAAGCACGGCACCAAGACCGTGTCGGCGCTGTTCTCGCGGCCCAGTTATCGCCTGGATATCGCCACGCTCGAGCGCGACACGGGGGCAGCGACGCTTGTCATGAACGACATCGGCCGCGTCAACGTGCAGGTGCAAGACCCCTTGCCCTGGGATACGTACACCGCCAACCGCGCCACCGGATCATTTATCGTCATCGATGCGCTTACGCACGACACGGTAGGGGCGGGCCTGATCGAGGGATCGGCGGATGCCCCCGAGGCGCTGGCGTCATGAGGACCGCCTATTTCGTGAAGGCATCAAGCGCCGCCGCGCCGCAGGCCGGGACCGTTGCCACCACGCTGCAGGCCGCGGGGTTCACGGCCGATACGCCGGTGACCCTCGTCGACTGGGCGGCGGTGATGCGCGCGTGCCGCGTAAGGACCACGCTCGGCACCCTCGACCGCGAGGCGGCGCAAGACGGGACGTCGCCGGCACTGGTCCTGGTCGGGGAGATCCCGGAGGCGGTCATGCCGCCGGTGGCCGCCGCCGAAGCCGGGGACGACGAGGGGGACGCGTTTCTCGCCTATGGCCGCTCGTGGTTTTGCTAGCCGCGCGAGCGCGGGTGCTAGGTCCGTGAACGCCTCGGCGCACAAGACCCCGTTGAGTCCGGCCAAGACCGGCGCCCTGCAGGCGCTTGTCGAGGGCCTGTCGCGCGAGCAGGTGGCGTGGGTGAGCGGCTACCTGGCCGGCCTCGGCGCCGTTACGGAGGGTCAAGCGGCCCCCGCCGCCGCGCCGGCCCCCGAGGTCATGGTGCTCCATGGTTCCCAGACCGGGAACGCCGAGCGCGTCGCCCGCGATCTGCACGCGCGCCTTGCCGAGCGTGGGCTTGGCGCGCGCATCGACAGCCTCGGGGCCTATCCGACCGCGCGCCTGAGGCGCGAGCGGGTGGTGCTCATCGTCATCAGCACCTACGGCGAGGGCGAGCCGCCCGACGCCGCGCAGGCCTTCCATGCCTTCGTGATGGGTGAGCGCGCCCCGCGCCTCGCGGACCTCCGTTACGCGGTGTTGGCCCTCGGCGATCGCGGCTATGAGCGCTTTTGCCAGACCGGTCGCGATCTCGACGCGCGACTCGCGGCGCTCGGCGCCACGCGCCTTCACGGGCTCGGCGAATGCGATCTCGACTACGAGGAGACGGCGCGCGCGTGGGGCGATGCGGTGCTGGAGGCCCTGGCGGACGGGGTCGTATCGCCGCCTGTCCCGGCGCTGCGTCTGGTGGCGGCATCGCCGGTCTGCGACCGCGCGCGGCCGTGCCCCGCGGTGCTTGTCGAAAACACCCGCATAACCGGACGCGGGTCGAGCAAGGACGTGCGCCATGTGGTGCTCGCCCCGGCATCGCCGCTTACCTTCGAGCCGGGCGACGCCCTCGGGGTCGTGCCGCGTAATGAGCCGGAGCTCGTCGCCGGTATCCTCGCGGCCACCGGATTGCAGGGTTGCGAGCGGGTCTCCGATGCGCGCGCGGGGGACATGGAGCTTGCGACGGCGCTGGAGGGTCGCTATGAGATCCGCGTTCTGTCCCGGCCGTTCCTCGAACGCTGGGGCGCGCTGGCCTGCGCCGCGCCCCTGAAGGCGCTGCTCGTGGCCGGAGAGGCGGATGCGCTCAAGGCCTATGGCGCCGATCGGGATGTGGGCGATGTGATGCGCGAATTCCCGGTGAAGGGGCTGTGCGCCGACGAGCTCCTGTCGGCCCTGCGGCCGCTTGCGCCGCGTCTCTATTCCATCGCCTCGAGCGGCCGCGCCGATCCCGACCATGTCCATCTGACGGTGGGGGTGGTGCGCTACGAGGCCCGTGGTCGCGCGTATCGGGGTGTGGCCTCGACCTGGCTTGCCGAGCGCGTGGCGAGCGGGGCGGAGGTGCCGGTCTATGTCCACGTCAACGAGCGCTTTCGGCTGCCCGCGGACCCGGCGACGTCGATCCTGATGGTGGGCGCCGGCACCGGTGTCGCCCCGTTCCGGGCGTTCCTGGAGGAGCGCGCGCTCCTCGGGGCCACCGGCGCCCACTGGCTCATCGTCGGTGACCGGCGGTTTGAGAGCGACTTCCTCTATCAGCGCGAATGGTTGGATTACCGCCGCAAGGGGGTGCTGCAGAGGCTCGACGCGGCATTCTCGCGCGACGCCCCGCGCAAGGAATACGTGCAGCACCGCCTGCTGGCGGCGTCGCGGGAGGTCTATGGCTGGTTGGCCGAGGGCGGCCATCTGTATGTCTGTGGCGACGCGCGCGGCATGGCCGAGGGCGTCCACGCCGCCCTGCTTACGATCGTGGAACGCGAGCGGTGCTGTGGCCGCGAGATGGCCGCGGATTATCTGCGCGCGTTGATGGCCGAGGGCCGTTATCAGCGCGACATCTATTGATCCACCCTTCAAGGAACACCTGCATGACAAAGTCGAGTTCCGCGGACCGCCCGCTGACGGAGGAGGAGACCCTGAAGGCGCATAGCCGGCGGCTGCGCGGCACGATCGCCGAGGGCCTCTCCGATCTCGTGACCGGGGCCCTGGATCCGGCCGACGCCAAGCTCCTCAAGTTCCACGGCGCCTATGGCCAGGATGATCGCGACGTACGCATCGAGCGCCACGAACAGAGGCTGGAGCCCGCGCACAGCTTCATGGTGCGCGTGCGCATGCCAGGCGGCGTGTGCACGCCCGCGCAGTGGCACGGGCTTACCGTTTTGGCGCGCGAACAGGCCGCCGGCGCATTGCGCATCACCACGCGCCAGACCGTGCAGTTCCATGGTGTCTTGAAGCCCCGCCTAAAGCCCTTGATGGCGGGCTTGGGCGCGCTTGGCCTCGACAGCATCGCCGCCTGCGGGGATGTGAATCGCAATGTGATCTGCCACAACCATCCGGCGACCTCCGCTGTCCATCGCGAGATCTACGATCTCGCCTCCGCGCTCAGTACCGCGTTCCTGCCGCGTACCGGCGCCTACCGCGAGATCTGGTGGGATGAGCCGCCGGGGGAGGGGGCGGGCGCGGAGGACGAGCCCTTGTACGGCCCCACCTATCTGCCCCGCAAGTTCAAGATCGGCATCGCCGTGCCGCCGACCAATGACGTGGATGTCCTGGCGCAGGACCTGGGCCTCATCGCCATCGTCGAGGGCGAGCGCTTGGCGGGCTTCAACGTGGCCGTGGGCGGCGGCATGGGGGCCACGCACGGCGATCGGGCGACCTATCCGCGACTCGCGGATGTCATCGGATTCTGTGAGCCCGGGCAGGTGCTGGCGGTCGCCGAACAGGTGCTGCGTATTCAGCGTGACGCCGGTGATCGCACGAACCGGCGTCACGCGCGCCTCAAATACACGATCGATGACCGCGGGCTTGCGTGGTTCAAGACGGAACTCGCCGGGCGCCTCGGATATACCCTGAGCCCCGCCCGCGACTATCGCTTCACGACCCGCGGCGATTGTCTCGGATGGGTCGAGGATGCCCAAGGGTACTGGCATCTCACGCTGCGGGTGCAAGCCGGCCGCGTATGTGACCAGGGCGCATCACGCCTCTTGACCGCGCTCGCCTGCATCGCGCAGATCCATGAGGGCGACTTTCGCCTGACCCCCAACCAGAATCTCACGATCGCCGGGGTGAGCCGCGCCCAGCGTGCCGTCATCGAGGAGCGGCTCGCCGATCATGGCGTGACAGGGCCGGCCGACCCGAAGGGCGTGCGCCGCCACGCCATCGCCTGTGTCGCCCTGCCGACCTGCGGGCTTGCCATGGCCGAGGCCGAGCGCGCCCTGCCCGGGCTCCTGGAGCGCCTGGAAGCAGTTCTTGGATCCCTGAGGCTCGATCACGAGGCGATCTCCGTGCGCCTGTCCGGCTGCCCCAACGGTTGCGCGCGCCCGCGGCTTGCCGAGATCGGGCTCGTCGGCAAGAGCCTCGGTCGCTACCAGCTTTACCTGGGCGGCGGATTCGCGGGTGAGCGCCTGAACACGCCCTACCGAGGAAATCTCTCCCTGGATGAGGCGGTCGCGGTGCTCACGCCGCTATTCGCCGACTACGCCGCGCACCGCTATCCGGCCGAATGCTTCGGCGATTTCGTGATCCGCGCAGGCCACATCACCATGCCCGATGCTTCCTGAAACCTGCCCACAAAGGAGAAGAGCCCATGACGTTGTCTATCGGCGATACCGCACCGGATTTCCTGCAGGAGTCCACCCTCGGTCCGCTGTCGTTCCATAGCTGGCTCGGCGATGACTGGGGTCTGCTGTTTTCGCATCCCGCGGATTACACCCCGGTATGCACCACGGAACTCGGCGAGACCGCGCGGCTCATGCCCGACTTCGCACGCCGCGGCGTCAAGGTCGCGGCGCTGTCGGTAGACCCGGTCGATTCCCACAAGGACTGGATCCATGACATCAACGATACCCAGGCCGTGCGCGTGTTGTTTCCGATCATAGCCGACCCCGACCGCAAGGTCGCGGCGCTCTATGGCATGATCCATCCGAATGCCAGTACCGCCGCCACCGTGCGCTCGGTATTTTTCATAGACCCCGACAAGAAGATCCGCGCCACCATCACCTATCCCGCGAGCACCGGCCGCAACTTCGCCGAGATCCTGCGGGTGATCGACTCGCTGCAGCTTACCGATTGCCACCCGGTGGCCACGCCCGTGAACTGGCAGAATGGTGGCGAATGCGTCATCGTGCCCTCATTGAAGGATCCCGAGGCCTTGCGCCAGGCCTTCCCGGCGGGCTATCGGGAGCTACGCCCCTATCTGCGGTGGGCGCCGCAACCCAAGCCCTGACGGTACCGGGTGCCATATGAAGACGCTCAGGGGACCGGGCTTGTGGTTTATATCCCCCAAGCGCCATCCTCGGCCCCGGTGGCTTGAGGCCGCCGGGGCCTCATCATAAGCGCAATCGTCAGTGGTGGGATGAGTGGGGACGCGGCGAGAATCGGGTCGCCAGCACCCGCGTGCCGCCCAATATCGCGAGCAGTACCCCGAGGGCGAGGAGGTCCCGCCAGTTCAAGTGGTGGGCATAGAGCCCCACGAACACCTCGCGCAGCACGAACACGAAGCCGACCTCGGCCAGCACCTGGAGGCGGATGCGATGGAACTCAAGGTAATCCGTGAAGCTCCGAAAGAGTTCGATCAGGATGAACACCGACAGCACGTCCGACACCAGATGTTGGCCGGTGGCCTTGACGAGATCGTGAGAGGCCATCGTGCCCATGCCCTGAACCGCCTCGATCAAAAGCTTGATGGCGGCGAAGTAGTCGAAGATGAGGCCCGCGATCGCGCCCAACAGGGTGGCAAGCATGATGAAGATCAGGGTGATGATCATGCCGTCCAGGAGCCGTCCCTGGAAGCGGATGACGCGCAGGCGCGCCGGTGAGAGCGGGGCGTTCGGGGGGCTATTCGCCGACGTTTGGTGTTCTGTCATAAGTGAGATGCCTACCCTGTTTCGCCGTCCTTGCATCCGCGCCCACGATGCCTGTCTTGATCTCGCGGGCCCCGGCGTTCCTTGCGTTTCTTGGAGAGTCTAGCATGTTCCCCGGATTGCACGGTGTCCCGGCAAGGGGCCGTCCGGGGCGGGGCGGTCTTTAATAGGGTGTCGCCATCGAACATGGATCGCGGCGGCACCGGGGCGGTTAGGCGTGGCGGGGGTTCGGCGCGAATCGAAGCGTGTCACAAAGGGCGTGGGGGCACACGCCACGCCCCGTGCCGAAATGTCCCAAGGTACCCGCGCGCGTGACCCATCGGCGCCGAGGTCCTGCCCCGCCGCCATCGCGGCGGGGTGCCGTGGGCGTTCCTGATGGCTCGGGTGGTCACGGACGCCCCGGGCCCTCCGTGTTCAGAGAGGCAGGTAGAGGAGACAGTAGCCGCGTGGGCTGACATGCCCCTGGACCACCTGGCAGAGCCCCGCGCGCATCATGCCAGGACCCATGGCGCCCCCCATCATGCCGTGTCCGGCCTCGCCCCCGGCGGGGATGAAGTGCTTGCACATGCCGCACATCTTGCCGTCATGGGGACGGTCCTGATAATGCGCGATGGCCTTTGTGAGCTTGGCGGGAGCGGCCCGGGCGGTGCCCTCCAGAAATGGCAGCGCGGCGATTCCCGTGGCCGCCGCGGCCACGGCCTTGAGCCAGTTCCGCCGGGATAGCTTGGATGATGTGTTCATCGTTGGCACCTCCAACCTGATAAGGGCCCTGGGCCCCCGATGATGCTACGCCGCCCCCCTGTCCGCCGCCAGCCGTGGCACCCGAACCGGGAGGCGCTGCCAACCCGGACATCGCCCCGCCGGTCCCATCCCCGGGGCGCGGGCGGGGATGCGCGCGCATGTCGGGGCGCGAGATCCGTCGGGCGGGCGGGGGCGGGTTTTCGTGCCTCGATGATCGCGGAATGGCGATCAGGCATCCCGGCCCGAGCGAGGTCGCGGACTCCGGCCATCGATAGGCCGGAATCCCTCATCCGAAAGGCCCCTCGCGACGCGTGTGGCAGCGGGTGCAGCGCACCAGGACCCAGCGTCTTGCCGAGTGCGGGCTTGCGGGGGGGGGGGGGGGGGGGGGGGGGGGGGGGGGGGGGGGGGGGGGGGGTGCCGGTTGCCAGCCGCACTCCCAGATCGCAACGCTCCACGCGCCCCCCGCAGCGTGGACAGACCCCGGCGCTTATGGGGTGCGCCAACTGGCGAAATTCCATCTCCGTGAAAAACACCCGATAGACTCCTTAAAGGGCGCCCGCGCCAGGCGCCTCTGCGCGTCACCGCCCTTGATATTGGACGTTTTTCCCCCGTTTGCGTCAATCTCATCCGGGATTTGCTACTTGAGGCACCGTCTGAAAGGGTCTATGGTTTCCGCGAGAAGCGCGTAAAGCGCCCCGGGAGTGTGCATGCCGGAAAGCAAGAAGCCCATCATCAAGCGGCCGCGCGCCTCGCGGCCCGCTCGCACCTCGGCGTTCACCCCCCCCCCCCCCCCCCCCCCGCCCCCCCCGCATGGGCCGGGCGTGAGCCCATCGCCGGCATCTCTCCAAGCGGCGTTGGCGGAGGGGCGCATCCAGGCGGCCTATCAACCCATCGTCGCCTTGGATACCGGTGCCATCGTGGCCGAGGAGGCCTTGGCCCGTTGGGTCACCCGCGATGGGGCGCTGATACCGGCGGGGGCCTTCATCGAGACCGCGGCGGCCGCCGGCATGCTGGCCGCGATCGACGAGGCGGTGCTCACCCAGACCTTGGCGCGGTGTCACGATCGTCGTGTCACGGGATTAACCCCACGCCTGCATTTCGTGAACATCTCGACCGCGCTCTTGTGCGCGCCGGAGCGCTTGGCGCGTCTTGCCGGGGTGGCGGCCGCCTGCGGGACGCAAGAGGCCACGGACGACCCGCGGCTACGCTCGCTCGTGGTCGAAATCACCGAGCGTGAACTCATCCCACATCTGCAGATCCTGGCGGGCCTGCTGCATCCGCTGCTTGCGGCCGGGGTGCGGCTTGCGCTCGATGATTTCGGCAGCGGCTACTCATCCTTTCTGTATCTCGCCGATCTCCCCATCTCCTTTCTGAAGATCGAACAGGCCCTGATTGCCCGCGCGGGATACGACAAACGCGTTGACACCATGATTCGAAGCATCGGCCGCCTCGCCGAAGACCTCGGCATCGTCACCATCGCCGAGGGCATAGAGTCGGCGGCAAGCGCCCGGGCCGTGGCCGCCCTGGGGATCTCCTGGGGTCAGGGCTATCACTTCGGACGGCCAACCCAGGACTGATCCGTTCGGCACCGGAAGTCCGGCCGGCCGCCACGCCTCGCTACGGACCACCCCGTTGTCGATAGGGCCATTGACGTCCCCGATTACAGTCTCGCTTGTCCGCCATGCACCCCGTTCGCGCCCCTATCGCCCGGATTCGGATTCGCAAGCTAGAAGGGCGTTCTCCCGGTCGGAGCCAGGGCTGACTTACAAGCCTTTTGGTACGGTTTCTACGTCGGCGCGTGTTGTGGCCCGCCCCCTTTTGTGACATGCGACTGACTCGTCTTGTGCGACACGGTGCTTGGCAAAGGCTTTGCCTCCTTTAACCAAGCCACGTCCGCACGCGGCAATCGCCATATACGATAGGAGTTCGGGCCGTCGATCTGTTCTGCGCATGCCCCGGGCCCGCTTTCGCTCGTCCGATTTATGTCCCGCCGGCTTATGTAAAAGGCGCGCCCTGCTTGTGCGACCATGCAGACCTCCAAGGGGCCATGTTGGGGTTTGGTGACGAAGCCCGGCAGGATACGTCCCTCACTTACGTCTGGCTTGAGATAAATGGTTTCATCGATACCACCCATCCCGGATAAGCGCATTACAAAGAGCGTCACGGGGGCCCACTGCCCAATGACGAATACGATGAGAGATAGAGCAATTGCCGCGACAAGAAGGTTTCTAGACGATCCGTTTTGGCCTTGCGCAGCGCGCACGCCCAACGCGTTCCCCAGGGTGGTTAGGAGCACTGCCGTCGCGATAAGGAAGAATGCGATCCTGTAGTTTTCATTCTGGCTCATAGACTGCCCTGATACAGCGGCCGCAGCCTCAAGCCAGCTAAGCGCCAGCGCCAGGAACCCGCCAATTGCCCGAAAGCACCAGTTGGAAAATGCGATGCGACAGGCATTTTCATGAGATTTGCCATGCGACGCCGCTGCCTTCGTGCGTATCTCACTATCATCGGAATCTTTTCTCGGGCCGTGCGTCGCTGGTTCCCATAATCCGGACAATATATCGATGCCGACACCAAGGAACGCTACTGCTATCGCTGCTGAGACCAATCCAAGAAGCGCAAAAGGTAATAATAATGACAATAAGGCCAAACCTATACCGAACACTATCGTCACGAGGCCATAGAGTCGAGGATTTTGTAACGTGACACCCCGTTGGATAGGGGCGAGCACGTAAGAGACGATCGCTGGTGTCGCCATTAAAAGCATAACCATCATGAACGCGACTACAAAGAGGCTGGCATATTGCGACGCCGCAACCTTCGGAAGAATCCATAGCGCCGAGCGCCCTGACAAATAGAAGTACGGCAGCAGAAATCCAAGCAAAACGGCAATCATTGCAGAGAATATGGAACCGAACCGAGCGATACTGGCAAGATCTTTCAAGGTGTGGCGCTTCACGTTAATAAATCCCTCACGAGAATTGATAATTATCAATAGGAAAATTTACAATAATTCCGGAACAGGAAATATGCATGAGTAGCTCATAAGTTAATGGGACCATAAAGTCAATGGCGTTGTAGATTGCGGTGCGCGGGAGCCATAAGGCTTCATAGGCGACGGCCAGATCCCGCTATATGGGCATGAGTCGAACGCGCTAAGGCGTGGAGGCGCGGATGGGGGGGGGGGAGCCATAAGGCTTCATAGGCGACGGCCAGATCCCGCTATATGGGCATGAGTCGAACGCGCTAAGGCGTGGAGGCGCGGATGGGGGGGGGGTGACGGAAGCCGGTCCTTGATCGCAAAGACCCTCAGGATATCTGGGACGAACGCGCCGTCTAAGCGTTGTGGTCCGACGAAGCAGATGCCATCACTATTGCTGCGAACCCTGGGCGGTCTGATTGTTTACCGATGCCGCATCCGATCGCCTCGGTCCCGGTCCTGGTGCCGTGCGAAAGAGCGATCTGCTGACCCGGTACGGTGTCTGAGCGGTACTAACGATGCCGCTGCCCAGCCGCAGAACGTAGGTGACGCTGCGCTCAGTTCGCCACGGAGGGGAGGTTGCACCCGCGGCGCGGTTGGGTGCGAGGCGGGATTGGTGCAGATCTGCACCCGCTCGGAATCGTAACGGTGCCGATCAGCCGCTTCGGGGTTCGGGAAGCACGCCATCATGCCCCGGTCTCAGTCTCTTCTGCCTGCGATAGGGATCGGGTACACTCGTCTGCCATGAGCCTTCTTTTCTGGCGCGCGCCGCGCATCCCGGTCTTATCGCTTCGCGGTATCATCGCGGCCAAGCCCTACGCCATAAGTCTCGCCGCCTATCGCGAGCCGATCGAGCGGGCCGTGGCGCTGGCCAAACCCCGCAAGCGCCTTATCCTTTCGATCGAGAGCCCCGGGGGGTCACCGGTGCAGTCGGACCTTGTCGCGAGCTTCATCCGTGAGCGCGCGCAGGAGCAGGACGTGAAGGTGCTCGCGGTTATCGGGGATGTGGGGGCCTCCGGGGGCTACTGGATCGCGTGCGCGGCCGATGAGATCTATGCGAACCGCATGAGTATTGTCGGTTCTATCGGGGTGATCGGGGGTGGATTCGGATTCGCCGAATTCATTGCCCGTCACGGTATCGAGCGGCGCATCTATACAGCGGGCGAACATAAGTCACGCCTCGATCCGTTCCGCCCGGAGCAGGCCGACGACCTCCTCTTTACTAAAGAACTCCTCACTGACATGCATGCCGAGTTCAAGGACTGGGTGCGCACCCGTCGTGGCAGCCGCCTGGGGCCCGAACCCGAGGTGTTCGATGGCTCTTATATGTTGGGGAGCAAGGGCAAGACCCTGGGTCTCATAGACGGCTTCGCGAGCGTCGACTCGCTGGTGCGCGAGATCGGTGGCAAGCGCGCCAAACCGGTCATGATCGGACCAAAGCGTGCGCGGGGCCTCATGCGCTTCATGGGCCAGAGCGCCCTGGAAGCGGCCTTCGACGTAGCCGAGGACCGTCTCGCCCATCCGCGCCTGCGACTCTGAGCGCTTTCCAACCATCCCATTCCTACGGATCGTTCCCCGTCTCGCCTCCCGCGTCGCGCCCATTGCGCCCAAGCATTCTGGCGATGCCAGGACGGCTCTCCGGGGGATGGCGTGTCCTCCGAGGTGTGACGGAGAGCGGCACGCTGCCACTTTACGTCACGCACGACCACGCGGGTGACGTTTTACGTCACCTATCGCGCCCCGCAATTCAGGTTTTACTCATATACCGCCTGTCGGCCCAATGCTACGGCTCACCCGCAATCCTGGTTGCCGCATCTTTGCGCCTTTAAGGACTTACAGGATTCGTGCCAAGTAAGACCTTAATTCACGGCCGCGTCTGGTACGGATCATAACGGAATTAACTTTCAGACGAATGGCAATAGACGTTATAAAACAACGACATACTGCCTATCTGACTGCCTATATTTTGAGCATATTTGATTTTTTGCTCCAATTTTGCTCCACTTGACAGACCGCTGGGCCTGCCAGTCCAAAAAAATAAAGGGGGTACACGATGGCCACTATCCGCAAGCGTGGGGATCGGCAATGGGAGGTCCGCGTCCGCAAGAGGGGTTACCCCATCCAGTCCAAGACCCTGGAGACCAAGGCGCGCGCCGAGACCTGGGCCCGCCAGATTGAATCCGAGATGGACCGGGGCGTCTTCGTGTCCCGTGCCGAGGCCGAGAGCACCACGCTCCGCGAGGCCTTGCAGCGCTACGAATCGGAAGTGACGGCCATGAAGCGCGGCCGTGAGTCAGAGAGCAGCGCCCTCAAGGCCTGGTACGAGCACATCATCGCCTCCCGCGCGTTGTCCCGCATTCGCGGCCACGACCTGGCCCTCATCCGCGACCAGTGGGTGAAGCGCGGATTCAAGCCTGGGACCATCGTGCGCCGCTTCGCTATTCTTTCGCATGTCTTTACCGTGGCGCGCCGGGAGTGGGGCATGGAGTCCTTGGGGAATCCTATCCGCGATGTGCGCATGCCGCGCGTGGATAATGCCCGTGACCGCCGCCTCCAGGGCGACGAGCTCGTACGCCTCCTGGCGGCTGCGAAGGCGCATGCCGCGGGCCCGGCGCGGAGGGTGGGCGACATCGGGCCCCTCATCACTTGGGCTATCGAGACCGCCATGCGCCGCGGCGAGATTGCCGCCATGCGCTGGGAGCACGTGGACCGCGACGCGCATGTGCTTCTCATCCCGATCACCAAGAACGGGAAACCTCGGCGCATCCCGCTATCGTCCAGGGCCCTCGCGGTGCTCGATGGACGACCACGACGATCCGACAATCTCGTCTGGGGCTCCAGCGTGGCCGGGATCACCGCCATCTTCAAGAAGGTGTGCGCCGCTGCCGGCGTCAAAGGCCTGCGGTTCCACGACCTCCGTCATGAGGCCACGTCGCGGCTCTTTGAGAAGGGGCTCGGGATCATGGAGGTGAAGGAGATTACGGGTCACAAGAGTTTCACACACCTCCAGCGCTACACCCACTTGCGGGCCGAGGATCTGGTCCCTCGTCTCGACTGACGTTCTGCGTCACATGGCGGGCCGCCACCCCACCGCCCGCGTGAGGTGCCTGTCTCACCGTTTATCGGGCCAATTCTACCGAATCCGACCGCCAGTTTTTTTGGGGCCTCCAAGAGACCCTTTATGCGTGAAGGGGTTACGGTCCAACGCCTCTTGACCATCGCTTCTTTACCGTCGCGCCTGGTACGAATCCTGCACCTTTTATGCCACGTACACCGTTCATCGTGAACCGGTGCTATTGAGGTTGGGAGGAGTTAATGGCCATGCGTACAAAGAACCCCATAGTGGCCGGTATCCAAGCCGGCTTTACCTTGATCGAGTTGATGGTCGTGATCGCGATCATCGGTATCCTGGCGGCCATCGCCATTCCCCAGTACGAGAAGTACATCGTGACCACCAAGGCTCAGGATGTGGCGCAGAACTTCCATTCGGCGATCACGGCTACAACCGCCGCCGTGTCGGCGGCGCAGGCGGGCCAGGCGACCCTTATTGCCATGAAAAACGCGCAGGGGACCGCTGCCACTCCGCCGACGGCGGGCCAGGGAAGCCCTGTCCTGAGCTACACGGCCGGCGACCCGGCAGCTAGCGGGACGACGGGCGCGTCCGCGACGAACTTCGCCTTTATAGGGACCTCGGGCGCAACAGGCCCGGCCACGCCAACATATTGTGGTGAGGTGGATGTTGCTGCGGGACAGAGCAGCTCGGTGGGTGGCGGAACGCCAGGCGCCTGGGTTGCTCCTGGCATCTCGCTTCCGGTCTACATCACGATAGGTGCTGGCAAGCTATGTACTGGGAACACCACGCTCGGCAACGACATTATCAATGCAGTCGTTGGCGATGGATCTGCGGCAAAGGTTGCCGAAACAAATAGTGCCACAGCGACAGTTCCTGCCTGCGTGACGGGCGTTAGCCTGTGTGAGGCCTCGGTCGGCCCGAACGGTTCGGTCACGCCGTAACGATAACGACATAGCGGCAGTTGCGAGAGGGCGCGAGGTTCGCGCCCTCTTTTCTTTTTGTCGTTGCGGACCCCTCAAGGCTTTGTGTCGCCGCCCACGACCTCCGGTCCCTCGAATCCTCTTTTCTGTAGGTCGGCTTTCATCCGCTTGCCAAAGTCCTTCACTCGTCAGGAAGCACACGGCCCGCATTGCTGAGCACGATCACGCGAATGGACGCCCTTCTAAGCCGCTATTCGCCGCCACACACCGCTTGCCATGCCGGAAAATACTCGTATTGACAGGGTACGAGGCTCAACGAATGAGGCTTGGTAGTGATCAAGACGTGGCAGCGATCTTGGGGATCAGCCATGATCGGTTGAAGGCGCGGATCAGCGCAGGCGCGCCTGTGCCGCCCTTCATGCGAGCGCCTGGCTCAAAGTATCGCAGGTGGGACCTCGATGCCGTTGCGGCCTGGTTGGTGCAGTACACGGTGCGCGGTACCGCTGACCAGGGGTTGCCACGGCGCGGACGGGGCCGGCCTCGGAAAGCGAAAAAATGATCCTTCCGAACCCAGTATTTTCCAATCCTAAAATGAGTCTGAAGGGCGAGAGTCAGGGGCCACCCTCAGCCGGATTTGAGATGCTGTTCGCGTATGGTGTGAAAGAGTTTCTGGCGGGCCTTCTGCAGACGGTCCGCCGCCTGATTGTCGCTGAGGGCATAAGCGACTTGGTCCAGTATCGCAAAGCTTAAACCCGGCTTCAAATAGGCCTCCGCCCCGGGGAGCGACTTCAGCTTCTCATAGGGGGTCATCATGGCCTCATAGCGGTAGCGCTTACGCTCACGGCCCTTGGCATCCGTGTAGGTCTCGGGGAAGAAGCAGGGGCGGTGGTAGTTCACGTAGGGATTCAAGACCTCCTGGTTGAAGAGATGGATCCTTTGGGCGAAGCGACTGGGGATGTGGCTATAGCCGAAGACCTTGCGCACCACGGCGCCGTTCTTGCTCTCGGCCAAGGCATTGTCGTTGGACTGCCGGGAGCGTGACTTCGTGAACGCGATGAGCAGTTTCTCCAGCAGTTCGGCGACCCGCTTGTTGATATATTCTGAGCCGTTGTCCGAGTGGAAACCCAGCACCGTAAACGGGAAGGCCTCCAGCAATTGGGCGAGGATCGGGATCAGATACGATTCGCTGATCTTCTCGAGCGTGCAGACCACCTCAAACTGCGTGACCTCGTCGACCGCATTCACATGATAAACGCCTTTTTTCCCGTCCAAATCCCCCTGGTGAACGGTATCGATGCGGATGGTGCCGGGGCGTCCGTGGGGGACCGGTTTGCGGCGTTCCCCGATCGGGATCGGCCGTGGCCGGGTCTTCTCGAAGTGGCGCCGCTTGCGCGTGTACGGAACGGACTTGCGGAGGTTGTAGAGGTGGCTCACCGAGATCTGCGCCAAGCGCTCGTATTCGGTTTGACCGAAGACCAACAAGGCCCGCTCGCAGAGCTTCTTGACCGCCGGCCCCGAGGGCGTGTCGTGGCGCTCATCCATGGCCGCCAGTAGTCCGATATCAGCGGGCGTGTACTTCGGCGTAAAGCCCGCCACGGTCCTCTGGCGGCGTCTCACGGCGCCGCTCGTGCGGTACTGGGCGATCAGGCGCGTGATCTGTTGCCGGGAGTAGCCGCTGACCTTGGCAAGTACGCGGATCACGACCCCTTGGTCGGCCCGGGAGAGGGTGAGATACCGGAAGCGGACCAGGGTCTTTTGCACCCATTCATAGCGGGCCCCAGGGCTGCTCAGTACCGAAAAGGCCACCGTCTGGGTGCCGGACAAAAAGTCCACAAGCTGATCAATGGAGGTCAGATTATCGAGGTTCATAAGGGTTTGCATCTCCCTATCATGAACAAAACCCAACCCGGCTTCAGACTCATTTCATGTTAGAAACACAAGCCCCCCTTCAGACTCACTTCATGTTGGAAGAGGCTAACCCTTGACGCGACTGGCTGGAGTGCATACCATTTGTATGCGGGCACCGCCCGTACCTATGCGAAGCCTTTAGCGGCCTCACCTCACAACCCCGCCTTCCCGGCAGGAGTTGAAAAGGACCACACAGGATAGATCTGTCCTGAATTCCTGGTCCTGAAATCCTCAAAAAATGGCTTCACCAATTCGGCCCTCAGCTGAAAAACAGGGACCACAGGACAACTATGTCCTGATTGCGGTCCCTAAAAACTCCCAGGTCTTTTGGCGCGCTTTGGCGCAAAAAAACTCGCACCCGCCGGCCTTGCCGCGCGGGTCCGGCCCCTTTTTGCGCGTCCAACCCCCTCTCATGTTGTGTTGTACGCCTCTATCCGCCGCGCGGCCGGGCGGCTTCTTGCGTTTTCGCCAGGAGGCGTATTTTCATGAACCTGAACAAATTGGAAGCAGAAGCGCCAGGGTTTACGTGGGTTTACAAATCGGTCAAGCGGTTGGCGCTTTTTCACAAGATCGACCTCGTTGATTGCCAAGAAATTGCGCTGTTGGCGATCGTTGAGCACCCGGGCAACCTCCAGGCCGCAACTCGCGCTGCACGCGGCGAGCTGAATGCTGAGCGTCGCCAACGCCGTGGCGGCCGGCCGATCGATGATCGGACCGACGGGGACGGCGAGGGGGTAGAGGTCGAGGCGGACCGCCGGGTCCTGCCTGGTGGGTTCCAGCTAACTCACTTGAATGATGAGGGTGAGTACCAAGATCAAAACGATCAAGGTCACGGAGATCAGGTCAACGATTGCACCGAGGATCACGACACGCGGCGCCTTCCAACCAATGTCCATGGCTTGATCGGCGCGATCATGTTTTGGGCGGATCGTGGGATGAACGTGAAGCAGATCGCTGAACGTGTGGGCCGCACCCAAGAACGCATTCGCCAGATCCTTAATGACCCAGAAAAAATCCGCCGCGCCGTCGCTTACGCAAAGGCCCATCCGACCTTCCCCGGCCTGGGTCTGGAAAATTGCCCCCCGGCGCCGGGCAAAAAAATCAAGCACAAGCCACGGGACGCGCACCCGATCGCGCAGGATCGCGGCTGCGATCAGGACTGCTTGCCCTTGTTTTAAAAGGGCTTTCCGGGGGTGGCGAATGGCCCTGTTTTTAGGGGTGCATTCGCCGCCTTCCACATCGGAAAGATATGGAAAATTTCCCTACATGCTGATTGCAGGTAGAGGTGACAGAAAGATGGCGAACGAATCGAATCCCATTGCCTCGGGGCTTCCCTGGCCCCGACTAGATATCCGGCGTGCCTGCCTTGAACAGGCGCCAGCGCTCGAGTTTGTTGTGGCGAACCTGCCAGCCGAGCCGGGCATTTATGGAATGCTGGTCGGGCCAGATGGCTCACGAAAATCGTGGCTGGCTCTCCTCATGGCCGTCGCGGTGGCTTCCGGGCGGCCGGTCGCCGGCGGGCTTTGGCCGGCGCCGGCAAGTGGGCGGGTCGTGTTTGCCACGGCCGAGGACTCTGCAAATGAACTGTGGAGACGAGTGCAGGCAATCTATCGAACGCCAGGGTTTGAGTATATGGCGGATCTAGATGACCGACTGGACATTGTGCCGCTCTCGTCCACGAGCGATGGCCTCACTCTGGTTACTCAGGATGGGCGACAGGCGGTTGAGCACAGCCAGGTAAGCACTCTCGTCGAGATCGCGCGCGGCTCGCGCCTCATTATACTGGACCCCCTGAGCGATCTCCTGGACGCGGATGAGAACGACGGGCGAGCCGCGAAGCTTCTCGTAACGACGTTGCGAAAAATCAGCAGCAAAACGGGAGCGGCGGTTCTCGTGGTACATCATCAAAACAAGGCCGCGATGTTGGGAGGAGAGACCCACAACCAGTCCTCGCGGGGGAGCAGCAGAATCCCGTCGGGGAGCCGGTGCGGCCTGGTCGTGCAGCCGCCACGCCCTGAGGACGTCGAGCGCATGAACCTAGACCCGACCGACGCCTGGAGATGGACTGTGGTCACCGACAGCAAGACCTCCTACTCAGGCAAAGGCGCGCGAATGGCGCTCTACCATGCCATGGGCAGCGTGCCATTGGCCCGTGAGATGCCAAAGACGGGGGCGGAGATCGTCGAGAAGCTAAAGGCCGCAGAACAATACCAGAAAGCGGCGGCGCCACATGCAAAGCGGGGCAAACGCGGTCTGGGAAACCTCATGGGTGATGGGGCGGAGGAGTTCGATAAACAGAGTAACCAAAACGCTGGAACCGAAACCGCGACGGCGACGGGCGCATTTGGAGGCAAGTGGTAATGAACAACGTGCTCCCATTGCTCCCATATGAAAAAGGGAAAATAACCCCCTACAAACAACGCATGATGCCCACAACAACGGCAAGTCAGGCGCGGCTCCAGTTTTTCCAGCCAACGCGAAACCCCGTTTACTGCACGCGCAAGATCGAGACCGAATGGGGCCGGGCCGAGATCACGGGAAAGCTTGGCGTCGTGCATGCCTCGTGCCTGGAGTCGATCATGTGTTTTGCCCTGGACAAGCGGGGCCTGGAAAACGGTGGGGTACAGATCCTCGTAGATCCCTACGACATCCGAAGGACCCTAGGGGAGGGCGCGCGCGAGTCACGCTTGCTGGTGCCCGCAAAACGGCACCCGAATCGGACGCGGCGACGCATATCGAGCGGGGGATACAGTAGCTCCGCGATCCGCAGTCTCATCACAGACCTAACCGCTTGCGCATTCTCAGCCACCATAAAAACACGCGACGGGGACCAATGGGTGTGCCGCCCACTCGGGCTCGTGGTCGGCGTGGAGACCAGCGAAGCGACGCGCACGAACCCTGGAACGGGGGAGACCAGGCGCATGTGGCGCGTGACGCTCGGCCCCGCGGGCGTGAGCCTGTTCGGCGACGACCTGGCGTTACATTACGATCCACGGCCCCTAGCGGCCCTCAGGAGCGGCGCAGCGGCGGCCGTGGCCCGCTGGTGCCTCACACACCGCGAAAGCCCGCCGGCTGGCTGGAAACTCAACACCGTGCTGGAGGCGGTGGGGGCAGAGACAGAGGGCGCGGTGGGTCGGCAACGGCGGCTGGAGGTCAGGCGAGAGGCTGAGGGGCTGCGCGCATGCGGGCTCGTGGTCCAGAACGATCGCATTTACACAGAGGGCGTTGCCCCCACGCCAACCAGCGTTGTCTGTACGCCAACCAAAACCGACGACGTTGCCTGTACACCAACCAGCGTTGCCTGTACGCCAACCTCGTTAGGAGTTCCTAGGAACCTCCAGATCTAGGAGGTTCCTAGGAGGTCGGGGCCATGGGCCTTGACGGCCCTGGCCCCTCCCAACCCCCGGGGCGGACGCTTGCGCGTCCGATCGGCTCTATACAGATCCTCCGCCCTTACTACATCCACGAGAAACAGGGTCAGATCGGCCACTGCTGTGCAGACCTCCAACACCCTACCACCCGACACCCCTGCAAGACCGGGCGCGGGGCGACCGGCACGCCCGAGCGCGAGCGTATGCGAGCGATCGCGAGGGCGGGTGAGGGCGCCCATACCCGCGCCTCTAGCCGCCCGAAGGGCGACGGGTGGCGTCCGGCGCATGCCGGGCGCGGTGACTGGGGTGCGTGGCTCGTGGCGAACAAGGCTTGCTGGTAGTTCGCGTATTTGCTAACCTTCTCGTCATGGCCTACTCCCTGGAATACTTCCACGCGAAGGTGTTAGCCACAATCGAGGCATGGCCCGTGGATATATCCGCAGACTACGCGCGGTTGGTCGAACTTCTCATCGAGTACGGCCCCGACCTGGGCCTGCCGCACTCGCGCGCCTTGGGTGGCGGGCTATTCGAGTTGCGGCCCAAGGGACGATCGGGGATTGGCAGGGCGTTTTATGGCTTTCTGGCGGGGCAGCGCGTGATCGTGCTGCACGCCTTTATCAAAAAGACTCAACAGACGCCGGTCCGGGATCTCAAGAAGGCCCGGGATCGCATGAAAGAGGTCATACAAAATGAGCAAGCTAAAGTACGAGCCGGTCGCACACGACCATAAGCGCTTTCTGGAAAAGGCCGCGAAGCGGAAGGGGTTTTCGGAGGCCTACGAGGCCCTGGAGACGGAATACACCCTGGCGCATACCTTGCTGGACGCGCGGCGACGGGCCGGTCTCACGCAAGAGGCCGTGGCGGATCGCATGGGGACCACCAAGAGCGTCATCTCGCGGCTGGAGGGCGGAACGAAACACGCGCCGTCCGTGGCGTCTTTGAAAAGATATGCGGAGGCCGTGGGCTGCACGCTCTCTATTACCCTCGTTCCTCATCCGTAACAAATGGTCCGCTGACGCTGATGCACGATGCGATGCCCGAGGCGCAAGCCATTCTTCGGGCCTGGGAGCCCTTCAAGAAGGTGGTCGGCGTGACGGCCGTGCGTACCGAAGAGGACTGCGCGCGGGCGCGGGCCGTCATCGAGGTGTTGCTGGACGCCATTGGTAAGGATGAGGACCATCCCTTGGGCGACGTGCTCGATTACCTCGCCGACCAGGTGGCGGTCTATGAGGATGAACACGTCGTCATCCTCGAGGCCGAGCCCAAAGAGGTGCTGCGCTTTTTGATGGACCAGCACGAGCTAAAACAGGACGATCTCGCGGACTGCGCCGCTTCGCGCGCGAAAAATGGCGGAAACGGGGGAGGCACGAGCTAAAACAGGACGATCTCGCGGACTGCGCCCCTCAGGGTCGTATTTCCGACATCCTGAACGGCCGTCGGGCGATCAGCAAAGACATCGCCCGGAAGCTCGCGCGCCGCTTTCATGTGAGTCCGGCCCTGTTTGTTTGAGGGTGATTTGGAGGCCGGAGAGGCCACCGCGAAGGGAAAGAGGCGAACCACCACGGCCCACGACAGGCGGCGGGCTGATATCGTGATCTCACCTCGCCCCGGGCGCGGTTTTTGTTTTCAGAAACGCGCCTCCGCAGACCCGGTTAATCATCTCGCCGATGAATTGAAGCCGACTGCCGGCCTCATCGCAGGTGGCCGCGCTCAAAAGCTCCTCGTTCCCATGCGCCAGGGCGTTGCGAAGTTGCGCAGCTTCGGCGACTTGCCGTTGCCATCCATCAAGGCGATGTTGGACAAGCCAACCCGTGTAGAAGTTGCGCAGCTTCGGCGACTTGCCGTTGCCATCCATCAAGGCGATGTTGGACAAGCCAACCCGTGTATTCTCCAAGGTTCCCGCTTTCACCTTCGAAAATCCGGACAACGCTTTCTCTCATGATGACGTTTGCCAGAGCCTCATGATCAACGTGCTCATTTATGAGCGCCTTAAATGGCGTACGCTTTTGGTCCGCGCCTCGTAGCGCGGCCTCCAGGGCGACATAGCCCATGAGGACGCCGACCGCCGCGAACTCGCGGACGAACCAGCTGTAAAGAACAAGGTTCGCGGCTATATCGAATATCGCCCTGACTCTTGCGGGGATAGTGGGGTCGTTTGTGAGACCAAAGTGCGGTGCCCCGAGTGCGGAGTGCACGAATTGGTCGAACGTGCCCGCGTAGCCTGTAGGGTAGCCTATCACACGGTCCGCTTCCGCGCCCAGCCGCGACTTGTGTTCTAGCCTCGGGTCCCTACTGAGTATTTCAGCTGGGCCGCGCCTCTCGCCCGGGTTTTGTGGCGTGTTCGCAAAACGGAAGGCGGCCAGGTCGATGGGGGTCCCGCAACATGGGCAACATGGCTTATCCATAGGCGCACCCTTTACTAATGTGGTTCGGATCATCGTGTCGCATTCCGCGGCCCACGCAATTGTACGCCCAAATTTCCGTCCCCGCTGATATCTCCTAGAGGCCCCCACCGTGGGGGCCGTTGGAGGTATATATGGGAAAGCAGGCAGTTCGGGGGTTCCTCCTGGGGATGGCCGCGATGATCTTTTTGACCATCGTGGCCGCCGGCGCGGCCCATGCCGCGCAGATCGGCGTTGTGGGTTTTGCAAACGGCTCGACTCGGCCCGAGCGCATCCCCGTGGCGCTGGTCGCCCAGGCGCAGTCGGCATCGCGCAAGCCAGGGCACGTCGTTTTGTTGCGTGGTGGCGCGAGCCCGGTCGGCAGCCAGTCCTACAATTTTGTGTTGTCGGGCGAGCGGACCGCGGCTATCCGCGACGTGCTTGTGGAGCATGGCATCCCCCGCAAAAAGATTGTCTCGCAATACGTCGGGATCGTCCACCGTGGATCGGCGAGCGCCGACCGCCAGGTGATCGTCGATGCCACGACCCGTGCGGCGCTGGGCATGGCGGTGCCGGGAGACCAGGGCCAGGAGGCGGCTTTGCGCCGCCTGGAGACGCAGGTCCAGGCCCTGGAGGCGGTGGCACATAAGGTCGCGGCCACGCCCAAGGCCGTGCCGGTCAAGGTGCGCCATCCGTTCTACCGTGGCCGCATATGGTACTCAACGCGGACGACACAATTCAATAACGGTGGAAGTGTTGTGGGGGTGAGCTATTCTACTCCCGTGGTGTTTGGTGGAGGGATTGCCGGAGCCGTGATCGGGGCGGGCGACAACTACCAGCAAAAGGGGTATGGGTTCTCGATCCATACTCGCCGGCCAGTAGATTTCAATTTTTGGACTCCGTACTCAATCCCGCTGCAATTCAGCCTGGCCGGCCTGTCCCAAACGCAGCAGGTAGCAAACCCTGTGACGCAGAACACCCAGGAGGCGACCTTTCTGCCCAATGGCGTGTTGTTTTACCCGGTAAACTCCCGGGGTCTATCCGGATTTCCCCACGCTATTTGAGGCAGATTCCTGAGCTTGCCGGGAGATAAAAACACGGGTCTCATACCCTCTTTGGTTGACGCCAATCAACAAGAGGAGAGACCCATGAGCAACCTGACGTTGCTGGCAAAAATTTTACGCCTGAAGGAGCTGAAGATCACCTGGTTCCAATTCCGGCAGCGCGATACGGAACTGCATCTGGGGATAAAGCCGTATAAGAATGGTTGTCGCTGTCCCGTGTGTGAACGCCGCTGCCGGATTGTGCGTCAGGGCCAGGAGGCCCGACGGTGGGAGGACATTACCCTCTTTGGCCGCAAGATCGTTCTGTGGTATGCCCCGAAAGAGATTGAGTGCCCCACGCATGGGCGGACGCAAGAGGAGATCCCGTGGGCGGCGGCGCATGCCCGCATCACCTATCGCCTGGAGTATCGGCTCTGTGCGCTCTGTCAGATCATGACCCAGAAGGCGGCGGGCGCTATTCTCAAGCTGCCGTCCTCCACCGTCTCCGACCTGCTGCATCGCGTGATTGCCCGCAGCCGCGCGGACCATCGCATCCGTGGTCTCGTGACGCTCGGGGTCGATGAAATCTCCTACTGCAAGGGCCGGAAATTCGCCACCATTGTCTATGATCTCGACCGCTCTTATGTCGTATGGGTAGGCAAAGGCAAGGGCCGCGAGACCATCGACCGCTTCTTCCACGAGGCCTTATCGCCGGCCCAAAGGGCCCGTATCCGGTGGGCCAGCTGTGACATGAGCCAAGCCTATATCGGGGCCATCAAACACCATTGCCCGACAGCCCAGCTTGTCATCGACCGCTTTCACCTTGCGAAGGCTCTGAATGAAGCCGTAGACGAGGTGCGTAAGGAGGAGTGGCGGCAGCTGGGTGCCGAGGGGCGCCACGCGATCAAAGGGCTGCGGTGGTTATTGGGCATGCATTCGCGTAACCGTACCAAGGGCGACACGCGGCTTCTCAATCGGCTGCGGACCTCCAATCGACACATTCACCGCGCCTGGGTGCTCAAAGATGAGTTCGACCATTTCTGGCACTTCCAGTACCCAGGAGCCGCCAAGCGATTCTTGAAGCGCTGGATGACCGCGGCTCTCAGAAGCCGCCTCCCCTCGCTCAGGCGGTTTGTCACGACCCTGCGTAACCACTTCGACAACATCCTCACTTTCATTAAACGGCCGTTGACCAATGCGGTGGGCGAAGGCATCAACCGTCTGCTCAAGATCCTGAAGAATCGCGCCTCGGGATTCCGGGGTTTGGAGCCCTTCGCTGACCTGATCTTCCTGACCATCGGAGACCTCGATATCCTTGACCTCGATATCCTTGCGCAGATTCCCTCCGATTTGCGTACGCTGTGAGTGCACAGAAAACGGCTATGCCGATAGGGAATATGCGGAGTTTAGTAGTGGGGAGATCCGGATATAGCCAACTCCCGCGATAGCGTGAGCACGCAATTTTTACACGCGTCGGTTTCGTCGCCATGGAATGTTTATGGGCTGACGGTGACCCCCGGCATTAAGTTCGGGTGGTTGGGCGAGCAAAGCCTGTCGGGCGGGCAGGTCAGCCAGCCGATGTTGCCCGGGTGCACCACGGCAAACAACGGCGGCTACCCATGCCCGACCGTAACGGAGACCACTACAGCGGCCGTGGGCGGCTCGGCGATCTCCGTGACCCCAAGCCTGGCGATCTCCGGCCAGGGCTGGCAGATCGGGTACAGCCAGTCCCCGTGGGGTGCGGATGGGTTTTATGCCCCCCGCGTTCTGATGGGTACGGTCCATGGGCGCGGCGTCTCGCTTACCATGGGTATGGCCTTCCCCGATTGCTCAATGTGTAGTGGGAACGGCGCGAGCATTAGCATGGGCAAGTTCGTAAGGCTCGGTGTCCATGGAGATGGATGGGGTGCAAGCGCAATCTGGGTCGGCGGATAACAGTTCCAGGCGGATGGAATGACGATGCCGGCCACGTTAGCTCAATCGCTCGCCCCATTTAACCCGGCGCATCCGTGGAACTCGTACAACCCCGGGATCACAGTAAACTTGACCAAGCGCCTGACTCGCGGGCTATGGGTGGAGGCCAGCTACGGACTGGACCACCAGGGAGGGACGGGCTATAACGCTGGCGCCCCGAACGTACCCCTGTATGTCGGCGGCCCAAACCCGATCATCCTGCCCTCACCTGGCGCGGCGACGGCCGTGACCAAGACCGAGGAGCTGAGCCTGCGCGGTCGTTTTTAACCTCCCGTCACCTGGCAGACGGCTTGGCCCCGGTAACCCCGGGGCCTTTTTTATGGGGGTCCAGTGGCTCAAAAAGTGTGACAAAAGCGTATCAGAAAATGAGCCACCTGTGCGCGGAATTTCCGTCCATGGAGATAAGGGGAAGCCCCCGCGTGGGGGCATGCCAGAGGACAAAAACATGGAAGATGATGAGTATCGTAAAAGCGAAGGGCCATGGATGGCCCCCTTTTTAGGGAGGCACTTAGGGATGGACGACAAGGCGGAGCGGAAACGATTGCAGCACCTGGAGGCCGTGCAAAGATATTTTGCGGCGCACAAGGGGGAGCTGAAGCATGTCGGGATGACTTGGCCGCTCGCGTTGCTAAAAAGGATTGATGAGGCAGCGGCTGCGGAGGGCGTGAGCCGGCGAGCATGGTTGCTCGCCCTATGCGGAAGGGAACTCGGGAGGCTGACAAAGAAGCGCAAGCGGAAGCCTGGATGACGCGATTTCCGGCCGCGATGATGATAGTAGTAAGCCCCGATGTGGGGCGATAGATAATCGAGGAGGTACGCCATGAGTTATCAGCCCCAATATCGGTACACCCCCGCGCCCCGGCCAGCAAACCACTGGTTGGCCCTGTTGGTGAAGGTAGGCCCTTTGCTGGCCGGCGCGACCATCGCTGCAGTGATGGGCACGCACATGATCCATGAATATTCGCCCCCGTCGCGGACGGCGCCGGTATCGCAAATCGTGGCCTTCTACTCTAAGGGCGGGTTGGGCGCCGCCGGTGCGGACCCGCACTGGACGATGGAAGCCTCGGAGAACACGGCCGAGTGGCACAAGGCCGTGGCCTACTGCCGGGCGCAGGCGCAGCAAAGCGCGGACCTGGACGGCGGCGCCATCGGGCACGCCGCCCCGGGGTGCGCGACCATCCGGACCCTGGCCCAGTCGGGTTACTAACCCCCCCCTCTCTCGATCCCCGCAGTCCCCACCAATACCCCGGCCGCAAGGCCGGGGCCTGCCTCGCCCGCGCGGCCCGCGGTCGATCCCGACTTTATACGGACAAAATACGGACAAGCGCAGTGGGACGGTCGCGGAGGTGGCGGCCGATCCCGACTTTATACGGACAAAATACGGACAAGGCCTGGGAAGCCGAGGCTCACACCTCCTATAGGGCCAATGAAGCCCTACGGGCGCCTGATGACTGGGGGCTGACGCCCCCATACCCCCAAAGGTCAACCCCCGCAGAGAGATGAGCGAGCGGCACAGCGCACAGCGCAGAGCGCCGATAGCGATCGAGTTCCCTGTTCCTCCTGTACCAAGCCAGTAACCCCGCACCCAACCCCTGTCGTCCCGCTCCCTGCGGGTCTCGTTCTCCCCGCCATCCCTGGCGGTAACCCCAACCCCGGCCCGTCTTGCGCCGGGCAGTCCCCGCCCTTCGGTCGGGGCCCCAGGCCTTCACACCATCGCACCCCTTCGGGGTGCTAGAAAACCCAGTGCCCGCCTCAAAGTCCGTGCTAAATCAATACATTAGAAGCGTCAGACAGTGGCAGACGTACTCGATTCTGTGGCAGACGTTTTCCCGCCGAATCCGCCGCAAACCCGCGTCGCGCTTCAGGATCGGTGTCAGCCAAACCCCCCCCCACATTTTGGCGTCCGAGTGGCGTTTATAGGTGGCCGTCAATCGACCGTCGAGCGCCCAAAACGGGCCGCATCGGTACCGGATAAGGCCGTAGATAGGACGAAACGGGCCGAATCGTTCGCAATGGGCACAGACAGACAGTTCCGGGCGCATTAGTGCCGTTCCATGTCCTGTTGTGGCCCGTTTTGGGCGCGCCATAGGTATTTGGGCGCGTTACAGGCAAACGGCGGCCTATTTTGGGCGCTATTCGCCACTTGCATATCTGGAGGACGTGTCACGATTTCCGTACGCGCCGATAAAGGTAGGAGGGCAAGGAGAACTCAATATGGACCTGAAACCAAAACGCTTAATGGCCCGGATGGCTCGCCATCAGGAGGCCGTGATCGCGGCCCGGCTGGCGGGCCTGTCCTGGAATGAGATCGGTGAACGCCTGGGGGCGAGCGGCGCGGCGACGCGCAAGGCCTTCGTTCGGGCGCAGGCGGCCATGCAGTCCGGGAAGCTGGTGCCTCTGGAGCAAACGCCGTTGCCGGACCCTCCGGTGACCCAGGCGACTGCGCCAGTGGCGACGGTGCCGCGATCCGCGTCACTGTCGGGGCCCGAAAAGAAAGATGAGGGCGACTTCATGTCGCGATTCAGTATCAGTAGACCAACCAAGTAACGGAGGCACTATATGAAGAAGATCATTATTTCGCATGGCGACAAGGGCGGCGTAGGGAAATCCATAGTCGCCACGGTCTTGGTCGAGGCCCTGGTGACGGGAGGTCACCCCATTCACCCCATTGCTCTTATAGAGGGTGACGCCTCGCAGCCCGATGTCGGGATGCGTTATATCGGACACGAGGATCACGGCATTACTCTCGGGGCCCTGCCCTTATCGCGCGCCGGTGCCGCGGACGCCGCAGTCGCGGACCTCTCCTATTATCTGGAGAAATCCGCCGCGGACCGCGACGTGATTATCAATCTCCCGGCGGGGGCAGGCGAGACCCTGGACGCCTTGGCGGGGTCGCTGGCCGCCGTCGCCGACGCGCTCGGATTCACGCTTTATGCCACGTACTCATTAGGAAAGGGGGAGGCGCCGGCCAAAGGACTGGCGAAATCTCTTGAATCCGGTTTGATGTCCGTGATCGATCCCTATCACCGCATCGTGCTATTCCCCGCGTTTCAGGGGGCGCCCGAAACCTTCGCCTGGGCGCACTCTCCCACACGCGCGCAGATGGCATACGGGTCGGAGTGGTATGAAGCCATATTCCCCGTGCTGGCTCCTCCCGCTGTCTTCAATAAGTTCCTGAACGCCCGCGGCACATGGGCCGAGGTGCGCGAGTCCGGGGCGCTGATGGTCTACGACAAGATCGCCATCGGCCGGTGGCTCAGTGATGCGACCAAAGCCCTTGAGCCGATCTTGGCTCCGGTACCGGCCGCCGATGCGCTCCAAGACTAACCACGACATGGGGCCGGCACACCCGGCCCCTCTTCTATAGGAGTGTATCCATGAGTGAAACACTGAGGGATAAGACGTTAGCAGCGCAACCCCCCGCCATACGGGAGCAGCTATTGACGGCAGCTGCATCCGCTGGGGTGGCGGACCCGAATGATCCCGGATGGTTTATTGTGGCCGCCGTCTTGACGGCGCAGACGTCCGCCCAAGCGGCCGGCGAGGCGGCCACCAAGGTCCAGACGGCCGTCCAGGGTATCCCCTCGGCTGTCGCGGATGGCGCCGCCAAGGCCTCTATGGACGTAAAAGCGGTCATGGAAGCCGCTATTGCAAGCACCGTCACGACCAGTCTAAACGCGGCAGTCAGTGCCGGCGCGGCGACCCTCCGCCAAGCCGCCTCCGACCTCCCCAAAATTGGCCGCGAGAATCAGGACCGGATCGTTGGCGAGTGGAAGGTGGCCTTGGCTGAGGAGGCGCGTCGCCACACCTGGAGTGGGTTTTTCCAGCGGCTGTCGGTGAGTGTCCTGCTGGCGGCCCTCCTAATCGGCGGGATCTTCATCGGCGGGATGGCAACTGGCGGATGGGGCATGACCCGGCTCCTGGCCGCCGCCCACCGCATCACCCCGCACGGGTGGCGGCTGGAGGTAGGCCACAACGGCAAACCGCTCTGCGGCCCGCTGGCCGGACGCCACGTGTGCCTGGCCCGACGCGTTCAGCAACCGGGCGCGTAATTTCCGTGGGCGCTGATAGATAACAGACGCGCAATAGAAAAGGAGACGAACCCATGAAACGCCGTTGCGAACATTACACCCCCGATCTGATCGCGAACGCCGAGTGGCTATTAGATGAAGCTGTGCAGGAGCGCCGGGCACAAGGCATAACGACGCAGGAGGCGGTCGCGCGACTGGCCGACAAAATCCGGGCACTGTACTCGGAGGGTGTCGGCACGGCGCAAATCCACCGGCTTTTGACTGACTTGGGCCTCCGTATCTCCTACCAGGACATCCGCGAGGTCGTCGCGGCAGGCGACAGCGTGCCCACGGAGTCCGGGGAGGACAGCCCGTGAAGTCGCGCCGCGTCACACTACGGTTGTCCGAAGCCGATTTTGAGCGGCTACGGAACGAGGCGCGCGACCATGGATTGCCCGTGTCCGAGCACGTCCGCGCCCTCCTTTCGGGCAACCGTGCGACACAGGCGGCACCGCCGCCGGCTGACATGGCCGCCGCAGTAGCGCGCATAGAGACGCTGGCGTTGGCCGCCGCCGTGAGCGCCTACGAAACGCAGAGCATAGCCCGCGCCGGCCTCACTGCCGAGCAAGTGGCAAAGCTCAAAAAACACCGCGCCGCCCAATTTGCGGCCTGGCGCGCATGGGGTGTGCAGTCTGTGTATATCGGGCTTGACATGCGCCCCGAGACGCCGACCCCAAAGACTCCCAAGGAGGAATCCCATGAGTAGGATTTTGAATAGCGCTATCGGCCTGACATCGGCCGCCGCCATTGGCTACTGGGCCACCGGCAACGCCCTCGGCCCAGCCGTTGCGGCGGCCGCCATGGGTTTGGTCCTCCATGCCAAATACTCGGGCGGCGCTCCCAAAGAGCAGTTTGGCGACACCGTGCGGGGCACCCAAGTCGATACGAAAACGAAGCGGAAGGGACGCGCTCCCGCCGACCAAATCAGCATCGGCGGCATCCCGATCCCGCGCGAGGCCGAACCGCAGCACCTTCTCCTGGTCGGCAGCCCCGGTACCGGGAAAACCGTGGTGTGTGAGTCGGTCATGGATGTCGTCCGCGCCCGTGGACAGCGCGCCGTCGTGTATGACAGCACCGGAGAATTTGTCAGCCACTACTATCGGCCCGCCCAGGATGTCATTCTCTCCCCGGTCGATGCGCGGTCCGCGCTCTGGTCTCCATGGGCCGAGGGGACAACGCCTTTTGCGTACGAAAACCTGGCGCAAGCGCTTATCCCCGACGGCCAGGGCGAAAATCAATTTTGGGCGCAGGCGGCCCGTGCGATCATGCGCGCGGCGCTGGCCTCCACGACCGATCTGGCAGCGCTGATCGATTTGATCTTTGCCCAGGATCAAGAAGTGCTTCTGATGTGCCTACAAGCCCAGGGGCTCGCCGGGCTGGCCGGCCCCCCGCAGATGTTGGCATCGAGTCGGGGTGAAGCGGCGACCTACGTCCAGCCGCTCTCGTATCTCCCCGCGCCTGGGCCCGCGCCGTTCTCGATTCGCGATTGGGTAAAGGATGAGTCGAAAGACTCGTGGCTTTTTATCACGAGTCGGGCCGATGTGCATAAAAGCATCCGGCCGCTGATCAGTATGTGGCTAGGGCTGGCCGTGCAGTCCGCTATGTCCCTCCCCCCCAACCGCGAGCGCCGGACCTGGATGATTTTGGACGAGCTGCCCACTCTACAGAAGCTGCCGAGCCTGGACGTGGCTCTGGCGGGCGGCCGTAAATACGGGATCGCCGCCGTGCTCGGTGTACAGACGATCGCACAAACACGCGACACGTATGGACGGGATGCAGCCTCTGCCATTCTCTCCCACCCCTCCACGCGGCTTACCCTCCGGGTTGGCGATAGCGAAACCGCCACGTATTTGTCCGACAGTCTCGGGCAACGCCATACGATTCGCAAAGTCACGTCTGAATCGCAGAATACGGGCGGGGGTGGCTCCAGCACAAGCGAACAGCACGCCATCGAGCACGCGGTTTTGCCAAGCGAAATTTTGAGCCTGCCCAATTTGGTCGGGTATCTGCGCATCCCGAATGACGCCGTGATCAAGAAGGTCAAGCTGACGCCGCGTGATCGCCAAACGCTGGCCGAGCCCTACCAGGACCGGCCGCTGCATACCCCGCCGCCGGTACCGCAAGCCCCGTCGCCGGCAAACCCCGCAGGACTCGCGCGGGCCCCGAGCTCCCCAGGCCTCGATGCATCCGGCTCCGACCTGGACGGCCCGGACCTGCCGGACCTCTAGGAGGCGCATATGACTTTCAAACGGTTTCTCCTGGCGGTCGTGGATTGGTGGCGCGAAGCGCACCTGCCGCGTAGCCACAAGCGGCGCATCCGGGCCGCCCGGCGCGTGCTCGCCAAAATCGCGGACTGGGAGGCCCCGCGCATATTCGGCTACCTCCGGAAGATTGATCCGCTCAGTTTCGAGGAGTTGGTGCTGGAGGCCTTCGCCCGCTCCGGGTACCGCATCAGGCGAGGGCGACGCTACAGCGGCGACGGCGGCATTGACGGCCACGTGTGGCTGGATGGCGCCTGGGCGCCCATCCAGTGCAAGCGCTATAGCGCGCACATCAACCCCGCTCATGTCGCGGACTTCGCGGCCCTCGTGCGCCGGCACGGCGGGCGCGGGTTCTTCGTGCATACCGGCCGCACGGGCCCCCAGTCCCGGCAAGAGGCGGATGGCGTCATGTTCATCAGCGGCCAACGACTCATCGAACTGGTCACAGCGCGCGGAATTTCCGCCCACGGTGATAGAGGTGGACATACAATCAGGAGGCTCACATGACAGACACACACCACAAACGCCGCGAGGGCACGAGCGCTATCGGCCACGCGGCCGCCAGCGGCTTCCGCCGCGCGCGGGCGCTCTTCTTCCACCTGATCATCGATCTTGTGGCAATCGCAGTCCTGACCACCGTAATGGGCGACACCGACGGCGCGGGTTGGCTGGCGATCGCCATCGTGGTTGGGGCCGAGATTGGACTGCGCCACTACGAAAAGCGCAAGAGCGGCCAATTCGGCGATACGGCGCGGGGCACCGAGGTCCAGGACCACACGAAGGAGGGCAACTAATGGAGGGCGGCGACGATCACGATCTGGCCGCCGCCTGGTCTGCGCTCCGGGATCAGGCGGAAGGGCTTTTTGACCCCGAGGGCGCGGCAGTCGATGTTATCGGTGCGCTGGCCTCCGCACGTCCCGCGTGCGAGCCATCGCGTGAGGATATAGGTGTGGCAGCCGCCGCGTTGTGCCAGACCATCCATGCGGCGATTGCTGTAACCCAGGGGCTCGCGGTCCATCTCTGCGGTCCCGACCCGGCAAAGGAGGGTCGCCATGCGCGGCCCCATTGAACCGATGCTGGATACGGATGTGGAGGTGTCGTTTTGCATCGAGTGCGGATGCGACGACTGGCACGCCTGCCCGGGCGGATGTTCGTGGTTGCGCGTGGACCGCGCCGCCGGCCTCGGCGTGTGCAGTGAGTGCGCCTCGCGCGTGGCGGACTGGGACCGGGGCGACCGGACGTGCACGGAGGAGTCGCAGATGGCCCAGGACATGGCGTGGGAGGGCGGCCAATAAAGGATGTTTCCCCGCCCAGGCGGGGGTGAACCGGGCTTGCCCGCTCATGCAGTGGTCAACCGCATGATTCCCCGCCTATGCGGGGTGCTGTTAAGGACGGAAAACAGGCCACGGACGGCCGCCTAATAAAGGACAGACTATCTATGATGACGGTCAAAACGTTGGACTCGGTCAAGCAGGCTCGGTCCTATTACCAGGCCGAACGCGGCATCGCCTCGTACTACTCGAGTGAGGCCGGCGCTTACGGCGGCGGACAGTGGTACGGCCGTGGCGCGGAGGAATTGGGTCTGCGCGGGCCCGTCCACGAGAGGCAGTGGAACCGGGCTTTAGAGGGAAAATTTGGTAAGGGGCCAGACGCCATGCAGGTCGGGAACTCCGACCCGGAGAAGCGCCGCCCGGGCGTGGACCTTCAGTTCGCTCCACCCAAATCCGTCAGCATCATGGCCCTGGCCGTCGGCGACGACCGGCTGATCGGTGCGCATGATCGCGCCGTGGAGCGGACGATGGCGCGGATACAAGATGAGCAGGTCTTTGCCCGCATGAAGCACGGCGGCAGCCAAAAAGTTTTGACCGGCAATCTCGCGGCGGCACTGTACCGCCACGTCACAGACCGACCCGTGAATGGTGTGGTGGACCCGCAGCTGCATACCCATGCCGTGGTGCTGAATGTCACACAGCGCCCGGATGGGCAGTGGGTATCCATCAATTTGGGCATGAGCCGGGATTGGATTAAGGCGTACGGTGCGATCTACAGGATGGAACTCGCCAAAGAGGTCCGCGCCCTCGGGTATGAGTTGTACGAGACGAAAGACGGGTTTGAGATCAAGGGTATCTCGCGCGAGATCATCGAAATGTTTTCGGGCCGTGATGGCCAGATACGCGGTTACCTCTGGGAAAAATATGGCGAGACACGCGAGACCGCCTCGACCGCGCACAAACAGGAGGCTAATTTAGCGACCCGCCACGGTAAAGAGAAGCGGGACGGCGCCGAGCTCCGTGCCGAGTGGCGCGCACGTGCCGAAGCGGTTGGCCTGTCTATGTCGGCATCAGGAAAACAGGCCTCGCGAACTCAGGCGGGCGGGCCGTCACCCGCAGGCGCGGGCCCGCGCGATGAGGGTCACGATGAGAGCCGGGAGGGGCGTGGCCGCTTCCGTGGCGATCTCGACTTTGATCCCCGTGCGAAAATTGCGCCTGGCGTGACCCGCGTCCAGGCGGAGATGGCGGAGCGCACCGAGGAGAGGGCGGTCGGTATTCGACGCTCACCGGAGCAGTTGGAGCGTGCGCGTGAGGAGGCGGTGCAGCGCGCATCCGCCCGTGTCGTTATCGAGGACAAGGACTACGCGACAGGCACGATCCCCCCGCAGGGTCCTCCAGGGGCTCCGGTCGCCGGCGCCGGAGCGGGAGACGGCGGCGCGCTCGACCAGATCTACGCCGACGCCGTGGCGCGTGGCCCTCTCCCACCGCCCGACCCGGCCACCGTCCGGGCCATCGCCACCGAAGGCGTGCAGGCGGCCGTGCGTCACTTGTCCGAGCGCGAGTCGGCATTTGAGCGCGACGCGATCCTGGTCGCGGCCCAGGGATTCCTGCCGGCCGGCCTCGTAGACGCCCACGACCTGGAGCGGGCCGTGGCTCGCGAGGTTGAATCCTGCCGCTTGCTGGACGCGACCGGGGGCCGCTATACCACTGCCGAGGCTATCGTCCGCGAGCAGGAATTTATCGAGCGCATCCAGGACGGTCGTGACGCGGTGCCGCCTATCGCGAACGACACGCCAGCGGTTCTCCAAACATCCGACGGCAAGACCCTGAATACCGGCCAGACGAATGCGGCCAAACACATCCTGGAGACCCCGGACCGTTTCGTGGCCGTCCAGGGCGTGGCAGGCGCCGGCAAGACCACGGCCATGCAGGTCGTGCGCGAGCACGCCGAGGCAGCCGGCTACCAGGTCGTGGGGTTGGCGCCCACCAAAAAGTCCGTCCACGAGCTACGAGAGGCCGGTGTCGCCGACACCTACACGGTCGCCCGAGCGGTCACGAGGATGCCCGATCACGTCGGGGAAAGGACACTGGTCATTGTGGACGAGGCCTCCATGATCGGCGCCGCCGACATGGCGGAACTTACCGAAAAAATCGAGGCCTGCGGCGCGCGCGTCGTCATCATGGGAGATAAGCGCCAGCTGCCGGCGATCCCGGCCGGCGCACCGTTCCGGCAGATGCAGGACCATTCCGCCACGGCCACTCTGGATGAGATCCAGCGCCAACGGAACCTGGATCTCAAGGCCTGTGTCGAGGCCTTCGCCGCCGGCCGCGCGGGGGACGGGGCCAATCTCGCCCGGTCGTTTATGCACGAGGCCGACTTCTCGTCCCTGGAGGGCCAGCATTTTACCAACATCACTGCTGAGCACGCGGCTAAGGCCTCGATCATCGCCCAGGAGGCAGCGGATCGCTTCCTTCAGCGCTTGCCCGAGGAGCGGAAGGACATCGTCGTGATCACGGGCACCAACAAGATGCGCAAAGAGATCAATATGGACATCCGTGAGGGGCTGAAAGAGAGCGGCGAGATCGCCGCACATGACAGGGAACTCAAGATCCTGGAGAAGCAGGATTTCACCGATGAACAGATTCGCCATGCCGGCAGTTACGAGAAGGGCCAGGTCGTGGAGTTTCGCCGGGACTATCTCTCGCATGGCGTCAGTGTGCCCGTGGAGCGCGGCCGGCAGTACGAGATCACGGGCATCGACCGCGATCACAATAAGGTCGCGCTCGTCGATCGCGAGAGCGGCCACAAATTGGAATGGTCCCCGCAGATCGCACAAAAAGTGGACGTCTCCAACAAGGCCGAGATCGCTTTATCCGAGGGCGATCGCGTGCTGTTTCGTGCCAACAACCAAGACCGTGGGATTCTGAACGGCGATGCGGCCACGGTTCTCCAGACACAGGGCGACAAGATCACGGTCGCCCTGGACCGTGGGGGCGCCGTCCTCGAACTCCGGGACGGGGATCACCTCCAGCACGCCTACGCATCGACTGTCCACAGCGTCCAGTCGATCTCCCGCGACGGGGCGATCGGCGCGTTCCCTTCCTGGTCGCCACTAGCCACCGCCGAACAGGGCTACGTGCCCCTTTCGCGTGCGAAGGATTGGGCGGAGATGGTCACTGACAGTAAGGATGCCCTGGCGGGCGCCTGGTCGCAGTGGAACGGAAAGGAGACCGCCCACGAGGTCCGTTTGGACGACCGCGATCACGACCTCGATAAAGTGGCCCCCCAACCCGATCGCGCCGCCGACCGTGCCCGCGAGGCGCAGAAGCCGGAACAGCACGCGCACGAAACCCCTTCGCATGATCTCGGGCGCAGCCGCTAGCGCACCCAATTTCCGCCCCTGCAGATATAGACAGAGGCCGCCCGTGGTGGGCGGCCAAAGGAGGTATCTGATATGAAGCGTTTTCTCTCACTGGCCGCCATCCTGGCGACCGCCTTGCCCGGGGCGGCCCTGGCGGCCGTCCACGTATGGGGTCTTTCTGACCACAGCGCCACGGCCACCCGCACCTACCGTCCGCAATCGCAGTTTTTGACCGGCCAGCCCGGCCCAGGACCCGGGGCGCTCTTGAGCCAGAAGGCATCGGGCGCCAACGGCTTTGTCGGCGGCATCCAGTTCCGCACGGCGTCCGAGAAGGCGCGCGTGGCCGGCGACACCGGGGCGCTGCTGCTCTCCGGTGGCCTCGATACGGCGCAGGTCGGGCCGGGCAACAGCGCGTTTGCTCACGTCCGTGTCGGGATGGTGGCGCGCGGGGGCTGGTTGACCCCAGGGAGCCCCGTCCAGTTAGACGTGGGTGCGGCGTTCGGCTACGACATGGGTCGCACGCCTGGCGGCGCGGATATTGCGCGCTTCCGCGCCACGCCCGCGGTCTCCCTGTCCTATGAGGCAGCGCGCTTGACGTACCGCCAGTCGCCGTGGTCCATGCCTGGCGAGTCGGCGCCGCGCGACATCCTCGCCCATCTTTACTTTTATGGGCTTGGACCGGTCCGTGGCATGGGATCGCTCACGGTCGGGGCGCTGGTGCCGGACGTGCGTGCGTCCACGTCCGACGGCTACGTCGTGGCGCTCAAGACCCCGCGCTTCCACGGGGTCGGTGCCCGCCTGTCCTACACGGGCGGCTTCCACGGTGTGACTGCCATGGGGCCTTTCAACCCCAGCCGTCCGTGGGATAGCTATGCGGTCGGCGAGTCTCTGGACGTGAGCTACCAGGTGCGCCCGGGGATATCCGTGGGGCTGTATGCCGCCTTCACCCATAACGCCGCGGGCTCGGCTACGCGGACCGTGATCACGGAAAAGAGCGTGCGTTCGCGCCTGGTCGGCCTGACTCTCTCCGACCGCTTTTAAACCGACGACAGCGCCACCCGGGGCGCATGAGTACCGGGAGCCCAGCCGGCGGTGGCGAACCCCGGCAGCGTGAGCACCATTCTGCAAAACTCGTGGTGTGATCACGCAGGCGGACCCTTCGGGGTCCGCCTTTTTTATAGCCGGCGTCCGGAATTTCCGTCCACACAGATTAGTACAAGGCCCCACAACGGGGGTTAGACGGAGGTTCCTATGAACGAACAGAAAGCCGCCAGAAAAGCCTACCGGGAGAGCGTGGCGCGTGGCATTGCTTCGCTCGTTCACCGCTCTATTCAGGACTACCAGCAGCTCGCGCCCGCGACGCGTGCGGAGGTTTTGGCGCTTATCCGCGGTCGTGCGCGGCGCTTTGCGCCACCGTCGCCGGAGGTGCGCCGCTGGTGGGGCGGCCTGCCTGGCCTGCCGCGCCATAACCGCGTCGTCTTCGCCGCCATAAAACAGGCAGGCGGCCAACACCAATAATTTCCGTGCCTATCGATTACACACAGAGGCCCCCACAACGGGGGCCAAAGGAGGTAACCATGAATCATAAACTCATCCCCGCCGCCTTGGTTGCAGCCACCCTGTCGGCGTGCGCACCCCCGCCGTTGACGCCAAACACGTATTCGAGCTCGGGTTCCATGCAGACCCAGAAGGTGTTCTTCGGCACCGTGGCGTCCGTGCATCGCATCACTATCCGCGCGACAAGCCGCGGCGCGACCGTGGGCGCTGCCGCCGGTGGGGCTGGTGGCGCCGGTATCGGTGCCATCTTCGGCGGCGGTAAGGGTGCGCTCATCGGCGGCGCTCTCGGTCTTCTGGGGGGCGTCTTCGCGGGCTCGCAGCACACGGTACCCGGTGTGCTCATCACCGTCATGTTCCCGAGCGGCCATGCCGTTGCCATTCCGCAGCCGGTCGTCAAGGGCACCGTGTTCCATGTCGGCGAGCATGTCGAGATCGTCGGCGATGCGCACCGTGTCCGCGTGCTGCCAGCCCAATAATTTCCGACCGTACCGATAGAGACGAACGACACACACAAAAGGAGTCATACCATGAAAAAGATCGCTATTGCACTGGCCCTGCTGGCTGCCCCGGCCCTGGCCGTGGCCTCGCCGCAGGTCGCTGTCCACCAGAAGCCGGCGCCGCACGTGCCCACCATCACGATCCCCTCTCGGTCGATCCTGCGCACCCGCATCATCGCCAATCGCTTCCGCGTGGTGTGGCCGTTGCCGACGTACGTGGTGCTGGAGAGTGTGTCCTGGCCGCCCGTCCGGCTGACCCTCCAGACCAGTGCCCGCACAGCCATGGCGCTGCACCAGGGCGAGCTCGTGAAACTCAAGATCGCGCCCGTACGGGGGCGGCCGTGAGCCCCGAGGAATGGATGGAGGGGTCGGTGTTTTGGGGGCTGCTCTTGATGGCGGCTACATTCACGATCGACATCCTATTGTTCGCCTACCACACGCCATTTTGGATCGCGTGTCTGATCACGGTCGCCATTTTCGTGGGCGCCGATACCTATTACCAACACCACGCCCGGGAGGGCAACGACGATGAGTAACTACCAAGCAGAGAAGATCGCGGAGTTCTTGGAAGAGCAGTCCCCCGGGTGCGGGACGCACCACACCCTATATTTTGACCCTGACAGTGGAAAGTTTGTGCTGGAGAGTGTCGGGGTTGAGATCAACGAGGGCGATGTAGAGGTAGCCGATCTCGAGGCTGACGAGGCGTTGGACTGGCTGACGGAGGTCGCGGGAATGTCGTACATGGCTGCCGTCCGCGCCATCATAGGAGTGGACGAGGACACGCCGCGGTGAGCGAGGCGGCCGAGGACTTGCTGGTGTTGCTGGCCGTGGTCGCGGAGGATCGCGTCACGGCCGCGCTCTACCGGACGCCAGACGGCTTCCTACTGGAAACCACCATGTGGCCGGCCATGTGGGGGACCCATGGCCGCTTTCAACGGGCGCTGTCCACGGAGGAAGCCCGCGACTGGATCGCCGCGCACGGATTGACGGAGGTGGATTTATGATCTTGTACATTGCCGAAAAACCGAGCTTGGGCAAAGCGATTGCCGCGCAACTTCCTGGCCCACGTAAGGCCGCACGGACGCACATCGAGTGTGGCGGGGGCGTTATTGTCACGTGGGCCTTTGGGCATCTATTCGAGCAAGCCGAGCCCGATGTGTATCTGCCCGACTCGGTACCCAAAAACGGCAAGGGCCGCAAACGCAAACGCTGGCGCCTGGAGGACCTGCCCATCATCCCCCAGGAGTGGCAGAAGATCCCGAAGTCCGAGGCCCGCGAGCAGCTGGCGGCCATCCGCAAACTTCTGAAAGACGCGGACACGGTTGTGAACGCGGGCGATCCGGACCGCGAGGGTCAGCTTCTGGTCGATGAGATCCTGGAGGCGATGCACTGGCGCGGTCCCACCAAGCGGATTTGGTTGGCGGCCCTCGACCCGGCGAGCGTCCAAAAGGCGCTTGCCGATCTGAAAGACAACTCGCTGTACCGCCCCTTGCGCGACGCCGCCGAAGCGCGGGCCCGCGCGGACTGGCTCGTGGGAATGAATTTGACCCGCGCATTCACTCTGAAATCCAACGGCCAGGGTGTCGTTAGCGTCGGTCGGGTACAGACGCCCACTTTGGCCCTTGTCGTGCGCCGGGATGCCGAAATCGACGCCTTTAGCCCCATAACCTTTTATGTCCCGGTCCTCACGTTCCGCCACAATAACGGAACCTATAAGGCGACATGGAAGGCGCCGGCCACCGTGGACGGCCTCGATGCCGAAGGCCGGCTGATAAACCTCCCGGCCGCCCAGGCCATTATCGCGGCCGCCGACCATCAGGCGGGCACGGTCAAGACCTTCGACACGGAAGACGGTCAGGAGCCGCCGCCCTTGCCGTTCACATTATCCCGGCTCCAGGCCGTCGCGAGCTCGCGCCATGGTCTGAGCGCGAAGGCTACGCTTGATGCGGCGCAGGCCCTGTACGAAACGCACAAACTGACTTCCTACCCGCGCACCGATTGCGCCTATCTGCCCGAGTCGCAGTTGTCCGATGCCCGCCTCGTGCTGGCCGCCGTCGCCCGCGTGAATCCGGACATGGCGGGACTCGTGCAGGGCGCGGATATGAGTCTAAAAAGCGCGGCCTGGAACGACGGCAAAATCACGGCGCACCATGGCATCATCCCGACCAGTCACGATCAGGTATCCGTCGATGCGCTGTCCGAGACCGAGCGCCAAGTCTACGATCTCATCTGCCGCGCCTACCTGGCACAGTTTTATCCGCCCCACCGCTACACGAAAACCGTCACAGTGACTCTATCCGGCGGCCATGAATGGGAGGCGCGGGGCCGGACGCAGCTGGCGGCTGGATGGCGGGCGGTGCTGGGCGGCCAGGACAAACAGGACGCGGACGCGCAGGTCCTGCCGCTGATGCGCGTAGGCGACCAGGTGGAGTGGGTGGATGGTCGCGTGGATCACCGGGTAACGAAACCGCCCGCGCGGTTTACGGACGGCACGCTGATCGCCGCTATGTCCTCGGTTCACCGGCTTGTGACCGATCCCAAGATCAAAGCCCGCCTGAAAGAAACGAGCGGGCTCGGGACCGAGGCGACGCGCGCGAGCATCATCGAGGTTCTGGTCAAACGCGGATTCGTGGAGCGCAAGGGCAAGCAGATCCTTTCCACGGAAGCTGGTCGTATCCTGATTGCAGCACTACCGCCGGCCCTCACCGATCCCGGGGTGACTGGGTTATGGGAGGATGCGCTTGCCGAGGTCGCGGCCGGCTCCAGGACGCTGGAGGACTTCGAAAAGCAGCAACGGGCGTTCGTGACCAAGAGGGTGGAGGCCGTCAAGGCGAGCGCCATGCTCGCGATGCCGGCGACCGCCGCCAAGCCCAAGGCCAAAACCACCACCAAGAAACGGAGGTCACATGGATAAGACAATCGGTCCGGCCGCGCGCACCCTGCGCTTCCTGGCGCTCACTCTCGGTATCGCCGGCGCGATCTTATGGGCCGTCCGCTGGTGGGTGCCGCAGCCCTGGACCGTGATCGTCTTTCTTGGACGAGATCTGCGGGCGACGTTTTGGCACCACGAGTTCTGGTTTAACGGCCGCTGGCACCATCCCGGACGCGGCCATTTTGACCAATCGTACGCGTACGTCGCGGGCTCCTGGCAGGCGTCGCTCATGGTCGGCGCCGCGCTTTTTGTTGGGGGTGTGGGCGCCTTGTGGTTGGACCGCCTGATCGTCCGGTGGCTCCGGACCCCGACTCGGCCAATGTCGTGATCACTCGCGGCAAACTCGGCGATCAGAATAGGGCTATTCGCCGCCACGTGCGTTTGATCGCCACGGAGAATAGTGGGCACCGATGCACGAATTTCCGTGCATGGGGATAAGAGTAGGCCGCCCATTGTGGGCGGCTCTCATCACGAGGCACGCCGAGAATGAAAAAACGAGTAAGGATATACCGCGATGTTGTAGTGGATGGGGAGGACATGCCGGCCGAGATCGAGATCCGCAAAACGCGGGGCTGTATGACCCTGGTCGTCAGCATCATGCACTCCATGGAAATCTCCCCCGACCAAACGTCTCGCGAGATCTTCCAGGAGTTCCAGGACGCGACGGGAATTGAGATAATCTTTGATGAGGAAGAAGATTCCGCCCAAGCGTATTCGCCTCTGGACGAGTGGCTGGCCGCCCAGGCCGAGCCCGACGACGCAGCGTAATCCAAAATGACCAGGCCGGGGTCACTCCCCGGCCTTTTTATCGTCTATACTGGCCTAAAAAATGAGACGCATATGTATCACTTTTTGAGCCACTTGCCGGACCTGGATCTACCCAGGCAGACCATCCACCGAATCCGCAAAGGACAGGGGCGACTCGCCGTTCTGATGGCGGCCTTGCGCGAGGCCGGGTATGAACTCCGGCCGGACCCGGCAACACTGGCTCAGAAGGTCGGACAGCGCGAGATCGCAAAGCGTGCAGGTCTCGCCCGGATGACTGTGGCGGCATTGGCGAGAGGCGAGGGCACCATCCAGAGTTATGTCACCCTGGCAGCGGCCCTCAAAGTCACGCCTAGAATCGCAGAACGGAAATCCTACTCGGCATGTATGTCCAGCCGGGACCAGACCTGGCGGACGCCACAAGATTTGCTGGCCTCTATCCTGGCCGCCGCCGGCCGCTCCGAATTCGATCTTGACCCTTGCTCGCCGTCATCGGACGGACCAGTGCCGGCGCTCGTGCGCTGGACGGAAGCCGATGACGGACTATCGCAGCCGTGGCGCGGCCTGGTGTTCGTGAACCCGCCATATTCGCGAGCGCTTCCCCGATGGGTCGCCAAGTGTGCGGACGAAGCGAATGCCGGCGCTGTCGTAATAGGCCTTGTGCCGAGTCGCACGGACACGCGTTGGTGGCACGACGCGGTCGCCGACCAGGCCGACGTGATCATGCTCAAAGGCCGCCTGCGCTTTGGCGGCGGCGCGCATGCCGCGCCCTTCCCGAGCGCGATTGCGGTATGGGGCGATCCCGCGTTGGCCGAGCGTATTGCGGCGGCTCTCCCCGGCGCCTGGCATATCCCCGCGCAAAAAACGGCCGCCTGAGAAGCCCCAGGAGCCACGATCTCGGGCGAGCCCTTACCCAGGTACCCCCAAAAACAAGGCAAAATCTCAAATCGGTCAAGAGCTTGTCACCCGGCGTCCGCGGCTGTTCTCATTCCTCCCTTGTCTCCATGGTCCTGCCAGCGTCAGCCGTCGCCCGGTGCCGCTTGCGCTCGCGACTCCCTTGCAGGTCCCGCGCCAACGGTAAGGCGCGTTGTCACGGTCCCCGCCGGTCGTAACCCGCTCGCTGACGCGGCCCTCAGTGAGGGCGACGGTTGACGCAAGACGCAGGACCACACAAACAGGAGACAAGACATGAATACGAACAGCCGCAAGCAGGACGCCAGAAGCCAAGTCAAGGTCGAGGGTTCGGGTCTCAACAATCCGCAGGGGGGCGAAACCTTCGACATCTACCAGCAGGTCACGAACCAGATTTTGGAGGCCATGGAGACCAGCCAGGGCCAGGGCCGCCGCTTGTGGGACGCCCAGCCGTCCTTACCGCTGAATCTCGCCACCGGCAAGCCCTACACGGGCATGAACACGCTCATCCTATGGGGTGCCGCGATGTCGCGCGGGTACAAGTCCCCGTACTGGCTCACATACCGCCAGGCGCAGGCCGTGGGCGGCCAGGTGCGCAAGGGGGAGCATTCCGAATTGTGCATCTTCTACAAGCCGTGGGAGTCGCAGGAGACCAACACCGAGACCGGCGAGACCGAGACCAAGACGGGTGCTGTCCTCAAATCCTTTCGCGTGTTCAACCTCGACCAGATCGACGGCATCACAGCCCCGGCCACGGAAGCCCGTCCGGCCTTCGAGGTCCTGGCCGACGCCGAAGCCCTCTTGCAGCACACGCCGGCCCCCATCCGCGAAGGCGGGACCCAGGCCTGCTATATCCCAAGCCGGGACGAGATTCACATGCCGGCCCGCGAGACCTTCGTAAACCCTGAGGCTTTCTACTCAGTGGCCTACCACGAAGCGACCCATGCGACGGGCCACCAGTCCCGTCTTGCCCGCCAGTTTTCAACCCGCTTCGGTGACGAGGCTTACGCCATGGAGGAACTGATCGCCGAGCTAGGCGCCGCGTTCCTCTGCGCCGAGGTCGGCATCCTGCCCGCAACGCGCGAGGACCACGCCCATTACCTGGCGAACTGGGTCCGGGTTTTGAAGAGCGACAAGAAGGCGATTTTCACGGCCGCCGCAGCCGCCAGCAAGGCCGCCACGTTCATCAAGGGACACGCCGAGGCCGAGGCGCGGACGGAGGCAGTGGACAACCCCCTCCTTGTGGGGGCCGCGTAGACGGACAGGGAAGCCCCGGATCGCTCCGGGGTCCTCCTTGCGTTATTCCGTATCATAGCGTATCAGACATATCATATCGTACCATATCAGGAGGCACCCATGGGACGCGACGCAACCGTGACATACGAGCAGGTGGCCGGCATTGCCGACAGCATCCAGGCAGCCGGCGGCAAACCCACCCTACGCGCCGTGCGCGAGCAGGTCGGCGGCGGCAGCATGGGGACTATCAACAAGCTATTGCAAGAGTGGCGGGGCGCCCACGAGCGCCGGACGGCGGGGGATCTGGCGCTGCCGCCGGCCTTACAGCGCGCACTCCTGGACTTCATGGGCACGGAGATTGCCGGCGCCCGGGCCCCACTGGAAGCCGACATCGCGGAACACCAGGCAGTGACCGCCGACCTGGCCGCCGAGAACGAGCGCCAGACGGAGACCATCCGCGACCTCTCCCTGCAGATCGAGAGCGTGACCGCCGACCGGGCCGGCATCGAGGGCAAGGCCGCGCAGCTCACCGCTGATCTGGCAATCGCCCGGGACGAGATCACCCGCGAACGCCAGGCGGCGGAAGTCGCACGCGTGGAGCTAGCGAAGGCCGCGCTTCGCTTGGAAGGCCTACCCCGCCTGGAGGCGGAGATCACGTCCCTACGCGCGGACCTGGAGCGGGAGCGTCAGGGGCGCATCCAGGCCGAGCGGAGATCACGTCCCTACGCGCGGACCTGGAGCGGGAGCGTCAGGGGCGCATCCAGGCCGAGCAGGAGGCCGCCGTCCTCACGGCCCGCGTGACGGATCTGCGGGAGCGGCTGGATGATGCGAAGGGCGCCGGCAGCGCGACTGGGCGGAAGAAGCCCTGAAAGGCGATCCGGGGCCATTTAAACATACATGGTCGCCCCCTATTTGCCAAGCCTTCACGTTATGACGGTCAGTAAGGTAAAGATTGCTGTCATACATCCGGACTTTGTATGAGGGATACCCCTCTGTCCCTGATGGAACCTGATGGAATCCGCTGATCGAGGCCTGATCACAAGAGCGTGCTGAAGGCACGGTGTTTAAGGCAGGTTTCCTCGATCACGGTCTGACCTTATTGCCATCACGTCGTGATTGCCTGTGCAATCGGTGGTGAGCCTCTTTCTATCAAAACCTCTCTTTCTGGCAGTCGGCTCCTCACGCGGCCACGGACACCGGTGTGAAGCCTTCCTGGTAGTCTCGCCCATGGGCGAGCAGCGCCCACACGATACGGGCGTTCTTGTTCGCGAGCGCGACGGCCGCGACGTTCTTGTTGCGCCGGCCCATGAGCCGCTTGAGCCAGCTATCCGTATCCGTCTTGCGCTCCGAGGCGCGGATCACGGCGCGCGCCCCGTGGATCAGAAGGGTGCGCAGATACACGTCCCCGCGTTTACTGATGCCAAGCAGCGTGGGCTTGCCGCCACTGGAGTGTTGCCGGGGCACAAGCCCGAGAAAGGCGGCGAACTGGCGGCCGTTGACAAAGGCCGTTGCGTCTCCGATCGAGGCCACGAGCGCGCTGGCCGTGAGCGGTCCGATGCCGGGGACTTTCTGGAGCCGCCGGCTGGCATCGCTCTGGCGGTGCCACGCCTGGATTTCGGCTTCGAGCTCGTCTACCTGGCGGTCCAGCTCCTTCAGATGGGCGGCCAGCCGCGCGATCAACGGGCGCATGGTGTCGGGCAGGCCGTTGTCGGCGTCCTCCAGTATCCTCGGAATCTGTGGGGCGATACGACCGAGGCCTTGCGGGATCACAAGCCCGAACTCCGAGAGCAGTCCGCGAATCTGATTGGCCTGCGCGGTGCGGGCCTTCACGAACGCCTGGCGGGCGCGGTGGACAGCGAGGATGGCCTGGCTCTCGGCCGTCTTTCCAGGCACGAAACGCATAGTGGGACGCGCCACCGCCTCACAGATCGCCTCGGCGTCGGCGGAATCATTTTTGTTGGTCTTCACGTAAGGCTTCACGAATTGCGGAGCCATCAACTTCACCGTGTGTCCGAGGGCCGTCAGTTGCCGGGCCCAATGATGGGCGCTGCCACAGGCCTCCATGCCGACGAGGCACGGCGGAAGATTGCCAAAGAATGCGAGCACCTGATGGCGCTTTAGGGATTTCCTCAGAACGGCCTTGCCGCGGGCATCCACCCCATGGATCGCGAAAACCGTCTTTGCCAGATCCACTCCGATCGTTGTAATCTTCATCGTCGTCTCCTCTCTATTTGCGTGGTCTATCGCACCACTCACTTTGGCACGTCTGATGCCGTTTAGGGAGGGGGCGACCATCCCATTACAATCTTGTGAAGGTATGCACGTTATATGTATAATGACGCCATGCGCTTCCAGTTTGATCCCATCAAGGCGGACGGCAACCTCAAGAAACACGGGGTCTCATTCGCCGATGCCGAAGGAGTCTTTTCCGATCCGCTCGCCCTTCATTGTCTGGACCCGGACGCGCAGACCGAGGAACGGTTTATTGCCGTTGGCATGGGGAGCGCTGGGGTCATTATGGTGGTGGTCTATACGCTACGGGACGATGAGATCCGGCTGATCTCGGCACGGCGCGCAACACGACGCGAGGTAAGCGATTATGAGGGATGAATACGATTTTTCGAAAGGACGGGACGATGAGATCCGGCTGATCTCGGCACGGCGCGCAACACGACGCGAGGTAAGCGATTATGAGGGATGAATACGATTTTTCGAAAGGCAAACGCGGTGCGGTCCTGCCCACGAAAGGGAAGAGGCGCATTACGATCTATATCGACGATGACATCCTGGCCGCGTTCCGGGCGCGCGCCGAACAGATGGGCGGTGGATACCAGACCCTCATGAATGAGGCGCTCAAGGCCTCGCTCGCCAAGGACGACAAGCCCTTGACGGCCAGGACCCTGCGCCGGATTCTGCGCGAAGAAATGGTGTCAAAGTCTGGGTAGTAAAGTCATCCGGGCCGGCCGACACAACCTCAAGGGCGTGCATAGGCGTGAAATCGACCGTCGGTATTACCGACAGTCTTATACAACAACGACTTAGCGACAATAATCCCGGCACAAGCGACGAGACGCACAGCTGAGCCATAGCGTGCCCGCGCGTAAGTCATTGATTTTAGTACCCTGAATACTATTCAGGGTAGCATAGTTTGAATCTAGGGTACTGGGATCAATAGCTTACAAGTCATTGATTTTAGTACCCTCAGTTGAACTTAGGGTAGCAGGATCAGTGATCGCAGCCATGGCGGCCAGAGATCGGTACCGGGGTCAAAGGTCCGTTTTCCAGACCTTTGCGCAAGCCATTGATTTGTCAGGCTTAGACGTCTTGCGTCCTAGCGATACAGGCGGAACGCTCGGGGACCGCGCACGCTTCGATGGCAAATGGGCGAAAAACGCCCTTTTGAGCAAAGGCGCGCGTAAGCCCTTCATTGTGCAGGCTTGGACGAAATTCGTTCTAGGAGTCTTTGAGATCCGGCGGGCGATCCTCTTCGGGGGCGCCCCGAAGGATGGCTTCGAAGTCTCGGCCCCCGTAGTAAACGCCGACGATGGACACGATCTGCGCTTCGGCGTCCACGAGAAACGCAATCACGGCACGGCGACGGTAGTTTGTGATACGCAAACCCGCTAGGATGTCGTCGCGCCCACGGCCACGCATCGGGAACGTGGCAAGCCCTTCACAATACGCGATGATGGTGATACGCAAACCCGCTAGGATGTCGTCGCGCCCACGGCCACGCATCGGGAACGTGGCAAGCCCTTCACAATACGCGATGATGGCATCGACGTAGCGGGAGGCGACGGCAGGTGACGCAGCCTCGCTTAAGTAGTCCTCGAGTTCAGCCAGCTGGTCGCGGGCTGCGGGAGAAAACTGGACGGTGTGGCTCACGTTCGGTGCTTGGCGGTCGCCTTCCTGCGTTTCACCAAATGCTCGCGCACTTCATCTGCGGTAAGGGCCTGCCCTGGGTCGGCTCGCAACGCCTCCGCTGCTGGCACCACAGTGTCGCGCAGCCACTTTTCGACGGCCTGGTCGCGCGCGAGAAGCGCCCGCAGCCCATCCCGGATGACCTCGCTTTCGGTGGCGTACTCACCCGAACGCACCTTGTCCTTTACCGCGTCAGCCATTTCCTTGGGTAGGGTGATGCTCAACTGTTGAGTTGTTCGCATACTGGAGCTCTGACAAGTGAATAGGATTTAATCCTACGCCCCGTATTGTGAGCAGTCCAGCCCAAGCCCATGCCGGGATGGCGAGCCTCCCCGGGCAACCTGGCGCGCACCATCTATTCGCCTAGTGCGCGCCCGATCGTGCGCGGGCCCCGATACCTCCCCGGCTCAAGTCACTGTGACGCCTGTTTCGAAGCGTCACAGTAACGCGTTTTGCTCCAATATTGCTCCACTTGCTCCACCCGCCAACGACATCGAACGACATCCTACGACATCATAAACCGCTGTTTTAAAAGACATTACTCTGTAAGCCCCTGAGCGAAAAACCGTAAAAATTGCACGGATCATGCACTATCCTCAGTGCGTACACCGTTCATCGTGAACCGGTGCTATTGAGGTTGGGAGGAGTTAATGGCCATGCGTACAAAGAACCCCTTAGTGGCCGGTATCCAAGCCGGCTTTACCTTGATCGAGTTGATGGTCGTGATCGCGATCATCGGTATCCTGGCGGCCATCGCCATCCCCCAGTACGAAAAGTACATCGTGACGTCCAAGGCTCAGGATGTGGCGCAGAACTTCCATTCGGCCATCACGGCGGCGACGAGTGCGGCGGCGGCGGCTCAGGCCGGTCAGAACACCTTGCTTGCTGCAGGGAATACAGACGGGAGCAAGCCGATAACTATTACCGCCGGCGATGCGACCCCAGTATTGAGTCTAACCGCGCAAAATCCCGCTGTTGCCGGTACCTCGGCGGCCCCCAATTTCGCATTTATTGGTGTAGGCACCGCCGCCACGGGTTCGGGGGGCACGGCAACTGCTCCCACTGTCTGCGGAGAAGTGGATGTGACGGGCGCTACCTATACCACAGGCGTCACGCCGGGCGCTTATATCACCCCTGCGGTTACCACTGATACGATCATTACGGTTGGCGCGGGGAAGTTGTGCACCAATACAACCTTGGGGAAGGATATCGTCAATGCTGTCGTGGGCGACGGCTCGACCTCCGCAAACACGGGCATCACGTCACCGACTGGTGTTTCAGTGCCGGCATGTACGATTGCGGCATCTTACTGCCAGACCGATGTCGGCCCGAACGGTTCTGTCACGCCGTAACAGCGATATTAAGACAGTCTTAAAAGAGGGCGCGAGGTTTGCGCCCTCTTTTCTTTTTCTTTTTGTCGTTGCGGATTTGTCATGGGGCTTGCATGGCCAAGTCTCGCTGCCTTTTTTGCAAGCCAATATTCCAGAATATCAGCCATCCGCCATTCGACAAAGGTCTTTGTGTGAAGGGTCTTGTTGTGCGCTCCGGCATCAGCGCTGATAGCGGGTCCGGCCATGTTTGCGCTCAGCCGTTATTCCGTCGGCACGCCAAGGCCAGGATGGTCAGGGCGTATTTCGAGCGAGCACGAAGGCGATGGGCCTTTAGGGTTTCACCTATGCCGTAGGTTGCTCGGGCCAGGGCTCCCTGTGCCAGGGCCACGATCACACTGCACCCCTGTACCAACACAGAGTGCGGTCTTGCGTGACCGTGTCCTTACGGACAGCCTGGATTGCTGATGAGCAGCAAGGCGGTGTCAGGAGGTGGCTGCCGGGGATGCCATGGCCAGCGTGCCGGCGATGTCCGTGGGTGGAGAGATCGTTTGGTTGAGGATCTCCTCGGTCTTGATGGCCTTGGCTTCGGGTCCAGTTGTCATTATGTGGCGTTCCCAGCCGGCGGTCACGAGCGCATCTCCGGGGCCCAGATCCAGGCAGGTTCTATAGCGCGGCTGCGCATAGGGTAGGGGGTCCTTGTTGAACAGGAGGTTTACGGCGTTGTAGCCCGCGGTCCGGCCTTGCGGCATGGCGTGCTGGCAGGACATGACCGCATGGTGGTCGGGATCGGTTATGGCCAGAGATATATCTCCTGCGGCGAGTACCTCCGGGTGCCCTGGCAGGCGCAGGAAGGCATCCACCGCGAGTCGCCCCAGCCCCCGGTCCCTGGGCCCACCGAATGCGGCGGCCAGAGGGCTTGCCGCGAAGCCGGTCGCGATGATCACCGTCTCGGTGGGGAGTCGTTGGTGGTCCGCCAGGATCAGCTGGTCCTTCTCGTGACGGAGCCCCCCTTGGCCCGTGTGCACGGTGATACCAAGGTGCTGTAGGCGCCTTGTGATGTATTGGCGCGCATCGGGGGCGTAGCCCGGTCCGATCTCCGCGGCCCGCTCCATGAGATGGAACGTGCATCGTGGGGCCGATGGCGCAAGGTGTTCCAGTCTTGATGGCAGTGCCGTCACGATTTCGAGCCCGGTAAAGCTGCCCCCGACCACCACGAAGGTTCGAGAGGCGGGTGTCGGGAAGCCCCTTGCGGCGAGTGCCCGCAGGTGCTGGTCCAGGGTGGTGGCCTCCGCGAAGGTGTCCACGCTGAATACGCGGTCTCGTTCGACGAAGTCCGGATAGGTCTGGCGGCTGCCGGTCGCGAGAATCAGTTGGTCGTAGATGATGTCGGGGACGACATTGGACCCATTCGCAAACTGGATGCGCCGGGATGCCGGAGTGATGCTCGCGATCTCGCCCATGACGAGGTCAATGCCAAGCGGCACCAGCCAATGCCTGAGTGGCACCCGGGTCCCGGCGAGGCAGGCCTCGTAGAAGCGGGGCCGAAGCCCCAGGTATTCGTCGCGGTTGATGAGGGTGATTTTGAGTCTGTCGCGCACGCCAAGCGCCATGGCGTGTCTCGCGGCGCTCATGGCGCTCCAGAATCCGGCAAATCCACCGCCCGCGATAACCAACCGCTTCATCGACTTCTCCATGGTGTCCTCCTTGTAATGACGGTAAAGACGATCTCTATTATCCGAATTGATGCGAAAAATATTTACGATTCGGGCGACGTGATCTCCCGAAACCAACGTGCCGCCTGCTCCTGGTGTTTCGGGACCTTGCGGTCGACGTCCCGCGCCAACCAGGCCAGCGTCTTCGCCGCCAGTGCCGCCTTGATCTGCGCCTCCGCCTCCATCATGACCTGGTGGATTGTACAGGGTCCACGCCGGGCCCAGTCGGGTCGGGGCTTCCCGCGGTATAGCGCGCTCTTCTCGCGGATGTTCCAGCACTCGAAGAGGCGGACCTCCCCCTCGACGGCGACCGCCACGTCCCAAAACGTAATCTGCTCCGGGGGCTTGGCGAGTTCGTAACCGCCCTTGGCGCCGAGTGCCGAGCGCACCAATCCGGCCTTCTTGAGCTTGGTGAAGACCTTGGCAAGGTAGGTCTCCGAAACTCCCTGGAAGCGGGCGATATCCCCCACGGCCAGACTGTGCGTGTCCGGCGGGTTGCTGAGATAGAGCAGGCAATGTAGGGCGTACTCGACGCCTTTTCCCAGAACGGCCATGCACCGACGTTAGCAGACAATCCCGATACGGTAAAGCGGAATTATGGCCAAGCGTCTCAAGGATCTCAGGCCGACCGTTTCCGACATAAGCGAGACACGGGGATCAGGCCTTGGCGTTCCCCGAGCCCATTCTCAGCGCGCCCGCCATCCGGAAAAACCGGGGCCCGGGCGGTGCCGATAAAAAGTCATCAGATCGTGGTCTCATAAAGCGGTTGCGTATCGTGTTTGCCAAGGGCCGCACCCTCTGGGTCGGCAGGCGGAATCGCTCCACGGACGCGATCATGTGGGCGCTTTTGAGAGAGATCGGGCGGTAGGCGTAAGATGTAAGCCGCGTACAGATTGCCTATGCGCGAGGTCATGCGCCATGAGCGGCCGACGGGGAGGCGGGTACTCATTCGTCGCAAGCGCGGGGTCGAGTTCGCGGCGGTCGTGGACGACTTCGACGATCCCGGGGCGCCGGCTGCCGAAGACCGCGACCATGACGGGCAGTGCTTTGTCACGTGCGGCCTCGATGGCCTGGGCCGGGTGTAGGTGTGGTATATGCCTATCCCGAGCCGGGCGTGATCCGCGTCCTCTCCGCCCGAAGGGCCGGCCCCACGAACGCCGCCCGCATGAGGAGTAAACCATGAAAGGCCATTACGATTTCCGCAACGCCCGCCGCGGTGCCGTGGTTCCGGCGGTGCCCACCAAGGCCCGCATCACCATCCGTTTGGATGAGGACATCCTGGCGTGGTTTCGCGCGCACGTGAACGCAGCCGGAGGCGGGAATTACCAGACACTCATCAATGACGCGTTGCGTGAGCATATCACGCGTGATGCCGTGCCCTTCGAGGACACGCTGCGCCGCGTCATCCGTGAAGAGATGCAGCGCGCCCGGTAAGCACGGCGTCGCCGGGATGGGGAATGCCCCGGTGTGGCCCGGCCCCCGCTTGCCTTGATGGCATCGCCACAAGCCACGGCGATCCGTCGCCCGGATTTCAGGGGGCGCCGTACGCGTATTCAATGGATGTCGGCATAGCGCCCACCTCGGATGCCTTCAGTATCTCTATCCTGACGACATTACCGGCTTTGTCGAAGTCCAGGATCATCCCAGGGCTCGCCTCATCGCTTTCACTCACGGGCCGGTTGCCGAAGCGCACAGTGAGTGTGTCGGTATCCGCGTCGTAGCGTATTTTCATGGGGCCCTCCAGTCGCTCGCGATCTGGTTGTTCGGTGGGCGGCCTTGGCCCCTTTCAGCCGCTTCTGGAGCCTATACGACAGGACTCACACGAAAGGCCCCGCCTGGTCACGGTCGGCAGATGTTCTCACCTATGGCCTCCCGGTTCCTGGCCAGCGCCGCCTGAACTAGTCCCCGGTGGGATGGGGACGAATGCCTTGCCACTTGCGCAGGGCCACCAGCGACCAAATACTCTCGACAACGCCAAAAGGCCATGTCCCTGCGAGGAATCCATAGAGCGCGGATCCTAGGCAGGCCCCCGCGAAAGCCAGCGTGAACCAGTGCGACCGGGATTCGAAGGCATAAAACAGCATCATCAGGGTTACAATCGTGGCCCCGTAGGTTGTCAACATTGGTATCCTTCAGTCCAGAGAGCGCCCCGGCCATCATACGCAATGCGCGCGTTTGGCGCGCGCAAACTCCCCGCCCCGATCACCTGGCAGAACATCCAGCGGGTCAGTGTGAGCCGGCGGACCTCCATGGAGGCTGTTTTTCAGCACGCCATTCCGTCCCTAACGGATCAGAAACCCGGCGCCGTACCGGCGCGCCGGTCAAGGCCGCCGCCTGCGGCGAGCCGGTGGCGCTCACGGAGGCACCGCTATCGATGTTCGGGGCTACGGATTCTCCCTGCATGTCGCCGCGAAGCGACGCGGGCGTGGGCGAGGGATGTGGTTGCGGCCAAGAAGCCGATGAAGCCAGATGTGTTCGAGCGAAACCGCCACGCCAGTACAGAATGAGTGGCGAAAAGGGCAACGTGGGAGGGCTATGCTGAGGCCTGTAAACAGCAGTATGGGGTGGCGCCTGTGCAAAATGCCCACACCGAGCCGAGGCGAGTAAAGTCATAAAGGGAGCCAACGACGGCGGGGCAGGCGACCAATGGGAAAGCGAATACAAGCGCCGGCTTAGGCGCCACCGCTGGTAGAGAGTTACGTTATCCCCCGCGCGATCCGACTGTTCGGCGAGGACGTACCACGACACTACGATCCATAGCCCATAGCCGCCCTTGGACGTGGCGTGACGGCCGTCGTGGCGCGGTGGGTCCTGACCCACACGGAGAGCCCACACGGCGGTTGGCATGTCGATACCATCCTGAGGGCGGTTGGGGCAGAGACTGGGGGCGCAGGCCGGCGTCGCCGATGGGAACTGTGTCCGGAGGGCGATGGGTTGACGGTGTGCGGGATCGTAGTTGACGGCGGCACAATAATGAAAAGCGGGGACGTTCGCCCATTACCAACAGAATCGGGCTCCCAGCCCCGTGGCGGACGCTTCGCGTCCGATCACCTCCATACAGATCCTCCGCGCTGCGCCATCCACGGTCGTGCAGATCTTCAATACCCTACATCACCTGACACCCTGTAAACCAAGGGCGTGCGGTGCCCGGCACGCCCGAACGCGAACGTATACGAGCGATCGCGAGAATGGGTGAGGGATCAGCCGTCATCAAGACGGCTGAGGTATCCCTGCGCGGTCGTTTCTAAAATCCCCCGCGGTCTCCTGGCGGGACGGCGTTTCGTCTCGGAAACCACCAAGCCCTTTTATTGCCTTAGGCGGCGATGATGTGAAACTCGGAGGCCTGCACAACGGGACGCACCTGTCGTTTGTCGCGTTCAAGGCGCACGATCCCATAACGGCTCATCGTCTTCAGCGTGCGAGAAAGGTTGCCGGCCTTACGGCCCGTGGTCTCGGCGAGCGCGCGGATGGAGGCGGGGTGAGTCTCCAGGATGGTGCGTAAAAGGGCGCGGTTCTCGTCGCTCAATATCTCGGTGAGAGACCGCATGGAGGTGAACCACACCTTGGGCTCGTCCGGCCGTGGGCGATAGTCCCCACGCGCAATCGCATAAACCCGCTCCCGAATCTTCTCCTGCGACATGATCCCAATCGTGATCGCGCTCATGACTGTCTCTCCTGTATGATTCTGTCCACGGCGGCGAAAAAATCCTTCATCAACTCATAGGCATCCCGGAATGCGTAAGGGACGCCTATGTCCGTGGCATGGCGGTGTTGGTGATCGTACGCCACGATACGCCCGGCGTATCGCCCTTGCTGTGAGGGGTCTGGTGCGTGGGCGTTATCGAATCCCATGACGCGCGTCCCGCGCGCGTCGCGTAACGTCAAGGCATAGCGCACGCCGCGCGGAATCATGGGCGACGGTTCCACGCGCCATGCATTGATCTTGACCCAGTAGCCGCCCTCTTGCGCCAGGACGTGCCCGCTCAGTTCCAGAAGCGTATCGATCCCGGTCGGGTCCGCCATGCCTAAAATAGTATCACTGGATGATATGCGTCCCCAATGCCAATTTCCGTTGTCGGCGGTAAAGGCGGTCCCTAGATGGGGCGATGTCGGATGAGGATAAGACGATGAACCAAAAGGTAGGCGGCTAATATCCGCGTGCCGCTTAGCGCACCATTTGCCGTTGCATGGAAAGGTCCGCCCTGAAGCATCTCTTCCACGGCGCCATGACGGCGTCTCGCCGCAAGCCCTTCCCACACGGGCCGCATTGGAGTACCGCCAGGCTCTGGAATGGCCGATCGGGTATCGCCGCCTTCGTTCCGCCGTCACAGACATGACATTTCATGGCGTTCTCTCCCGCCGGAAATCGGCTTGTTATTCCGATGGATCGGCTCGTTCGCCATAACAACCCGTCCAGCATGTCCTTGCGCGTCTACGGCAATGAAACGAGGAATCCTTTCCCTATTATGATCGGCGCTCTATCGATGTCCTGTATGCGGCGGCGCGGAACTGATCCCCGACACGCGCAACCTGCCTTATACCTACAAGGGGGAGACCACCACCATCCCGGCGGTGACGGGCAAGTCCTGCCCGGTGTACGGGGAGGTGATTCTGGAGCCCGGCGAATCGGATCGCGTCATGCGCGAGATGAAGGCGTTTGCCAAGGAGGTCAATGCCGCCGTCGTCGATCCCGTCTTCACCGTCCTAATCCCCCGATCCCCTTGTAGACTAAGGGCGCAAGGAGGCGCGCCTGAATTTCCGCCCCCTGCAAATAAACCAAGGCCTCCATTCCGCGAGGGTCAAACGGGATACCCGCATGGCTTCCATAAAGTGGCTTTGGGGGGTGGCTACCCTCACTCCCACTATCGCCGTGGCCAGTCATCTCGGGGTCGTGAATTTTGCGAATGGCTCCACCCAGCCCGCAAAGATTCCTGGGGAGTTGGTGGCCCGGGCGCAAGTGGCAAGGCGCAAGCCCGGACACGTTGTGCCGTTGCGTGGTGGTGGGGGCACCGGTCGGTGCGCCGGCCTGCAACTTCGTTTCGTCAGGTGAGCGCACGGCGGTCATCCGCGACGATCTGGTTGCGGCCGGCATTCCTCGTAAAAAAGATCGTCGGCCAGTACGCCGGGATCGTCCACCGTGGATCGGCGTCGGCCGGCCGTGCGGTGATCGTGGACGCGGCCACGTGCGCGGCCTTGGGGTTCCCCCGGCCCGCACCGGTGAAGGCGGCCTTGCGTCGTCTGAGACGCAAGCGAGGCGCTGGTTGTTCGTTGTACCCGAATGAGGGGCGCGGGCGCCGTTGGTGATAATTCCCAAGGTCTGCGGCCACGGATCTTTGATTCGCCAGCACCGTCCGGCGGTTCGGACGTTGATCGGGGGCGATAGCCGAAAGGGCCCCGCCACCGATGGCCCATGGGGTCCCGCGGTTCGCCGATCCGCAGCCTTGCGCAAAGTAACCGGCCTTGCGGCGCCCGAGTGCGCCGGCCGCTACCGGCCCTTGGCCGTCACCCGGCGGATTCGCGGCTGCCACAGTGCGGCCCCTGCGGCCGGCAAGGGTGTCTGCCACGCCCTTTCCGCGGGCTACGCAAATCGCTCCTATCTCTTTGCTCGATAAGGAGAATGCGCCTTGTTGGCGGGGGCAATCCAGTGTCTAGCATGAATCCTGCAAGGTCCTGGCCATAAAGCCGGTCCTTGTGAGCCGGCGCACTGGGCGTGGGGGTTTATGGTCATGATGGGCGGGAACCCGCGGACGGGCGCGCGGGGTGCGGGCTTTACCTTGATCGAGGCGATGGTTGTGATTGCCATCATCAGTGTCCTGGCGGCGATCGCCATCCCGGTGTATGAGCGCTACACCGCGGTCGCCAGGGCCCAGGACGTAGCCGAGGATTTCCACGCGGCGATCAGCGCGGTGACCGATGCCATTTCAGGCGCGCAGGCCGGGCAGGCCACCCTGATTGCCCTCGGGAACACGCAGGGGGTACCGGCGGCCGCGCCGGCCTCGGGGGCCGAGGTCCCCGTCCTCAGTGATCGCTTGACGGACCCCGTGGCCTTTGCCACGACCGGCGGGGCCTCTTCCATCAATTTTGCCTATATCGGATCGAGCGGCACCACGTTTACCGCGCCCACCTATTGCGGGGAAGTGGATATCGTGGGTGAAGGACCCAAGGCGCTGGCAACGGCCACGGGTGCCTGGATCAATCCCGGCATCACGCGCTCGGTGTATCTCAGTGTCGGGGTGGGCCGTACCTGCGGGAACGATGCAGCCCTGGGTCAGGATATCATTAATGCGATCGTCGCCAACGGGTCGAGTGCGTCCCTTCCCATGACCGACAATGCCGGGCATACCGTCAGCCCCTGTCTGTCGGGGGTGGCGGCCTGTTATGCCGAAGTGGGCTCCAACGGTTCCATTACGCCCTAGACGCCGCGCCTTACGGTAGGGCGCGATGGGTTCACGGGATGGGCGGTCGCCGGGTCCGTGGGCATGCACCCCACGCTTCCTGTGGGTGCATGATGTCAGCCTCCCGACATTCAAGGGCCGCCACCGGCCCACGATGCAACGAGGATCACCCACCCTTCCTGATCCCGATTTGCGCCAGCGCCCGAGCCCGTAGGACCGGGGCCTCCCGGACGGCGGGCACAAGTCGTGATGACCCCGATGCCCTGGAAATTTCCGGATGGTACGAGGCGTGCGCCATTTATAGTATGGCAGCCTCGCGGGCCGGTCCGTGCGCCCGCAATCCGGTGGTATAATAGGAGTACGCATCGTCATGGGCGCGAACATGCTGGATACCTATACGCTCGTCAAGCGTCTGACCCAGGCCGGCGTTCCCGAGGCACAGGCCGAGGCCCATATGTCGGTGTTCCTGGATATGTCGGAGCGCGGGTTCGCGACCAAGGGCGATATTGCGGCGCTTGGGAAACGCATAGATGATCTCGCAACCCATGTCGCGGGCATGGATGTGCGCCTTGCCGGAATGGATCTTCGCCTTTCCGGCATGGAGCTCCGCCTGATGGTTCGGCTAGGTGGACTCATCGTGACGCTGATGTCCGTGGGTTTTGGGGTCCTGGAGTTCACTCTCGCGCACTGATCCTGCCGTCAAGCGCGAGCGCGTGATCGGTGGGGCCGGTGAAGCGGTGACGGGATACATACCCCGATCTCTCATCCTTTGGTTCCTATCCGGCTCCCTTATGACCCCTTCAGTGCGGTGTTCAGGGCGGGTATCGTTGTCCAAGGCCCGGACAGGACTTTCCGATGAAACGGACGATGTCGATCGAGGCCCTCGAGGCCGAGGTGGCGCGCCTCAAGGGCCTGCTGGAGGCGCACGGAATCGAGTGGCGCCCGTTAGGGCGGGATGTCCGCGAGGGTGGCATGGCGCGCGGCGCGCGCGAGAAGGTGGCGCTCTTTCGGGGGCTTTTCCAGGCGCGCAGCGACGTCCATGCACTGCGTTGGGAAAGCGCCGCTGGCGGCCGCTCGGGCTATGCGCCGGCGTGCGCCAACGAGTGGCGGCCCGGGATCTGCAGGAAACCGCAGGTGGCCTGCTCGGCCTGCGACCATCGGGAGCTTGTGCCGCTGTCGGATGCCGTGCTTTATCGGCACCTCACCGGGCAATGCACGGTCGGCATCTATCCGCTCCTGACAGACGAGAGCTGCGGCCTCCTGGCGGTCGATTTCGATGAGGCGCAATGGCGCGAGGATGCGCGCGCCTTCGTCTTTGCCTGCAAGGCCATGGATGTGCCGGTGGCCTTGGAGATATCGCGTTCCGGGGCCGGTGCGCATGCCTGGATCTTCTTCGAGGGGACGGTGCCGGCGCGCGATGCGCGACGCCTGGGGGTGGCGCTGATCAGCGAGGCCTGTGCCCGTACCGGCCAGCTCAAGCTGAATTCGTATGATCGGCTGTTCCCGAATCAGGACACCATGCCCAAGGGCGGTTATGGCAACCTGATCGCGCTCCCCTTGCAGAAGGACCGGCGCGCGCACGGCGCCACGGTGTTCGTGGACGAGTCCCTGCGGCCGTATGACGATCAGTGGGGCTATCTCGCGACCATCAGGCGCATGCGGTTGTGTGACATCGAGTCCACCATCCTGCGCGCCACGGGCGGTGCCCACCCCCTCGATGTGGCCTTCATCGAAGACGCGGAGGGACAGGAGCCCTGGCGGCGACCCAGGACCCGAGCCCGCCCCTTGCCCGGGCCCTTGCCGGCCACGCTCACGGTGCGCATGGCCGACCGGCTGTATTTCGAGAAGGCGGAACTGACGCCGGCGCTCACCCAGCGGCTGATCCGCCTGGCGGCCTTCGCCAACCCGGAGTTCTACAAGGCCCAGGCCCTGCGCCTGTCGGTGTGGGACAAGCCGCGCCTCATAGGCTGCGCCGAGAAGTTCCCGCGCCATATCGCCCTGCCGCGCGGCTGTCTTGAGGCCGTGCGCGGGCTTTTGCGGGAGCATGGCATCGGCTGCGAACTTTGCGACGAGCGCTTCGCGGGCGAGTCCCTATCGTGCCGCTTCACCGGCCGCCTGCGGCCCGATCAGGAACAGGCGGCGGATGCCGTCATGGGCGAGGACATGGGCGTGCTGTGCGCGGCCACCGCCTTTGGCAAGACCGTGGTCGCGGCCGCCGTGATCGCGCGCCGCGCGGTCAATACCCTGGTCCTCGTCCACCGCACGGACCTCTTGCACCAATGGCGCGAGCGCCTGGCGGCCTTTCTCGAGATCGATGACGGCGCGATCGGGATACGCGGCGATGGCAAGGATGATCTGCGCGGGGTGATCGATGTCGCGGTCTTGCAGTCGCTCGGACGCCGGGAGGCCATCGACCCCGTGGTCGGACATTACGGCCACGTCATTGTCGATGAGTGCCATCATGTCAGCGCGGCCTCCTTCGAAGAGGTGTTAAGGACCGCCCGCGCGCGCTACGTGCTGGGCCTCACCGCCACTCCGATCCGGCGCGATGGTCGCGAGCCCGTGATCTTCCTGCAGTGCGGCCCGATCCGGCATCGGGCCCGGAAATCCTCCGATGCGCCCGCCGATTGCGAGGTCATTCCGAGGATCTGGGAGATGCGCGGCCCGCTTTCACCGGAGACCGGCATCCAGGACGTGTTTCGTCTCCTGGCGCACGACCGCGACCGGAGCGCGGCGATCGCCATCGCGGTCGAACGGGCCTTTACGGCCGGCCGCAAGACCCTTGTCCTCACCGAGCGTTCGGATCATCTGGAGGCCTTGGCCGAGGAGTTGAGGGCGCGCGTGGCGCCGCTCTTCGTGTTGCACGGACGGATGTCGAGGAAGGCGCGCGTGACCACGCTCGCCGCGCTCGAGGCGTTGCCTGCCGATGCCGCGCGTGTTGTGCTCGCCACCGGGCGCCTGGTGGGCGAGGGCTTCGATCACCCGCCGCTCGATACCCTGGTCCTGGCCATGCCGGTGTCGTGGCGCGGGACCCTGCAGCAATACGCGGGGCGCTTGCATAGGGCGCATCCGATGAAAACACGCGTCCGGATCGTGGACTTCGTCGATACCGGCCATCCGGCCCTCGGCCGCATGTGGGCCAAGCGGCGGCGGGGCTATCGGGCCATGGGCTATCGGCTGCGCGAGCCGCCGGCGGACGCCGATTGCGATCCCGAAGGGTAAGGACATCGCCGGGGTCGGGGGAGGGGAGGCACCCTCGCCGCCGAGCGCCGGAGGGGTGGTCTCGGGAGGTCAGGGTGGCGGGTTCGGAGGGGGCCGACCGGCCCTTGTCGGGTGGGCCCGAAAGGCCTCTGGCACGCATTTTCGGGGGTTCGGTGCCCGTAAAACCCCCAATAGACCCCGCGAAATCCTGACTAAATAAATCAACAACTCTTGACCGCGGTCAAGTCGAATCATATTAGCGACTTCTCATAATGCCGGCCGTATCCCGGTCCTGTCCGGGATCGCAAGACGTCCACTTCAAGGAGGTATCATGAGGAGTTCGCAGACGCTTTCGGGATCGGGGGACGACGGGACGCATGACGTCGTCATCCGCAATCTCAAAATCGCCCTCCTGCTGACGCTCGTCGTCACGGTCGGCATCCTGATCTACGGGACCTTCGTCACCTACAGCCAAGTACCGCCCCTGCCAGGGCGATTCCTGGACCCCCAGGGGCAGGTGTTCATGACGCGCCACGATGTGGTGGCCGGCAAGGCCGCGTTCCAGGAGGCCGATCTCATGGATTACGGCAGCATCTATGGGATGGGGTCGTATTTCGGGGAGGACTACACCGCGCAGTTCCTGCACGCCCTGGGGCGGCACACCGAGCAGGCGCTTGCCAAGGCACGCTACGGCAAGAGCCTGCGCGCCCTCACCGTGGGGCAGCGCTACACCGTGCGCGCCAGGATGCGCGAGGACCTGCAAGGCATTGCCTTGCGCGATGCGCGGGTGACGTTGCCGGCGGCGCTCGCCAAGGCCGTGCGCGAGGTGCGCACGCGCGCCGTGGGTGAGCTCCTCCATAACCATTTTGCCCACGGCTGGACGCGCCCCGGCGGCTTCGACCATGCCAAGGCCCAACACCTGGCGGATTTCTTGATCTACAGCGCCATGACCACGATCGCGCGCCGCCCCGGGCGGACATTCTCTTATACCAACAACTGGCCGTATGCGCCGACCGAGGGCAATACCCCGACCACCCCGACCTTCATCTGGACGTGGATCTCGTTTGCCTGGGTGATGTTCGCGACGGGGGCTGTCATCTATCTCTTCTACCGCTACATCCACACCGAGGATCGCTCGCCGCGCGAGGTCCTGATCGCGGGCTTCCCGCCGCTCACCGAGAGCCAGCGCAAGACCGGGAAGTACTTCGTGACGGTCGCCGCGTTGTTTCTCGTGCAGATCGCCGCCGGTACCCTCATGGCCCATGACTATGCGGAGCGCGCGAACTTCTACGGCCTGTCGCTCGATCGGATCTTGCCGTTCGCGTTCCTGCGCAGCGTCCATATCCAGCTGCCGATCCTCTGGATCGGGCTTGCGTGGATAGGGGCGGGGCTTTTCATCGCGCCCATGATCGGCGGCGGGGAGCCCAAGGGTCAGGGGCGGCTCGTGGATCTCTTGTATGTCGCCACCGTGGCGATCGTGGTCGGGGGACTGTTCGGGGACTATGCCGGCATCAAGGGCTGGTTCACCCATGGTTCCTGGTTCTGGTTCGGAAACCAGGGCCTGTCCTATCTCGAGCTCGGGCGCGCCTATCAGATGGGACTCTTTGCCGGGCTCAGCTTCTGGAGTGTGCTCGTGGGACGGGCCATGTGGCCGGCCTTGAAGGCGCGTAAGGGATTCCTGAGCGTCGAACACATCCTCTTCTATAGTACGGTCAACATCGCGCTCTTGTATGTATTCGGCATGATCCCCGTGACCTCGATCGCGAGCTCTTTCACCATCACCGACTTCTGGCGCTGGTGGGTCGTGCATCTGTGGGTGGAGCAGGCCTTCGAGCTCTTCGTGGTGGCGGTCACCGGCTACTTCCTCATGGCCCTGGGGCTCGTGTCGCGGCGCACCACGCTGATCGCGATCCTGTTCGAGACCATCCTCGTGTTCCTCGGCGGGGACGATGGCATCGGCCATCACATGTACTGGGTCGGCGATCCGGGGATGTGGCTGTCGGTGGGCAGCCTGTTTTCCTATATCGAGGTCCTGCCGCTGGTGCTGCTCGTGATCGAGGCCCTGATCGAGCAGCGCGACCTGATCCGGTCCCAGAAGGACTTCCCGCATGCGCTGGCCTATAAGTACGTCATCGGCTCGGCGTTCTGGAACTTCGTGGGCGCCGGCGTGTTCGGCGGCGGGCTCATCAATGCCCCGCTCGTGAATTATTACGAGCACGGTACCTTCCTGACACTCGCGCACGCCCACACGGCCTTGTTCGGGGCCTTTGGTCTCATCGCCATAGGCCTCGTGTACTTCTCGCTGCGCTATATGAATGGCGAAGGCCCCTGGGACGAGACCATGGGGGCCACCGCGTTCTGGCTCTTCAATGCCGGCATGGCGCTGTGGCTAACCTTGAACTTCTGGCCGATCGGCTTTCGGCAACTGGCCGCCGTGTATGAGCATGGCTATGCCTATGCGCGCAGTCTGAGCTTTTATAACACCACCACGACCTACCAGTGGTTGCGCATGCCGGGAGACATCGTGTTCTCGGCCGGCGCCCTCTTGCTCGCGGTCGACATCGTGCGCAAGCTCAAGGTCCTGTGGGGCCGTCAATCACCGGCGGCGGCCGGCGGTCGCTTGACCCCGGCGCCAAGGAGGTCGCTATGAAATCGGCATGGGGATGGGGTCTCGCGGCCCTGGTTGGCGTGACCGCGCTCTCGATCGGCCTGTCGGTCGTCATACCCGCGCATGATACCGATGCCGCGCGCGCCGAGACCGGCACCGCCTGGGCATTGGCACGGTCCGCGCTCACTCGCGCCGGCAGCGCCTGCCAGGATCCGACGGTGTCCTCCGGCGGGCTTACCGCGCGGGTCGTGGCGCAGGGCGGGCGGTGTGTGGTCCATGTGACCATCCCCGCCGATCCCGGCGTCCCCGCCCTCGTCAGGGGCGCGCGCCTTACGGCGGTGGTGGAAGGCGGCGCGATCCATTGCCGGGTGCGAGGCGGGCATGGCGCGGGGGCCCTCGATTTCCCCGCGGCGTGTCATTATCGGCCGACCGGCATGCTGCTGTAAGGTCATCACTTGTGGTGCGGAAGGGGGCCTTCGGGGCCCCTTTTCGTTTGAGGTCCTCATCGCCCGGCATGGGCAAGCGGCGTCGAGGCGCGAGTCTTCGCCATGGTCTGGACCATCGACCCGGCCGTCGCGCCAGATCGGCGCGCGCAAGCATTACCGACCCCGAACCTCGATAGGAGGTGACGTCCGCGATCGCTTTGAGCCTTGCCACGGTGAGCCACGGAGATCGCCCGGGGCGTTGGCATTAGGTACACTGCCATGTCCATAACCATGAGGGCATGGGTCATGATGGAAATCCCATTTACGGAATTGCGCAACCATGCCAAGGCTTGGTTTGATCGGGTTGAGGCAGGGGAGGCTGTGCGCGTGTCGCGTCATGGCAAGCCGATCGCGGAAATATACCCCATCTCCCCGCAATCGCCCTCTTGGAAGCAGCGTCCGGCACGTCCGTTCGCCATTGGCGGGAGGGAGATCGCGCGCATGATTCGGGAAGAGCGCGGGGATTGATGCGCGTCTACTTCGATTCGTCGGTCTTTGCCAAACGCTACCTCTATGAACCAGGTACCGACGTCGTCTTGGCATGGTGCGAGAAGGCCCGAGAATTGGTATTGTCCGTGCAATTTTTACGGTTTTTCGCTCAGGGGCTTACAGAGGAATATCTTTTAAAACAGCAGTTTATTATGTCGTTCGATGTCGTTCGATGTCGTTGGCGAGTGGAGCAAGTGGAGAAAAATTGGAGCAAATGGCGTCACGGTGACGATTCAAAACATGCGTTGCAAGCGGCTTGTCCACGGAGGATGGTTTGGTGACTGAGGGGCTTCGGGGTCGGTACCGCTGGAACGAGTTTCGCGGTCTGTAACGGGGTGGCTGGCGGGGTGATTATCGGTGACGTGCGGACGTTCGCGACACGCCACCGACATATTACTTATGTCTGTGTCCGCGATGGTTCATCCAGGCCAGTACCAGCCCGCCCACGCCGATGAGAGTAACCCACCCTAGGCCAATCCATAACTGCGTTGTGGTGATTGCGCTCATGATGTACGGTCTCCTAAGGTGTCGCGTGAAAATAAGTTGATCAATTATTTTCCCTTCAGTACCGGAAAGAGGGCATAGTTCCAGTCGCCGTGAAAGGGGCCCAGCTTGAGATTGAGCGCACTGAGTTCCGCATCCGTAACTGAGTTCCGCATCCGTAACCTTGATACCCACAGGATAATGGGCACGATCCAGTTCGGCGCGGATTTTCAAGCCAGCTTGTGTGGTCGTATTGGCAATCAAGTTGATAATGACTTCGTGGCTCACCAAGGGGCGGCCCCGCCAGTTCTGGGTAATATGACAGAACATGCGATGCTCGATCTTGTTCCACTTGCTGGTGCCCGGTGGGAAATGACACACATGGATCGGGATACCCAAATGCGTGGCCAACTCCTGCAACGCCACCTTCCACAAACGGCAGCGGCTGCCGTTGCTACCGCCCCCATCGGCGGTGATCAAGAGTTTTTGGGCATGGGGATAACGCTTACGACCCATCTTCTGCCACCACCGGCTGATGGCTTGGACCGCGAATTGCGCCGTATCATGACCGATGCCGACACTGACCCAACCCTCGTTCTGACTGAGGTCGAATACCCCATATGGAACGACCTTACCCAGCAGCGGGTCTGGGGATGGCTTGGACCGCGAATTGCGCCGTATCATGACCGATGCCGACACTGACCCAACCCTCGTTCTGACTGAGGTCGAATACCCCATATGGAACGACCTTACCCAGCAGCGGGTCTGGGAAGTCGTGCACATCGACTTCTTCTGGCTCGCCTTTGGGCTGCCACTCGCGTCCGCCGTTTTTGAAGGGACCGACGGCCTCCTTTTTCTTGGTGTCCACTGAGATCACCGGCTGACCGCTTTGCTGAAAGCGCCGCACAGTGGCGTTGATATATTCAAATTGGGCATTACGATCCGGGTGGGAACCGCCTTCTTTCGTTTTGCGGTTGCTTTGTAAGCTATACCCGGCCGCTTTCAGCAAGGTGCCCACCGACCAGGCGCTGATCGGGTGTTTCTGTAAAGTAAGGGCTTCCGCCAGACTGCTCGTACTCTTGCAGGTCCAACGCAAGGGCGACATGGGGTCTCCCCGCGTCATCGGATCGACCAGACGCTCCAGTGCTTGCGTTAATCCCGGATCGGATTCGGTCAAGCGTTTGCGCCCGCCGCCGATCGCGCGCACGCGGGATGTCACTTTGGCTCGAGGGTTCTTTTTGCGCGCCGCGATCTCCGCCAACCCTTTACGAATGGTATTGCGCGAGAGCCCCGTGGCGGCACTGACGGCACTCAATCCTCCCCAACCGTAGGTCTGCGCTTCCGTGGCCGCCCATTGCCGACGCATGCGTCTCCGCCAACCCTTTACGAATGGTATTGCGCGAGAGCCCCGTGGCGGCACTGACGGCACTCAATCCTCCCCAACCGTAGGTCTGCGCTTCCGTGGCCGCCCATTGCCGACGCATGCGTTCGTCCATCAAAGGACCGAGCGCGCCGTAGCGCGTTTTGATCTGTCGTAGCGACGACTGATTAGGCATAGACGCATGAGATCACTTCCCGGTAACTTGGTCAAGTTATTTTCACGCGATGCCTAAGATCGAAACGGCGGCGTACTCAATCAGGGTAAAGCTTAATAGTGAGGCGGCCATGGGCCACCAATCATGACGCTCAAGCCCTGTCGTATAGCCAAAAAAACCAAACCCAGCAACCGCGATAGGTTGCGCCGGCCGGCGCGGATGACCTTACTACCAGAAAGCGCCGCAGTGCTCCGCCTGTAACCGCGCGGCGGTTCAGGGGGTGGCACCGGCCATTCGGCCGGCAATGCCGGCCATTCGGCCGGCAATGAGCGGCGCTAGCGCCCAACGGGTGATCATTCCGGCCGTCCCTGCTGTTTGACATTGTGGGCCGCATGGCCCATGTATTGTTTGAGCACGGACAGTGTGTTTGACATTGTGGGCCGCATGGCCCATGTATTGTTTGAGCACGGACAGTGGCGCACCACCCACGGTGAGGATGCAATAACTGCGACTCCAGAATACGGGCTTGCTCCAGTAATACCGCTTCAGATGGTCGGCAAATTCCTTGCGCAACAAGCGACTCGTGACCGTTTTGAGATTATTCACAAAGGCGGATGGCAACACCTTGGGCGTCAGGGCCAGGAGCCGATGGACATGATCCGCTTCACCGTTGAATTCCAGCACCTTGCACTCCCATTTTGCCGCCGTGTTACGGCGGCGGATGGCAACACCTTGGGCGTCAGGGCCAGGAGCCGATGGACATGATCCGCTTCACCGTTGAATTCCAGCACCTTGCACTCCCATTTTGCCGCCGTGTTACGGCCAAGGGTCTCCCGCCGGTCCCGCATGGGGCCAGTCATGCACTTGCGGCGATATTTCGTGACCAGAACCAAATGATAGTTCCGATTATCAATACTCTGATGCCCGGTGTTTCCGAGGGTTTGCGGGGTCATGGTGGCCGAATAGAATGACGTCATGCCCTATCGCAAAGTCATGTATCGCCTCTATCCCAACGCCACCCAAACGGAGCGGCTGGAGACGATGCGGGGCTTGCATCAGCGGTTGTATAACACGGCGCTGGAAGAACGCATCCGCGTGTACCAGGAAACCGGCAAGGGATTATCGTTTGCCGACCAGTGTAAAGTGCTGACCCAATGGCGCCGCATCAGCGCCGGTCTTGCCTCTTTGAACGCCCAATCCGAGCAAGTCACGCTCAAGCGCCTGCACCTAGCCTTTCAGGCCTTCTTCCGGCGGGTGAAGAATGGCGACACGCCGGGTTTCCCGCGCTTCAAGTCTCTCCGTCGCTATCCCGGCTGGGGCTACAAGACCCACGGCGACGGCTGGAGACTGCACGCCGGCGAGAACAGCGTCCACGGCAAGCTGTATCTCCAAGGCGTCGGACACATTCCGATGCGCGGCCGGGCCCGCACGACCGGCACGCCTGTGACCTGTGAGATCTTGCACAAGGCCGGCAAGTGGTACGCCTCCGTGACCCTGGAGATCGAGACCATACAGCGAGAGCGCGGCACCGCCATCGGCGCCTTTGACTGGGGCCTGACGGACTTCTTGACCCTCGCCACCCCGATGGGGATCGAAACGGTTGCCAATCCCAGACGCCTCAAGAACCAGTTAGCGGAATTGAAGCGTCTCGGGCAAGAGGTGTCGCGGAAAATTCGCATGGCGCAGGAAAGGACTGGCCGGAAAAAGGGTTTTCCGGTATCGGTCAGCCTGCGCCATGCCATCTCGCACTTGGCCCGGCTGCACGCCAAGGTGGCGCGGCAGCGCCAGGACTTTCTGCACCAGACCAGTGCAGGACTGGTGAAACGCTTCGGTGCCATCGGTACCGAGACATTGGCGGTCAAGAACATGGTGCATGGCGGTGGTGCCCATAAAAAGGGCCTCAACCGCGAGATTCACGCCGCCTCCCCCGCGGCATTTCTCAAGATGACCCGGACCAAAGCGGAACAGGCTGGGTCCTGGTATGAGGAGGCGCCGACGCGGGAGATCAAACCCACGCAACGCTGTCATGGGCCATGCGGCCCACAATGTGGATGCGGGCAGCTGCCGAACGAGAAGAAAAAGCTCTCGGACCGGCAGCACCAGTGTCCGCATTGCGGTGTGACCTGTGGTCGAGATGAAAACTCGGCATGGGTGTTGTTGCGTTGGCTAGATGCGAGGTTGTCCGGGCGGGAACCGTCCGAGGTGTGGAGCGGTGGAGGTTTCACCGCGACGACCGGCCATTCGGCCGGCAATGAGCACGAAACTCACGCCATAGCTGTCTAGGCTTGGCGGGAGCAGTTCATCGCGACTCTTTGAGCGGCAGCGCGAAACGGGACAGGTCATGGCGCGAACGGTCCAGCGGCCGGTTCGACAGCGGCAGCTTGAAGCCGTGCTTGGACAGCACGTTGGCCAGCGGCGCCCATGTGGAGAGCGTATGCGCATAGACCTCGACCATCTTGCGATGGGGCGCATAGATAAGTGTGGCATCGCGCGCCGAGAAGTAGCAGAAACTGCGGCGGTTACGATTGATCACCTGCACCGCCGTGACCTGTTCACCGGTAAAGCGGACGACCAGGTAGTGGACGGTCTGGGTGTCGCCGTTCCCGTCTTCATCGTCAAGCGGGACGTGGATGACCTCGCAGGGCTCCGTCAGGCGCATCGCGGTCGTCAGCTGGGTTTCCAGCTCCTTCTTGACGGTGTCGCTCCAGATGAACGGCGGCGCGTCGTCACAAGGCACGTCGAAGGCATCGTGCAGCCGCTTGTTGCCGCAAAGGTCGCCGGTGTTCAGGATCGACCCGGCCACGTCGAACAGCCGCGCCGAATCATCGGAATGGGTGCGCATCCAGACTGAACGGCCGATCTCGCCGCCGTTTTGCGACAAGAACATGTCGACCAGCTCGTTGTCATTGAATTGATCTGCGACGGTGGTGAGGATGGCCGCGCCGCGCGGCGATGCGAGACGCAATACCCGCAGGGATTCGCGTTCAGCCGGGTCGCGCTGTTCTTTACGGAGGTGCCTGACGTGTCCGGCCAGGACCGCCGGGATGGCGTCGACGTCCTGCGACCAGCGAACCCCCGAGCCACCGCTTCGCATCCGTGCAGCCCGCTGAAGGCTTTGAGGTTGTCGACCTGCGCCTTCTCGATCATCTCCAGCAGGCAGTACACGTTGGTCAGGGTCTTCTTGCCCATGCTTTCTCCCTTCGGCCCTTCACATGGCCACAGTCCATTGGCGCATCAGCGCCACCGATTGCGTCAGGCCCTGCGCCAGCAGGATGTCCAGATATCCGTCCGCCGTCTTGGGCGGGTTCTTCAGTGAGCGCCGATGACTGGCTGCGGCCTCCAGTACGCCTGCTGGATGCGGGTCGAGGAGATCGACGATGAAGTCGTCCGGATGCTGAGCCGCGAGGTTGTAGGGTTTGAGCACCTCTGCCGGAAAGTCCTTGAGGTTGAAGGTCACGATCAGGCTGGCGCCGGAGTGGATGGCAGCCGCCGCCACATGGCGGTCGTCCGGATCGGGCAGATTGATCGACGGAATCAGGTATTCGAATCCGGTGACCAAACTGTCCCGAACGTGGGCGTTCATCAGGTGGCGCGTCCGGTTCAACTGGTCTTGAGTCAAATCAGGTCGGCTGGCCAGGACATTGCGCGTCCACTCATCGTGGATCAGTTCGCTCCAGCGCGCCCGGAACAGATCCGACAGCGCCAGATGCATCAGCAGATCGCGCAGGGGTGCCGGATAGAGGACGCAAGCGTCATAGACGACGGTGAAGCGCGAACTCATCCGTTCAGTACCCCATGCCGAGTTCCTGGGCCTGTGCTGCCAGCTCATCCAGGGCCTTGCGACGCTCGGCATCGATGCGATTCTTGTAGGTGATCACATCCTGGTAGCGGACACGACGGTGGGTGCCGATCTTGTGGAACGGGATGTCGCCTTTCTCCAGCAGTTGGACAAGGAAGGGGCGCGAGATGTTGAGAACATCAGCCGCCTCCTGGGTCGTCAGTTCAGCGTGGATCGGAATGATCGACACGGCGTTGCCCTGGCCGATCTCGGTCAGGACTTCCAGGAGCAGACGCAGCGCCGAGGTCGGGATGCGCACCGCGCGCACCGCTCCCTTGTCGTCATGGAAGTCGATCTGCTGGGTTTCGGCGCGGGTCTGGAGCACAGTCGACAGCACACGGCTCGACTCCCGGGCGAGCGCGATGTCCTCTTCGGAGGGCAGTGTTTTGGAGATAGCGGGAGCGTTCATGGAGGTCTCCTCATCGGGTCAAAGTTCGATGGAACCTATTATAAACGAAATAAGCGCAATCGCAATAACCGAAACGTCAGGCTGGCACTAATACAAATCAACAAGTTGGCGAGATCACACGTAAACAATCGGTAAGTAATCGGTGATTACGTCTACGATTGCTGCGTTAAAATCTGCCGGAAGTTGCGCGCGAGCGGATACAACCAGATATCCTTGATGGGCACACTGATTTTCTTGGCCGGCCCCAACTTGCCACGACCCTGCGTCTGGCCCACCAGGATCCAGTTGGCCGCCCGATAACTGGTCCCCCGGAAACGAGGGGTTTCGACGAAGGTCTCCAACAACACCGGGCGATAGCCATAGCGGGTCTGCCAATCCGAGGGCAACTGCCGGGCGACGCGGCCGAGGATCTGGGAGGCCAATCCCGGGCAGCGCACCCATGGGAGAATCACAAAGCGGCCGTTGTTCACGATCAGATGGAGCCGGTCTTGCCGTTGCTGCGGGGTCCAACCGATGAAGCGATCACGGGGTGCCGTTTGCCAGGCACTGGCCCCGAAGCCCAAGAGCGCCACCAGCCGTTCCTGGGCGGTGACGAAGTAGCGGATTTGCGCCCCGGGCAGCGGGCTAAAGCCCAGATAGTGATAACGCTGGATGTAGGCATTCCACAAGCGCGAGTCCGTGCGCGACACGACGGGCTGAAACGCCAACGCGGGCAACTCGTGGACGGGTTGTCGCAGTTCCGGTTGCGGGTCGGTGGCCCGGGTCGGCGATGTCGAGCGGGGTCTTACTAAGCAGTTCATATCTTAGAGACCATATGATATGATTGCCTCATGCGAGTCGACGGAAGAAAGATCGATCACGCCAAACTCGAAGAGATCCGTTTCGAGGCGGTGAGAAGGGTGCAGGCGGGCGAGGCGCCCACGACCGTCGCGCGGGACATGGGGCTCTACACGAACCGGATCTTCATCTGGCTGGCGGCGTATCGCAGTGGAGGATGGGATGCCTTGCGCGCGCGCAAGGCCATGGGCCGCCCCAAGCGCCTCAATGCCAAGCAGATGCGTTGGATCTACGACGCCGTGACCCTGAAAAACCCCCTCCAGCTGAAGCTCCCCTTCGCGCTGTGGACGCGGGCCCAGATCCGTACCCTCATTGCCCGGCGTTTCTCGGTAAAGCTCTCCTTGGTGTCGGTGGGACGGCTTTTGGCGCAACTGGGGCTTAGCGGCCAGAAGCCGCTCTTTCGCGCCTACCAGCAGGATGCTTCCCTGGTGGCGCGCTGGTTGAAGGAGGAGTATCCCAAGATCCGGGCGGAAGCCCGGCGCGCGAAGGCCGAGATCTTCTTCGAAGACGAATCCGGGGTCCGGTCGGACTTTCCTAGCGGGACCACCTGGGCGAAGAAGGGCGAAACGCCGGTGGTGCGGGTCACCGGGGCGCGCTTTGCCTTGAACAGGATCTCGGCCGTGAGTCCGCGCGGAGAGCTGCGCTTTATGGTGGTACGCGGGGGCGTGGGCGCCCGTGTGTTCATCGAGTTCTTGAAGCGCCTCGTGCAGGGCAGCCAGCGCAAGATCTTCCTTATCTGTGATGGACACCCCTCGCATCGCGCCAAGAGGGTCACAACGTTTGTCGCGTCGCTCAAGGGAAAACTCCGATTGTTCTTCCTGCCCCCCTATTCCCCTGAACTCAATCCGGATGAGCTCGTCTGGAATGACGTGAAGAACAACGGCGTGGCCCGTACGCTCGTGCACGGCCCGAGGGACCTCCTGCGGGCACTCATCAGCCGGCTGCGCCATCTGCAAAAGACCCCGGAGATGGTGCGATCATTCTTTCGGCATCCGGAGACGCGCTATGCTGCGCAGCTATAGTCTCTAATATATGTACTGATTAGTAAGATCGGCTGGCTCGGCGAACAGAGCTTGTCGGGTGGGGAATCCAGCCAGCTGATGTGGTCCGGATGCACACCGGCGGCGAACGGCGGCTACCCATGCCCGACCGTAACGGAGGCCACAACCTCGGCCGTGGGCGGCTCGGCGACCTCCGTGACCCCAGGCCTGGCGATCTCCGGCCAGGGCTGGCAGATCGGCTACAGTCAGAACCCGTGGAGTGCCGACGGCTACCATGCCCCCCGCGTGGTGATGGGCACGGTCCGCGGGCGCGGTGTCAGCCTGAGCCTCGGCATGGCCTTCCCCGACTGCCCGATGTGCGCCGGGAACGGCGCGGCCATCCAAGACGGCCAGATTGTGAAGCTCGGCGTCCACGGGTACGGGTGGGGTGCAAGCGCAATCTGGGTCGGCGGCGGAAGCATGGGGACCATCAATAAGCTCCTGCAGGAGTGGCGGGGCGCCCACGAGCGCCGGACGGCGGTGGATCTGGCGCTGCCGCCGGCCCTAAAGCGTGCGCTCCTCGATTTCATGCAGGGCGAGATCGCCGCGGCCAAGGTGTGAATGATCCCCAAGTTCCGCGTCTTTCTGGATCATGCACGCGGAAAGATCTCTCGGAATCTGTAAGCCCCTCTCGATGGCGAATGCGATCACGCGCGGTTCGGGATGACGACTCCAGGGAGCGAATGAACTGACGCCAGAGCGGATGGTCTTGGCTGGACGCGTGGAGCTAGCGAAGGCCGCGCTTCGCTTGGAAGGCCTACCCCGCCTGGAGGCGGAGATCACGTCCCTACGCGCGGACCTGGAGCGGGAGCGTCAGGGGCGCATCCAGGCCGAGCGGAGATCACGTCCCTACGCGCGGACCTGGAGCGGGAGCGTCAGGGGCGCATCCAGGCCGAGCAGGAGGCCGCCGTCCTCACGGCCCGCGTGACGGATCTGCGGGAGCGGCTGGATGAGGCGAAGGGCGCCGGTAGCGCGACTGGACGGAAGAAACCTTGAAGGGCCATCCGGGGCCATCTAAATACAATCTTGTGAAGGTATGCACGTTATATGTATAATGACGCCATGCGCTTCCAGTTTGATCCCATCAAGGCGGACGGCAACCTCAAGAAACACGGGGTCTCATTCGCCGATGCCGAACAATCTTGTGAAGGTATGCACGTTATATGTATAATGACGCCATGCGCTTCCAGTTTGATCCCATCAAGGCGGACGGCAACCTCAAGAAACACGGGGTCTCATTCGCCGATGCCGAAGGGGTCTTTTCCGATCCGCTCGCCGTTCATTGTCTGGACCCGGACGCGCAGACCGAGGAACGGTTTATTGCCGTTGGTATGGGGAGCGCTGAGGTCATTATGGTGGTGGTCTATACGCTACGGGACGATGAGATCCGGCTGATCTCGGCACGGCGCGCAACACGACGCGAGGTAAGCGATTATGAGGGATGAATACGATTTTTCGAAAGGACGGGACGATGAGATCCGGCTGATCTCGGCACGGCGCGCAACACGACGCGAGGTAAGCGATTATGAGGGATGAATACGATTTTTCGAAAGGCAAACGCGGTGCGGTCCTGCCCACGAAGGGGAAGACGCGCATTACGATCTATATCGACGATGACATCTTGGCCACGTTCCGGGCGCGTGCCGAACAGATGGGCGGTGGATACCAGACCCTCATGAATGAGGCGCTCAAGGCCTCGCTCGCCAAGGACGACAAGCCTTTGACGGCCAGGACTCTGCGCCGGATTCTGCGCGAAGAAATGGCGTCGAAGTCTGGATGAACTGCTCCCGCCAAGCCTAGACAGCTATGGCGTGAGTTTCGTGCTCATTGCCGGCTGAATGGCCGGTCGTCGCGGTGAAACCTCCACCGCTCCACACCTCGGACGGTTCCCGCCCGGACAACCTCGCATCTAGCCAACGCAACAACACCCATGCCGAGTTTTCATCTCGACCACAGGTCACACCGCAATGCGGACACTGGTGCTGCCGGTCCGAGAGCTTTTTCTTCTCGTTCGGCAGCTGCCCGCATCCACATTGTGGGCCGCATGGCCCACATTGTGGGCCGCATGGCCCATGACAGCGTTGCGTGGGTTTGATCTCCCGCGTCGGCGCCTCCTCATACCAGGACCCAGCCTGTTCCGCTTTGGTCCGGGTCATCTTGAGAAATGCCGCGGGGGAGGCGGCGTGAATCTCGCGGTTGAGGCCCTTTTTATGGGCACCACCGCCATGCACCATGTTCTTGACCGCCAATGTCTCGGTACCGATGGCACCGAAGCGTTTCACCAGTCCTGCACTGGTCTGGTGCAGAAAGTCCTGGCGCTGCCGCGCCACCTTGGCGTGCAGCCGGGCCAAGTGCGAGATGGCATGGCGCAGGCTGACCGATACCGGAAAACCCTTTTTCCGGCCAGTCCTTTCCTGCGCCATGCGAATTTTCCGCGACACCTCTTGCCCGAGACGCTTCAATTCCGCTAACTGGTTCTTGAGGCGTCTGGGATTGGCAACCGTTTCGATCCCCATCGGGGTGGCGAGGGTCAAGAAGTCCGTCAGGCCCCAGTCAAAGGCGCCGATGGCGGTGCCGCGCTCTCGCTGTATGGTCTCGATCTCCAGGGTCACGGAGGCGTACCACTTGCCGGCCTTGTGCAAGATCTCACAGGTCACAGGCGTGCCGGTCGTGCGGGCCCGGCCGCGCATCGGAATGTGTCCGACGCCTTGGAGATACAGCTTGCCGTGGACGCTGTTCTCGCCGGCGTGCAGTCTCCAGCCGTCGCCGTGGGTCTTGTAGCCCCAGCCGGGATAGCGACGGAGAGACTTGAAGCGCGGGAAACCCGGCGTGTCGCCATTCTTCACCCGCCGGAAGAAGGCCTGAAAGGCTAGGTGCAGGCGCTTGAGCGTGACTTGCTCGGATTGGGCGTTCAAAGAGGCAAGACCGGCGCTGATGCGGCGCCATTGGGTCAGCACTTTGCATTGATCGGCAAACGACAATCCCCGCCCGGCCTCCTGGTACACGCGGATGCGTTCTTCCAGCGCCGTGTTATACAACCGCTGATGCAAGCCCCGCATCGTCTCCAGCCGCTCCGTTTGGGTGGCGTTGGGATAGAGGCGATACATGACTTTGCGATAGGGCATGACGTCATTCTATTCGGCCACCATGACCCCGCAAACCCTCGGAAACACCGGGCATCAGAGTATTGATAATCGGAACTATCATTTGGTTCTGGTCACGAAATATCGCCGCAAGTGCATGACCGGCCCCATGCGGGACCGGCTGGAGACCCTTGGCCGTAACACGGCGGCAAAATGGGAGTGCAAGGTGCTGGAATTCAACGGTGAAGCGGATCATGTCCATCGGCTCCTGGCCCTGACGCCCAAGGTGTTGCCATCCGCCTTTGTGAATAACCGCAAAACGGTCACCAGCCGCTTGCTGGGCAAGGAATTTGCCGACCATCTGAAGCGGTATTACTGGAGCAAGCCCGTATTCTGGAGTCGCAGTTATTGCATCCTCACCGTGGGTGGTGCGCCACTGTCCGTGCTCAAACAATACAGGGGCCATGCGGCCCACAATGTCAAACAGCAGGAAGGCCGGAATGATCACCCGTTGGGCGAGTGCGCCGCTCATTGCCGGCCGAATGGCCGGTGCCACCCCCTGAACCGCCGCGCGGTTACAGGCGGAGCACTGCGGCGCTTTCTGGTAGGAATGCCGATTGCTCGGCACCCCCCGCCGCCCCCGCCACAGGAGTTGCCGACCACAACCGGACGCGGCCAAGTCCACGTCGGCAAAGGAAGTGGCCTCGAGAATGCTCGCGAGACCACCAGAGAAAATGGAGAGCAGAGAGGCGTCGGCGGGGGCGGAAACTCGAGGTTGGCCGGGGCGGCGCTCGCGAGGCCATGCCCTGAATCCGCGCCAACGCAGGGGGAACAGGCGAAAAAAACCAACCGATAAGGGTTGGGTTCGTGGTAATTGGTGGGGGCATGAGGCATCGAGGCTGCACCACGCAACACCAGACACCTGTGCCCCAAGCCCCCGAGATGCGCCCCGTTCGTTGATGGCCAACGGCGGCGCGGTGAAGAGGGCCGCTCGGCCTCAGCCGTGAGGCGCAGGTGATTCCGGCAGGCGTGCCCGACCGAGGTCGCGCACGAGCTCATGGACGAGTCCCGCGAAGGTGAGACCCCAGGCAAGGAGCGCGATCGCCAGCAGATAGGGTGTTGCGGGTGCGAGCAAGGGCAGGTTGACGGCCTGGGAGAGGCGCGTTGTGCACGCCGTGTACATGCCGAGCGGGAACACCATGCCCCAGTATTGCGGGCTGTAGCGCAACGGGAAGCGCCGATACAGATGGCGCCAGACACCGAGGATCAGGAGCAAGGGGATCCACCAGGTGGCGGTCGCCCAGAAGTACAGGGTGAGCCCCTTCAGAAACGGCAGGAGCGTGGTCAGGAGCGGCGAGCGCCCGGCGTTCAGGATCAGGATGGCGCCGGCCAGCGTCGTGATCGCCACCGCCCCCATGTTGATCCAGTAGGGCCCCGTGAGCTCGGCCGGTGTCAGCCGGAAGAAGGTGAAGCGGTACAGGATCAGCGGGATGATGGTGAGATACAGCATGCAGCCCATGAGATACATGATGAGCGCGAAGGTCGTGAGCGCCGTCTCATAGGTCCCGGCGGTGGGCAGGAGCAGGGTGCTCAGAATGGCGACCGACTGCGTGCCGACGATGGCGATGAGCCAGGCGCCGTTGATCCCGGTCTCGAGGTCGGGCTTGACCCCGCGCATGGCCGTCACGGCCGCGAAGAACGCGTATATGACCATGAACCACAGGGCGACGCCCACGCCCCATAGGACCCATGCCATGGGGCTGTCGTGTCCTATGACCACGAACTGGGTGCCGAGGACGCAACTGCCGGCGATCGATGTGAAAAACCCCGGGCCGCGGCTGTGGTCGGTGAGGTCGGCGAGCATGAGCCGCGGGTAACGGATCAGGCGCGCGACCATGAGCGCGGCGATCACCGCGTAGTTGATGATGTTAAGCCGAAAGAGCGCTTGCGCCAGGACCGGCAGGCCGAGCATGCCACAGGCCAGCGATATGATCCCGGTGGCCATGACCAGCGCGAAATATCCCGGGAACAGCTCCCGCAGGCCGGCCTGCGCCATCTGCCGCACGCCACCCGCATGCTCCGCCCCTTTGTTCGTGTCCTGTCCCATAAGGTCCACCTCCATCAGCCACCGATCGCCATCATCCGTACCGGTACCGTGTGCGCGTCCGACCCGAATTCGTGCCCGCGTGGCTTGTCGCGCGCGACCTGCTCGCGGATGAGGGCTGTCAAGGCTTCGTCGTCGAGCCCCTGGGCGAGCGCCGCGCGCAGGTCCAGACCCTGCGCATGCCCGAGACAATAGACGAGCCGGCCGCGCGATGTGAGCCGCAGCCGGTTGCAGCTTGCGCAGAACTCCTGGCTCAAGGGGCTTATGAAGCCGATTTCAATCGTGCTGCCGGCCACCGCGAAACGCCGCGCCGGGCCGTGGTCGGGCACCGGAGTGAGCTCTCGCAGCCGGTATCTCCGGGCGAGTTCACCGCGGACGGCCGTCGTGTCGACATGGCTGCGCGCGACGGTTGCGGCCCCCGCTTCCCCGAGCGGCATGGCCTCGATGAAGCGAATATCATACCCGTGGGTGATCGCGAACGCGACGAGGCCGGGCCACTCGCGGAGATTCTGATCACGCAGCAGCACGACGTTCAGTTTGACGCGTGCCAGGACCCGCCGGGCGGCATCCAGGCCCGCGAGCACACGCCTTAAGTCGCCGCCGCCGGTGATGCGTGTAAAGCGCGTGGGGTCGAGGCTGTCTAGGCTCACATTCACGTCGTGGAGGCCGGCGGCCGCCAGTCCCGCGGCCTTGCGCGCGAGCAGATGGCCGTTGGTGGTGAGGCTTACGCGCGCAAAGCCCAGGGCCCGGGCGTGGGCGATGCGACCGTTAAGATGGGCGGCGAGCAGCGGCTCGCCGCCCGTGAAGCGGACGTGGCGCGCGCCGAGACCCCGGAACACCGCGAGCAGGCGGTCGAATTGCGCGGGCCGCAGGATCTCCGCATCCGTGCCGTTGTCGCCCGGCGACGCGCAATACTCACAGCGCAGGTGGCAGCGCTCGGTCACGGACACCCGCAGATAGGTGAACCGTCGGCCGAAGCGGTCGATGAGCGGCGCGGGTCGGGCGGCCTCGTGATCGTCGATGCCGTCGGCACGGACGCTCGCGCCGGCCGTCATTCGCCGATCCCGGGGCGGGCGCGTACGAGTTGGTAGGCGCGCCACAGGTAATTCACCGGTACCGTCCAGATGTGCACGAGCCGTGTGAACGGGAACACCAGGAACAGCGTCATGCCAAACAGCAGATGCAGGCGGTAGACCCAGGGGATAGGGGCGAGCAGCCCCGGGTGTGGTTGCAACGCGACGAGGCCCTTTAGGTAGCGGCTCAGGATCTCCATGTCGGCGACGTGGCCGGCCAGCAGATTGGGCACGGTCACGAACTGTGTGGCCAACCCAAGCCCCAAGGTCGCGAGCAGCCACAGGAGGATGAAGAGGTCGCCGGGGTGGCTGGCGGCACGTACATGGCTATTGCCCAGGCGCCGGGCGAGCAAGAGGAGGCCGCGATCCATTGGTGCGCGACCGGGGGTACGTGCAGCCATGTAAAGGCCGGCGTGAGCAGGCCCACGAAGTGGCCGAGGAAGATGAACAGCACACTGACATGCCAGAGATTGCTGCCCCACGCAAGGCTCCGCCCGGAACCCAGGAGCTGGGTCGAGTAGCTCGCCTGGGTGTAGGGCTCGCGGTCATAGCGCACCAGCGAGCCCACGAGGAACACCGTGCCGGCGATATAGGGGTACACCCCGAACAGCAACAGATTCACGTTCATGACGCGTTCTCCACGGGCTGTGCCAGCGGCCTGTCCGGCGCCCCGCGGCGCACGATGAGCCGCAGCACCGGCAGATAGGGGCTCGCCAGTTCCTCGAGGCGCGCGGTGATGGCAAGAAGCGCCTCGTGCGCGCCGTTGAGCAGGTCGCGCGCGGCCGTTTCGTCAAGCGTTGCCGCGAATTCGAGTACGACCGGCAGGTAGCCCGGCAACTCGCGGGTGGCAAGCGCCCATCCGGCCTCCTCGAAATGGCTCGCGAGCCGGATCAGGTCGGGCCCGCGATTGCGGTCGCCGTCGGTGCCCAGGTGCGAGGTCAGATGCAGGTCGGCCTGGGCGTCGAGATCGAAGGTGCGCACATAGAGGGCCTCCAGCTCCAGGCCATCGCTGTCCGCCATCCATGCCCCGACGCCCTCCAAGGCGCTTCTCTCATCGGCCGCGAAGCCCGGGGCGGCCAGCGCCGCCCGCAGTTCCGGCAAACGGGACCGGAAGGCCGCGTCCGGGTACTCGAGGAGTGCCGCCAGGGCGCGATAGCCGGGGCTTTGCAGCGCGGCGTTCATGGGCGCTCGCCGGTCTTGCGTCGCGGCAGCCACGCGAGCGGGAATTCCGGTTCCGGGCTTTGCGTATGCCGCCGCGGAAAGAGGTCGGGCGCGCGCGTGCCTTCGCCTGAGTCATTGCCGAAGTTGAGGCCGTTCACCCCCTGAAAGCCGCGCGGGTCCTCGCGCGACAGCTCCTGGTGGCTGGTCGGAATCACGAACCGGTCTTCGTAGTCGGCGATCACGAGATAGCGGTACATCTCCTCGGCCTGCGTGGCGTCGAGCCCGGCGGCTGCGAGTATCATCGGGTCCTGGGTCGCGCCGACGTGTCGGGCACGCTGCCAGTGGCGCATGGCGATCAATTTCTTCAGGGCCGAGGCGATCGGCGCCTCCTCGCCCGCGGCCAGCAGATTGGCGAGGTAGCGCAGCGGGATGCGCAGCGCCGAGACATCCGGGAACAGGCCGTCGGCCCCAACCGGCAGGCGCCCCTGTTCCATGGCGGTCTGCACCGGCGAGAGCGGCGGCACATACCACACCATGGGCAAGGTCCGAAACTCCGCATGCATGGGGAACGCCACGCGCCAGGCGACCGCGAGCTTGTAGACCGGCGAGCGCTGCGCGGCCTCGATCCACGAGTCCGGCACGCCATCACGGCGCGCCCGCGCGATCACCGCCGGATCGCGCGGGTCTGGAAAGAGATCGAGATGCGCCTGATAGAGGTCCTGCTCGCGCGGGCGGCTCGCGGCGCGCGCCACGGCGTCGGCGTCATAGAGCATGATGCCGTTATAGCGGATACGTCCGACGCAGCTCTCCGAACACACGGTCGGCAGGCCGGATTCGACGCGCGGGTAGCAGCCGAGGCACTTCTCGGACTTACCCGATTCCCAGGTCAACAACTCCGCCCTAATGGGCCATGCGGCCCACAATGAGGACGGAGCTTGCATCCAGGCTCCACCGCAACTCCGCGTATCTCGAAAGACGCGCGGCTTTGGCTTCATCGCCTGATGCTTCAGGGACGGCTGACAATCGCCCCGTCCTCACCCAGTCTTGCCGGATGAGGAGCGTTCGCATACTGATGTTTCTTGCCGCCACTAAATCGGCATGGAGGGTATGACCACAATGAGCACAAACAAACAGCAGGCCGTTATTGGGTCGATTCTCCTTTCCGGTGTGCCCGCAAATAGAGCACCCCTGACTGGTGTAATCCGCATCCACCCAAATCGGCACACCACCCGACAGCCGGGTTTTGTACGCGGTTTTGGCCTGCACATCCGCAAAACTCCAACTGCTGACCTTGCGGTTGGCCTTGCGCCGTTTCACCGAAGCGTTCTTCGAGTGACGACGCTCGGTACGATTGCGGATATCCTTCAGCCACTCCAAACCCACCATCGCGTGTGGCTCCGCAATGGCCTTACTCACACAGTGCGCCGTATCCGCGTTCAGCCGTCTTTCTCGCAGCGCCAGTTTCCTCAAAACCGCTTTGGCCCCACGAGTGCCCTTCGCTTGCAGCGCACTCCGTGTACTGGCGGCATGTTCGGCCAAATGCCTCTGGTGCCCGCCGTGATAAAAACGACATTTGCCGCGTGCATTAGATTCCACCGCAATGTTGCGACGGTTCAGATCCACGCCTTTGACGGTGGTGATGCGGTCCATCGGCTTTTCGACCAGTGCCTTGTCGACGGAAACCAGCAGATACCACGCTTTGGAGACCGGGTCCTGCCAGAGCTTGGCGGCACCCAGGGTGATTCCCCGATCCGCCGTGTGCTCCAGCCAGTCCAGATGCCGGTTCCAGCCTTCGTAACGGCATCGGATTCTGCCGTTCAGAGTGCTGATGCTGACCGTCTGGTTTTTGCCCAGAGACCAGTCACGTTTGTGGTTCAGATTCACGGTCAGCGCGGTGAATTTCGGCGCTTTATCCAGCCCCTTGTAGCGGCGCTTGGTCCAGCCCTTCGCTTTATGGGCAGCGTTGGATTTGGCGCGTTCCCACAACGTCTTGTAGGCCGCCGCCACTTGTCGCGGAGCATTGCAGGCCATTTGGGAGAGCAATCCGTACCGCTCCCGCAAATCCTGGTACACCAGCGTTTGCAGCTTCATGCCCTGCGACATCTTGCCATTGGCGAAAGCCACGGCGGATGCGTGATTCAGGGCATTACGGTACGCCAATGCCGTGCGCCGGACCGCGACGACCTGCTCCTTGTCCAGCAGCAGTTTCAGTTTGCAGGTCAACGCCTGTGTGGTTGGCAATTCTTCGTCCATGTTCACAATGATACATGGTGGTTATTCAGTTGTGAAGCATCGCCGCTACGCGGCGGCGCTACGACCGAAGGAAGTCCCTGTGGGATCCCTCCCTGCCTTGAATGGCGGGGATTCCCGCGCAAACTGGTTGAAGTACACCTTTTGTAGGGGCAGGCGCTCACGCACATGCGCCATCCACGGCAGCGGTCCTGGTCGACGAGTACAAGCCCGTCCTCCTCGCGCTTGTACAGGGCCCCCGACGGGCAGGCGGCGACGCACGCCGGGTTCAGGCAGTGGTTGCACATGCGCGGCAGATAGAAATGGAAGGTATGGGCGAAATCCGCATAGATCGCCCGTTCGATCTCCGCGAAGTTCGCGTCCTGTGAGCGCGCCGCAAACGGCCCGGCGAGATCGTCCTCCCAGTTCGGCCCCCAGGTGACCTTGTCTATGCCCTGGCCGTCGATCTGCGACAGGGGGCGCGCCCTCCTTGGCGCAAGGTGAGCCGTCCGTGGTCGAGGGCCCATCCGCCCCGCCACTTGTCCTGCCGTTCCCAGTCCTTGGGGTAGCCTATGCCGGGCTTGCTCTCGACGTTATTGAACCACGCGTACTCGACGCCCCGGCGGTTGCTCCAGACGTTCTTGCAGGTGACCGAACAGGTATGGCAGCCGATGCACTTGTCGAGATTGAACACCAGGGCAAACTGCGCGCGGATCTTCATGGTCATTCCTCCCCCGAGACGAAGCGGCGCGGCGGGTCGAGGGCGGCCTCGCGCGCGTCGTCGAGCGGGCGCTCCCGCCAGTCGATCTCGGCATCATCGAGGCGCCGTACCACGACGACCTCGTCGCGCTGGCTACCGACTGGTTCGTAATGATTGAAGCCCCGGGCGAGGTGCGCGTATCCACCGATCATGTGCGTGGGTTTCACGATCACGCGCGTGACACTGTTCAGGATGCCCCCGCGCTTGCCGGTGGTGGGCGACCCGGGGACGTTCACGGTCTTCTCCTGGGCGCGGTACATGAGCGCCGCCCCGCGCGGGATGCGCTGGCTCACGACCGCGCGCGACCGTGGCGCCATTGGCGTTTACCGCCTCCACCCAGTGGTGGGACGCGCGTGGAGCTCGCCTTCGTCCCAGTCGCCTACCGCGGGCGCCCGCCACGGGTGCCGGAAGGGCCCGTGCCGAGGTCCTGTCATGACCGCCCGCCAGGGGGCGCTCGTGGTCGACGACCATCCGCTGGTGCGCAAGGGGATCGCCCAGTTGCTGGCCATGGATCCGGCGCTGATGATCGCGGGCGAGGCCCGCGATCAGGCCGAGGCGCTGGCGGCCGTGGCGCGCCTGAGGCCCGCGCTCGTGCTTCTCGACCTCAATCTCGCCGGTGTCTCCGGCTTCGAGACGCTGCACATGTTGCGCGCCCGCTGGCCGCGACCCCGGTCCTGGTCCTGACGGTCTCGGATACCGAGGAGGATCTCGTGGCGGCGCTCAAGGGGGGTGCGGCGGGCTATCTCCTGAAGGACATGGAGCCGGAGGAGATCCTGCGGGAGATCCGCCGCGCGCTGCAAGGCGATGTGGTGCTCTCCCCGCGGCTTGCCCCGGTACTCGCCCGCGCCTTCAGCCCCGGTGCTCGCCGCGCTGAGTGCGACGGCCTGCTCATGACCGGTCGCGAGCGGCAGATCGTGCGGCGCGTGGCGCAGGGCAAGAGCAACAAGCTCGTCGCCCGCGAGCTTGGCATCGCCGAAGGCACCGTCAAGGTTCATATCAAGCGGATATTGCGCAAGCTCGCCCTTCATTCGCGGGCGGACATCGCCGTATGGGCGGTGGGTCACGGCTATCGCGATTCCGTCTCCGAGGCCCCGCCCAGGGGGGATGGCGATGAAGCCCTGCCCAGGTAAGGCGCGAATCGCTGCCTGCGGGCGCGCGGCTCGGCGCAAGGCGAGAGGCGGCGCTCGTGAGTCTGTGTAAGGTCTCCAACAAGACCCATAATCCCGCGATTGCTCGGGCCCTCTCGTCCGCAGTCCGATAAGCTTGCGCGACTATTGATTTGAGTTTCGGCTAAAGCGCAATCTTTGCCGGGTGTCGAAGACGCAATCGCCTCAAGCGGGCCGCGAGCGCACGCCGTCACCGCGCCCTCTCATTGTTCACGGTGCGGCATCGCCCATGATGCCGGTGCCACCCTTATTTCGTAAATCGGTGGCCAGCCCGTTTCTCGCTCGGCGCGAGAACCTCCTTTCTTGGGCGTCTCGGATCCCCTCGCTCCCACCTGCGAGCTCGCGCTGAGCGTCAGGCGGTCGCGCCTCCGCGATCGCGGTAAGTGGGTCGGGGTGGTCGAACCATATGGATCATGCCCGCAGCCTAAAGGGCGCGTCCGGCAGGAGGGGTCCTAGGGGCGCTGTGGGCCGGTGTCGCGCCGGCAGCAGGGTCTCGCATCCCCGCGACGACCAGAAGGTATCGGCCCCTCGCGCCGACCGCTCGCCGGCCTCGGGATCGTGGGAATTGTCTGCTGATTCCGCCAAGCCCAGAAGGTTTGTGTCATCGCCGGCGCCGCCAGGAAGGCCGGCCCGCTTCGTTCCGCGACGACGCATCGCCGGGCGCATCGCGCCTCGGCTCTGGGCGGCCTGCCCGCCGTCTTGCGTCTTGCAGGGACGCAATTGGGGTGGGGCCCAAGGCCAGCCCCGGCATGCGCCAGGAGACTTCACGGCGGTAAATAGCAAGAATCTGAAACATTAAGTTTTAGTTATGAGGTCGCGATTATAGAGTGGGCCTCGTGCCGTAGTGGATGGGGCGCAGGGAGGCGCGGGCAAGACCCCGGGGATGCCGGGCGCGATGGCACAAGGCCCCGGGCGTTCGATCGCCGTGAACGCCCGGGAAAACGCAACGGGTATATCGGGAGTTCGGATCGTGGCACGTGACGGATTGAGCGAACCCATGGGAGGTGTTTCATGATGATCGCGGAAATGGCATCGCGGTTGATGTTGGTTGCGCCCTGGCCGCTCTTGGCCGCGGGCGTTGTCGTGGGGGTGGGCGCCGACCGCCATCCCCGACTCATGAGGGCCGCCACCACCGGCGCCGCCTGGTTCGCGCTCGCCTGCGCGATCCTCGCGGCCGTGGCCTATGGCCTGGGCGCCACCCAGTCCGAGACCTATCTGAGTCTGCATCTGCCGGCGCGCCTCGGGGCGCTCGCGGTCAGTGTCGACGCCGATGTCCTGACGCTCATCATGCTGACGCTGGTGGCCTTCGTCGGCATGATCGTGGCGCGCTACTCGAAGACCTACATGGATGGCGATGAGCATGAAGGACGCTTCCATCGCTGGCTGGCCTTGACGCTCGGGTCGTTTTTGACACTCATCGTGGCCGGCAATGTGTGGGGTTTCTGGGTCTCGTGGGTGGCCACCAGTCTCTGCCTCCACGAGCTCCTGGCCTTTTATCGCGATCGGCCTGGCGCGGTGCTGGCCGCGCGCAAGAAGTATCTGCTCCACCGTCTCGCGGATGCCTGTCTGTTCTCGGCCTTTGCGCTCATCGTGCGCGCGCTCCATAGCGCGCAGTGGGCGGGTATCGGCCGGGCGCTTGCCCATGCCGCGGGCCCGCTGCCGGAGGGTCTGGCGGTGGCCGCCGCCCTCATTGTCGTGAGCGCCATTCTAAAGAGTGCGCAGTTCCCGTCCCATGGCTGGCTCATACAGGTCATGGAGGCACCGACCCCGGTGTCGGCCCTGCTGCATGCCGGCATCATTTACACCGGGGCGTTTCTGGTGCTGCGCGCAAGTCCGCTCATGGCGCATATCGGCTGGGCCGGGGATGTCCTGGCGGGGGTCGGCCTCGTGTCCATCGTGGTGGCCTCGCTCACCATGATGACCATGACCAACATCAAGGGCGCGCTCGCCTACTCCACGTGCGCGCAGATGGGGTTCATGTTGATGGAGTGCGGTCTCGGGCTCTACAGCATCGCGGTCCTGCACATCATCGCGCACTCGGTGTACAAGGCCCATGCCTTCCTGTCGTCGGGCAGCGTCGTCGAACACTTCCGGGCGCCCAAGACCGTCGTGTCGATGGCCGCGACCATGGGGCGGGCCCTGCTCGGACTTGCGATCGCGGTGGCCATGGTGCTCGGCGTTGGCCGCGCGTTCGGTGTCGGGCTCGTGCATCAACCGGCGTTGATCGTCATGGCGGCGATCCTGGCGGTGGGCATGACCCAGCTCCTGTTGCAGGCCTTGAACACCCGTGAGGGCGCCATGGGCGGACTGCTCGTGCGTATGACGGGCCTGAGTGCCCTGGTCTCCGTCGCCTACTTCGCGCTCCACCTGGGCTTCGTCGCCCTGCTGGGCACGAGTGTGCCGGCCGATCCCGTGCAGGTCGGTGTCGCCCAAAAGGTCTTGCTGGGGGTGATCGGCGTGGCGTTCCTGGCCCTGCTCTTCATCCAGCAGTTGTTGCCACGCCTGTCGCAGACCGCCCTGGGGCGTGCCGCCTATGTCCACTTCTACGGCGGTCTCTATGCCGACAGCATGCTGACCGAGTTCGTTCGCGGCTTCGGGCCGACGCCGGGCGGGGTTGCGGGACGCCGCCGGCTTCTGAATGCAGATCCTTCACATGAGGTGCAGTCATGATCGCCATCACGGATATCGATAAGGAGTTGAAGGCCCGGATCGACAAGGCCTGCGGGCGTATCGCGCCGCTGTGGCCGCTGAAGAGCTTCGTGGCGGTCAATCCATATTTCGGTCTTGCCGATCAGCCATTCTGGCAGGCCGATGTGACCCTGAAGCGGGTCGCGGGCCAGGGGCTCACCATGCCGCGGGCGTTTTACAAAAAGCGCATCGACAGCGGGCGCATCACGCGCGCGGATCTCGCCGCCGCCTTGCGCGAGTCCGGGAGTTCCTGGGACGTGGCGACCCTCGAGGAGGCGGTCGCCCGCCCATCGCAGGCCGCATTCGCGCCGCTTGCGCTTGTGACCGACATCCTGGGCGAGCTCGACCGTCAGGAGTGGCCGGGTTTCGTGCTGGAGCGCATCAGCCAATACTGCGCGGCCTACTTCGACGAGGGCCAGGCCTTATGGGCGATGCCATGGCGGGAACAGGGCCTCTACGCGGGCTGGTGCGCGTTCACGCGCCTCGACCGGAATCCCCGAACCGTGGGCCTGCGCGGCATGCGCGAGGCGATGGACGACCTCCCCGACCAGCCGGCGCGTGCCATCGGCTGGGCGTTACGCCAGCTTGCGGTGCCGGAGGCGGCAATCGACGACTATCTGCATGCCGCGCTCCTGAGCGTGGGTGGATGGGCGGGGTGGGCGCGCTACAAGCGCTGGCAGGCCGAGCTCGCCGGCGGCCAGGACGACACCCTGCGCGATCTGCTCGCGATCCGCGTGTGCTGGGATGCGCTGCTCTACAAGCTCCGCTTCAGTGAGCGCCTGAAGGCGCGCTGGTATCAGGCCATGATCGCGGACGCCGGTGTCGCCGCCAAGGCCGAGGCGCAGCCACAGATATCCGCCAAGGAGACCGATGCCCTGCTGCAGACGGCCTTCGAGATCGCCTACCAGCGGGAGCTCATCGCCATGCTCGTGACCGTGCCCAAGGTGCCCGCGCCCAAGGAGCGGGCCCCCGTGCATGCGGTCTTTTGCATCGACGTGCGCTCCGAGATCTTCCGGCGCGCCTTCGAGACCGTGGCCCCGAAGGCGCGCACCGGCGGGTTTGCCGGATTCTTCGGGGTGTTGATGGAATACCTGCCGCTGGGCGCATCGGCGGCCAAGGGGCATCTCCCGATCCTTTTCAACCCTTCGTATCGGATATGCGAGCATGTCGCCGGTGCGATCCTTTTCAACCCTTCGTATCGGATATGCGAGCATGTCGCCGGTGCCGACCCGGAGCAGACCAAGGCGCTCATCGCCAAGCGTCATGGGCGGTTGCGCGCGGCCGACGCCTGGAAGACCTTCAAGACCTCGGCCTCGTCGTGCTTTACCTTCGTCGAGGCCGCGGGCCTGCTCTATGCCCCGAAGATGTTCGGCGACAGCATGGGCTGGACGCGCACCGTCTCGCACCCCGACGCCAAGGGGCTGGATGGCGATGCGCGTGACCAGATGGGGCCGAGGCTCGCGAGCGATCATGGCCAAGGGGACTGCGCGACGGGCGGGATCCCGGCCGCGGATCGCCCCGGGGCCGCCGAGTTTGCGCTGCGCAACATGGGCCTGATCCGTGATTTTGCGCGGCTTGTGGTGCTCGTCGGGCATGGCAGCACGACTGTCAACAATCCGCAGGCCACGGCGCTCGATTGCGGGGCATGCGCGGGTCAGACGGGTGAGGCCAGCGCGCGCATCGCCGTGGCGCTGCTGAACGATCCGGTGACGCGCCAGGGCCTCGCTGAAAAGGGCATCCACGTCCCGGCCGACACGGTATTCGTGGCCGGTTTGCACGATACGACCACCGATGAGGTGACGCTATTCGATACCGCCACCTTGCCATCCTCGCACGCCGACGATCTCCGGCAATTGCGCGAGTGGTTCAAGGCCGCGGGTCAGGTCACGCGCATGGAGCGGTCCGCCTTTCTCGGGATCGGCGGCCTGCCGGAGGCGCGCGTGGACGCCGACATCAAGCGGCGCACGCGCGATTGGGCGGAGGTGCGGCCCGAGTGGGCGCTCGCCAACAATGCCGCCTTCATAGCGGCACCGCGCGCCCGCACGGCGCGCTGCGATCTCGGGGGGCGGGCCTTCCTTCACGACTACGCATGGCGCAACGATGTCGATTTCAAGACGCTGACCCTCATCATGAGTGCCCCGATGGTCGTCGGCAATTGGATCAACATGCAGTACTACGGGTCGGTGGTGGACAACGTCCGCTTCGGCAGCGGTAACAAGGTCCTGCATAACGTAGTCGGCGGGTCCATCGGTGTGCTGGAGGGCAACGGCGGAGACCTGCGCGTGGGGCTTGCCATGCAGTCGTTGCATGACGGTCATCGCTGGATGCATGAGCCGATGCGCCTCAATGTCTTCATTGAGGCCCCGCAGGCGGCCATGGACGACGTCATCGCCGGCAATCCCCTGGTCCGCCAGCTGGTCGAGAATGCCTGGCTGCACCTCTTCCAGATCGACGATGAGGGCCGTATTCATCGTCGCGGACTGGATCGGCAATGGCGCGCGGTGACAGCGATCGCGGCGGTCCCCGCGCAATCCTGAAGTCTGTTATCGGCATGACCGCACACCGGCAGAGGGATCTCCCTCTGCCGGCCATCATCGGTGGGACGGGAGGGGCCGGAACGGCCGAGGGAGCATCCTCGCCGATCGGTACGGACCACAACCGATACAAAAATACACGAGGAATGATGATGAATCATAAGGGACTACAGAGGTTTCTTGGGGCGATCCGGGGGGGTGCTGTTACCGGGGGCGTTGCCATCGGCTGCGCCGCGGCCCTGCTCGGGATGCCGCTTAGCGCGCAGGCCGCGGCCAAGGGCGGGGGGTTGTTTGGGCAGAGCCGGCCGGCGGGGACCGGCGGGGTCACGACCATAAGCGGGGCCGCCGGCGGCGGGCTCGTGCCGTGGGCGCTCATCGCCGGCTACGGCGGGGCCGGACAGATCGGCTTTACCGCCTCCTACACCCATGCCAGCACCGCCAACTTCAATGCCAACGGCTATGGGGTGGCAGCCGGCATCGACAACCGTGTCGAGGTCTCGCTCACCCAGCAGAACTTCGATCTCGGCAATACCGGGCCGTACCTCGCGGGCGGCCCGCCGTGTTCATCCACGTCACTGTGCGCCCCGGGGGCGGTGCTCGCCGACAACGCCGCCATCAACCAGGACATCATCGGCGTCAAGGTGCGGGTGTTCGGAAACGCCCTCGCCCAGGGGACGTGGATGCCGCAGGTGGCGGTGGGCGCCCAGTATCATCACAACGAGGATGGGGCGCTCATGAAGGACCTGGGGGCCAGCGCGAGCGGCGGGAGCTACTACCTGGCGCTCACCAAGGTGTGGCTGAAGGGCCTGCTTGGGCACGTGACTCTACTGGATGTCACGCTCGATGCCACGCGCGCCAACTATAACGGCCTGTTCGGCTTCGGGGGTCCGACCGACAATCGTTATCACTACGAGCCCGAGGTCTCGGCGGGGGTGTTCCTGGACCCGCATGTCATGGTCGGCGGGGAATACCGCGCCATGCCGCAAAATGAACTCGCCCTTGGGCCGGCGGTGAGTCAGAGCAATGCCTGGAAGGACGTGTTCATGGCCTACATCCCCACAAAGAACGTCTCGCTGACGCTCGCCTATGCCATGCTCGGGCATATCGCCAGCATCCCCAACTCCAACGGGCTCTATACCTCCGTGACCGCCAGTTTCTAGAGGCGGGCGGGGCCCACGGGCCATAGGGTGCGCAGGTCACCCGCGTCTTCGGGGCGTTGACGCGGCGGACCCAGGTGCATCCTGGACGGTCCGGGCGCGTCTTCGGGGCGTTGACGCGGCGGACCCAGGTGCATCCTGGACGGTCCGGGCGCGGCATGGGCCATGGACGGCGCAAGGATCCTCCGGCCAGCCGCCGCCTTCAGGGGCGCGGGGAAGTATTCCCGCGCCCCCGTTTTTTTGGATTACACTGGCTTATCAGGCAAGGCGCCCCATCAATGCGGGCGCCTGGGCGCATAGGGAGAGCAATCGCATGGCATCACCATCGGAATCCTTGCACGGCACCGTCGCGCAACAGCGCAATATGTTGACGAAGGCCCTCTACAAACCGCTACGAGTCCTAAGCGAACGATGCGCGCACATGTGGGGCGATCGCGCCGCCCTGGAGGCCGCGCTGCGGGAGGCCTTCGCCTCGGTGCCTTATTGCAAGTTCCTGTACGTCCTGGACGCGAACGGTCGCCAGATCACCGCCAACATGAGTCGTGATGGCTTATTGGATGAACACTTCGGGCGTGACCGGTCCGATCGCCCCTATGTCCGGGAGGCCATGTCCGAGCGGGATGCGCTTACGAATAGCCGTGGACAGCACTACCAACAATGGGCGGATCTCGGGGATGGAGGGCAGGCGACGGATTTCGTGCTATCCGCCGCATATATCAGTCTGCGCGCCCTGCGCCCGTCTTTGACCGCCATGCAGTTCGTGCGCGCCGCAGACGGCAGCGTGCTTGGTTTCGTGGGGGCCGACTTTGCCTTGCGCGAGCTGCCGCAGGCGCAGGCGCTCTATGAGGACCCGCGCCGCCCCCGGCGGGTCGATGCCGACTATCCGCGGCCGGATGCCCCGTCGGGGGCCTCGCGGCTTGCGAGCAAGATGGACGCGCAGATCGATATCGTGATCCGCGTGATGGAGGAGCTGATCCTGGTCCACGGCATTTATCACGTCATGCTGCACTTTTCGAGCAGTCAGGCGGTCGTGTGGGTGGTCGACGACCCCTTCCGGTATCGCCTGCTTGCCATAAACGAACTCACCAACCCCGACATCTGTCTCGCCTACCCGAAATGCCCCTACCCCGGGAATGCGCTGGTCCCGGCCGAGCGTGTCCGCGAGATCCTCGATAACATGAGGACGCTGCGCTCGATGGAAGGACGCTTCTATTTGCGCACCGGCACCGTCAACATCTTCAATGGCATGGTGAGCTTGAGCTTCTCCTCGGACTCCTCGCATTACCTCCCCTACGAAGAGTTCCTGAAGATGGATTATTCATTCTGGATAGACGGCTAACGGCTAACGGCTAACGGCTAACGGCTAACGGCTATCGCCGAGGCGCAATACCCGGTCCAGCAACCGGGGGTCGAGTGTCGCCTCGGCCGTGAATTGGCCGCGATACGCCGACTCCTCGGCGCGTAGCGTGTAACATGTGTCGCCGCCGATGTCGATGAATAGGGCACCCAGGCCGGCTTCTATGAAGGCATAGTCGCGCTTGAGAAAGAACTCGGTACAGCAGACGCCCAGAAATGTGCGTATCCCCGCGGCGCGCAGTTGCGCCAACACCATGTGAAGATGCTCGTAGCGGGTGATCGTGGTCACGGGGAGCCCACGTTCCCGTCCCAGACGATAGGCCTCCCCCACGGCGCATTGCCCGCATTCCGGGCAGCCGTCGCGATGGCGCCACTTGCACCACGCGGGTTTGGCGCAGTAAGGCAGAAGCAGGGCCCCGACATCGGCGAGCAGATCCGCGAACCCCTGGTCGCGGCGCGGGCTGTAGAGCGTCACGCGCTCGGCGTCCCCCGGGATTCCTAGGCGTTCGCCCAGGACATGACGCTCCACGCACAGCCGGGCAAGGTAGCCAAGGTCCCCGCGGCTGAAGCCGAGGGTATCGTCCGGCGCCGCGGCCAAGATGGCGGCCTCCAGTTCATCAAGGCGCACCCCGGTCAGGGCGTCCGCCAGATGTTCTAAGTCGGTGGCGCGCGCGCACTGCACCCCGCCGACGATGCGCGCCGCGCGCACCCTCGCGCCATCGAGCCGGATGTCAAGATACAAGACGCCGCCAGGGGTCTTCAGGAAGGCGCTGACGTCGGGGCGCGGGGCGCCCTGGCAGGCGGCGGGCGGGGGGCCGATACGCGTGGCGGGCGGCGCCTGGAGGGCCACATCCATCGTCAGGCGCGTGGCCAACGCCGCAACGATCGCGGGATAGAGGCGCGCCGCCACGGCCGAGGGCTCCGTGCCGCCGATCGGAGCAAACCGCTGGGCGGCGGCCAACAATCCCGCCGCCGACAATTTCTCGAGTGGCAGCTTGATGGTCTTCATCAACGATTCGATATCGACCGCAAACAAGAGAACGGCCTCTATGAGGATCCGGTCGTCGACCAGCACCGCGAACACGCTACCTCGTTTGCGGCCGTCGTCCGTGATGTCGTTGGGGGCGGTAAAGGTTGCCGGGATATCCTGGTGGCGGAAGGTCTCGGCAATCAGCTCGCCGACCATCACGATGATTTCTGTCAGTGTGTGGCGCGGTGCCAAGGCGCGCGGTATGGCTGCCACCATGAGGGTCGTCCCCGGGTCGACATAAAGACTGCCACCGCCGGTGCGCCGGCGCACGATCGGCAGGTGCCCATCGACGAATGAGCGTCTGAGCGAGCGATCCGGGTCATCGAAGGCCCCGAGCAACGCGCAGGGCCCGAGGCGCGCAAAGCCGAGCGCCACATCGCCCGTCGATGCCTGCGCCAGGATCGCGTGCTCATAGTCGTGGAGCGCGCCCGGATCGAGGAGGGCGGTTTCATGCCAGCGCACGGTCATGCGGCGATCCCCCCGATGGCGATAAGCGCCTTGCGCGCGCCGCACTTCATGGGCCGCCTTGGCGCGCGCGGCCCGTCGTTTGATGGGATATTTTGGTCATCGTCGGCTCGTCTCCGTCGCGATCACTTTGCCTTGTCCTGCGCCCCACCACCATGGGCGCTATGAGAAATCCTCCGCCAGGAAACCCGTGATCACGGTCGCGGGGCGGACCGTGTGCCTGTCGCTCTCTGGCGCCTGTACCGGGAAGGGCGCGCCCGTTTTGCCGCGTCTGCGACTCGCGAACAGTGACATCGGCAGGTGGTAGCGCGCCACCCAGCCGGGGATATCCTCGGGAGGCATGGGTTCGGCCACCCAGTAGCCCTGCATCCGCTCGCACCCCACATCCTTCAGTAACTGCGCCTGTTCGGGATGCTCCACGCCCTCGGCCACGACATCCACCCCCAGGGTGCGCGCGGTCGCGACGATGCCGCCGATGATGGCGAGGTCGCGCGGATTCGCCACGATGTCCCGGAGGAAGCTTCGATCGATCTTGATGGTCTGCGCGGGAAATCTTTGCAGATAACTCAAGGAGGCGTGACCGGTCCCGAAATCATCGAGTCCGATGCGGATCCCCAGGCGCGCGCAGTGCTCAAGCGCCGCGCGGGCGCGTTCGAAGTCGGGGAGCGGCGCGCCCTCCGTCACTTCGATCTCCAGGCGTTGCGGCGACACATCCGGGTGGCGCGCCAGGGCGTCCTCGACGTCTGCGCAAAAACGTCTGTCGAGGAGATGACAGGGGCTGATATTGATCGACACGCGCAGCGCCAAATTCTGGATCTGCCAAGAGGCCGCCTGGGAGAGGGCGCGCTCGAGCGCCAGGCGGCCGATATCGCGCGCGAACCGGGGGTGGTCCAGGCTGTCGCCGAGACCGCCAGCGGTATGCAGCCGCCCTTCCTTATCGCGCCACCGCAAGAGCGCCTCGACACCGAATACGGGGCGCTCGGGATGCGTGAGGCGCACGAGCGGCTGGTAGTGGAACAACAGGCGGCGGTCGAAAAGGGCCTGTGTCATGTGCTCATGCGCGGCGCCGTGACATTCCGCGCGTGCCCGGAGTGTTCTGGTATGCGCCTGATGCTGGTCACGTCCTTGTCTTTTGGCCTCGTACAAGGCCGTATCGGCATGCCGCAGGAGGGAGGCCGGACTGCTCATGTCGGACGGATAGCATGTGATCCCGATACTCGCGGAGATGACGGCCGCGTCGCCGTTGGCCAGGCGGAATGGCTGGCGCAGATCGCGTAGCATCCGTTCACAAACCTGGTCGAGGTCGCGCGCGTGTATATCCCAGAGCAGTAGGCCGAACTCATCACCGCCGAGCCGCGCCAGCATGTCGTCGGCGCGTAGCGTGCGCCGAACGCGCTGCGCCGCCTGGCACAAGAGATCGTCCCCAGCCATGTGTCCGAAGCGATCGTTGACCTCCTTGAACCCGTCAAAGTCGAGAATGGCGATCCCAAGAAAGCGTCCGTCGCGGCGGCTCTTGTTGCGCGCCTGCGCCAGCCTCTCCAGAAACAGCCGACGGTTCGGCAGGTGAGTCAAGGGGTCGCGCAGGGCCTGGTCATGCAACTGCAGGGCGAGTCGGCCGACATGGCTGAACGTGAGGAAATACATAAGGCCGACGCGCTCGAAATAGCCCGCATGCCGCACGCCGATGATTCCCACGACGTCCCGATCGGGCTGCCCGAACGGGAAGCAGGCGACCTCGCGCACATCGGGTCCCAGTCCCGCCATCCAGGTGGGAGGCAGGTCGCCGGCAAGGCCCCAAACGACTACGGTTTGCTCTTGGACTGCCCGCCATACCGGGTCTGCCGCCTCCTTCCGGATGCGTAGACGCTTCTTTGCGGTACCCGCCAGACACCGCGACTCGAAGTGGTCCCGGTCGGTGCGCACGCAGTAGCCGCACCATGCCACAAGCGCGCTGCTGTGCGCGAGGCCATGGCACACGCTGGTCAGCAGCTGCGTGTCCCCCGTGTCCCTGGCTACGCCCGGATCGGCAAGGGTCTGCAGGAGCACCCGCAGTATGACCTGGCGTTCGGCCTCCACGTCCCAGACCGGTGTGGCAGGGATATCCTCCGTCATAAGCCGCACCGTGCGCATGGCCGGCGCGCGCACAACCGCGCCGTCGCGAGGGGACCGGCCGGGGCCGTGGAATGGGCGATCCACCTCGCGGGTTTCTCTTCAGCCGTCCTTTCCGACAGGCCGCCGCCGGCGCCGCGTGCGGCCGACCGTCTGTGGTCATCCGTGACCGAGGCCGCGTCCAGACCCCCGGCCGACGCCGGCAGGTCCTGCCGTCTGCGATGGCGCGACATGGTGGTAGCTATCATAAAGCCCTCCCATCTTGCGGATGGCGGGATGCCCCAAACGTCGGTGTCCCGGCCCACGAGGCGGGAATCGTTCACGCGGCCGGGCCTCGACGGACTCGGCGCGCCCGCCTAGGAGAAGTCCAGGGTCTTCTCGTAGGTGCGCAATTCATGACGGGCCATGGCGAGATTGGCCTTGGCACGATCCAGCATGAGGTAGAGGAACAGTTTGTCGTTACGTTCCAGGGGCCGGATCAGGTGGTACTGCTTATGAAGCGTGATGAGGATATCCTCGATCTTGTCATCGAGATTCAAACGCGCCACCAGCGCGCGCTTCGTATTCACCACCTCGGAATTCCCGGCTATCGCCAGGTCCAGATCGACCGACGGACTGCCGATCCTGGCCAGAAGCATGCCGCTGCTCGAATCGCCGAGTGCCGCCGCGATAAAGCCGTCAATATCCTGGATGCTGCTCAGATCCACTTTTGCCATGGTTTAGGTCCATCCTTCATTGAATTCCGTGGTCGCGGGCCGCGGCCTCGCGGCCTTTCCGTAGTGCCTTGCCCACCATCAAGCAGGCGGCTGGTCGTGCCCCAGCCATGCGTCGAACGTCCTGGCCGCGGCCTCGGCGGTTATCCCGGTTTCGTGCAGAAGAATCCCGAGATTGGTGTGGCGCCGCGCCAACGTGCCCACGACCAGCAGGTCGCGTCTGGCCGGCACCCTCTGCAGCAGGATCGTGCCGTCCACCGCGCTCACGGCGACAAACTGCGTGCGCCCGATCATGACCTCGCGGCCGATGGTCTCGCCGAGCGCCACGATCGATCCCACCATCGCCGACACCCGCTGCGGATCGGCCTCGTTGTCGACCACCGCCGACACCCGCCGCCCGTCGGTGGTGGCGAGTACGCACCCGATGACGCCCGACACGCGCGCGTGCAGCCGTCGAATCTCCTCGTCGAACGCCGCGATCAGCTCCGGCGGCATGACGCGCGCGCTCATGGTGTCACCCCCATCAAGCCATGACCCATGCCACCGTCGATCGCCTCGTCATAGGCCGAAGTCGCCTCGATCTGCTGCAGCAGTATCTCGAGCATCTCCAGGACGTCGTCGCGCCGGCGGGCGTCGGCGGGCATGACCGGGACCACCACATCGAGCGCCGCCAGGCGTTCGGCATAGGCCTCGAGCGATGGCCGCGGGCAGCAGTCCATGTGTCCGACGCCCACGACCGCCGCGCCGGCATCGGCGAGCGGGCGAAAGGCATCAAGGTAGATCTCGAGATCCGCCAAGGGGTCGGGGCGCGAGTTGTCGATCAAGACCACCACGCCGAGTGCCCCGGTGGCGAGGATTGGCCACATGAACTGAAAGCGCGCCTGGCCCGGGGTGCCATAAAGCCGTAGCTTCTCGCCCGTGGCCAGGGTGATCTCGCCATAGTCCATGGCAACGGTGGTCTCTTCCTTGTCGCACTCCGCGCGATCCCCGTTTGAGGCCTCGGTCGTTATCGGCGCGATCTCGCTGATGGCACGTATCGCGGTGGTCTTCCCCGCGCCCATCGCCCCCGCGAACAAGAGTTTCAGTTCCTCGCTCACGCGTGTATCCCCAGGGCATTGCGTATGGCCCCCAGAATGCGCGGCAAGCGCGCCGCGCCCAGGGCCTGCGCACCCGTGTCGCGGATCGGCGGCTGGCGCTGTGGGGCCTGGGCATCCGTGGGCGTCGCGGTCACCACGAATCCGCACAAAAGCGCGGCATTGGCGAAGGCCACGGCATCGGTTTCGGGGACGCGGGCGGCATCCGCCAAGGCCGCGACGCTTCGCGGTCGGGCCCGCAGGGCGGTGGCAAGCCGGGTGGCGGTCGCCGGTCCCTGTCCCGCGAGATAGGGCCATGCGCGCATCTTGAGGAGATCGTCACGCCCGACCCATGGCACGAGCCCGCAGCGTGCATGCGCGAGCCCCATATGCCAGAACAGGGGCTCGATGCTGCGCCGTTCCCGGTCGTCTCCCGGTTCGGATGTGCCCCATGGGCGCAGGCCGAGCCCCGGGAGCCGGTGCGATTGGAAGAGTTCCGACAGGGCCGGTTTGTCCCCGGAGCCCGACCATGAGAACTGCCGGTCGGCCGGATAGAGGACGAGACTCGCGCCATCTTCGTCGACCAGGGCATGCGGCGCCCCGCGGGTTTGGAACAGTTCGTGAAGCGCGCACACCAGCGACTTCATGACCCCGCACTGGGTGTGCGCATAGGCCTCCCGTTGAATGAAATCCGTGAAGATGTCGAGGAGATCCGTGACGTGGGGCGGCATGCGCAGACCACCCGAGAACCGCTGCGCGCTCGCATCCCGGACCATGCGCACGAGCCGGCCACGGCCCCCGTCCAGACGGGGTGCCGGATCATCGAAGAATACGAGCTGCGCGTCATGTGCCGGCACATGTGCCACCGGACCCGGCAGATCGCGGGATATCCGCTCGATCATCGCCTGGAGAAGGACCTTTTCGATATCGGTCACCCCGTGAAAGCCGTAGGTCACGACGCTTTTCGTAGGATCCACAAAGCCTCCAATGCGTTATACGCAGCCCAGATGCGCCAGAGTGATCATCGCCATTCCCATGTCCACGGCGGCGATCCTGCGAGGCAATGTAACGGATGTGGCGTTATTAAGAACACTTAATATTGGCAAGTATCACAATTTACCAGACTCTATGGCCCCGGTATTTCTGCCGGTCCACGCGTAGCCCTGGAACGGCGATTCGTCAAACGATATCGATGCGTCTGGCGCTGGGCCCGTCCGGTGGGGCCGCGAACGTATGGAACATCATGGGAGTTTCGTAGTAGCGTAAGGGCCATCAGAGGTGGTCTGCGACGACGCGGGTGGGGAGGTTACGAGTGGCGGACGTGGTGTTCATTCTCGGGGCGGGGGCGTCGCAGCAGGGTGGCGCGCCGGTCATGAGCAGCTTTCTGGACAAGGCGCGGCGGCTGTTGTTTACCGGCGCCGTGCAGGGTCGCGCGGGGGATTTCGCGAGGGTCTTCGAGGCGATCGGCAAGCTCCAGGCCGTGCATTCGAAGGCCCAGGATCTGGATATCACCAATGTCGAGAGCGTATTCGCGGCCTTTGAGATGGCCCGGCTCCTGGGCCGCATGCCGGGCTATGGAGTGGACGACATCGATGCCCTGATCGCGGCCTTGAAGACCGTCATCGCCTATACCCTGGAGTCGACACTCAACTTCAACGAGGAACGGGCCGGGGAACTGCCGGTGGCGCCCGACCCCTATCCCAGGTTCGTGGAACTGCTGCGCGAAAGCCAATCGGCATCACCACCGTATCGCCATGCCATCCTCACGTTCAACTATGATCTCGCCTTGGATTACGCCCTGCATCGAGGAGGGATCCCGGTGCGCTATTGCCTGGACGACTCCGACCCGCCCTCCGGCATCCCGCTCCTGAAGCTCCACGGCTCGCTCAACTGGGTGGGGGGCACCCGCGGCGAGGTCGTGCCGTGGCGGATGGATCGGCTGCTGGCGGAGTCGGCAAACGCGGTGTTCCGCAGGCAGGCGGAGGGTGTGTTCCGGCTCTGCACCACGGCAAGCATTCTTGACCGGCCATCGGGCGAGCATCCGGTAATCGTGCCACCGACATGGAACAAATACGGTTATCAGAGCCAGTTCACCCGGGTATGGGCGCAGGCCGCCCAGGAATTGTCGGATGCCCAGCACATTTTCGTGATCGGGTACTCGTTGCCGGAGTCGGATTTGTTCTTCCGCTATCTGTATGCGCTGGGGTCGGTCGGGGATCATCCGCTGGAGATGTTCCGTGTGTATGATCCCGATGAGCGGGTCGGGCCGCGCTTCCAGAGCATGCTCGGGCCCGGCGCGCGCATTCGCTTCCGGCATGTGACGACAAGCTTCGAGCGCGCCATCGGTTTGGTGGAGGCCATCTTGAAAAAGCGCCAGAAGTGGCCGGAGCCGGGCGCGAGATAGAAGACGCGGGCCCGGCACGCACGGCGGGCCGCCGTGCGTCAGCGGCTGCGCGTCTTCCCGGGCCGTTTTGCGGGGGTGCGCGGGCGGTGGCCGGGTTGGAGTTCCGCTACCCAGCCCTTGCGGACCCCGAGGTCCGGGCCCTCCTTCACCAGAAAGTCCAGGAACGCGCTGGCCGTGAGGCCGAGGTGCTTGCCGTGCAGGTGCACCGCATACCAGGTCCTGTGCAGGGGAAAGCCCACGACATCCAGGATGACGAGGCGTCCGGCCTCCAGTTCCAGTTCCAGACTGCTCAGGGCCAGAACCGAGATCCCGAGGCCGGCCATGATCGCCTGCTTTATGGCCTCGCTCGACCCAAGCTCCATATAGGGTTCCACGTCGAGTCCGTGTTCGGCGAACATTTGCGCGGCCGACATGCGCGTGCCGGAACCGGCCTCGCGCAACAGGAAGCGCTCGCGGACGACCTCCTCCAGGGGGATGTTCGCGCGGTCCGCCCACGGATGGTCCGGGTGCGCCACCACCACCAATAGATTATCCATGAACGGCCGGACGGCGAGATCCATGTCGCTCGGGATCTGGCCCATGACCACGAAGTCATCGAGGTTGTCCGTCAGGCGTTCCAGCACCCGCGCGCGGTTCGTGACCGTGAGCTGAGGCGCCACGTCCGGGTGCTCTTGCACGAAAAGTCCGAGGAAATGCGGCATGAAGAACTTGGCGGAGGTGACCACCGCCATCTTCAGGGGGCCTGCCACCTTGCCCTTCATGTCCGCGATCTCCCCGGTCAGCCCGCGCAACTGATCCATCACCGCCACCGTGGCGGCATAGACCTCCTCGCCGGCGCGTGTCAGCAGGAGCTTTTTGCCGACCCGTTCGATCAGCGGCAGGCCCACGATCTCCTCGAGCCTACGGACCTGGATGTGAACCGCGGGCTGCGTCAGGCACAGCTCCTCGGCGGCGCGCGTGTAGCTGCGATGGCGGGCGACCGCCTCGAAGAGTCGGAGTTGCTGGAGTGTCCAATGATTGATCATTAACTACGGTAAATGGCTACGCTAATGAAGACTGAGTTCTCTTTAGCCATATTACTCTCTAAATTCGATCATGCCTAACCGCGTGGCGCGGGTTGTGGGTCGATGGGGCGGCAGGGCATGACTGTGCCGGTGGGCGCGCGGATACCGGACCACCCCCGGGCTGTCCCATACCCCCGAGTCTTGGGCATCCCGGCCCATGCGCGGTCGTCGCGTGACATCTCACAGGCCGTCCCGGTGGCCTCGGACCGCGGTCACCGGGACTCAATCTTTGGGGGCTTGTTATGCCGTTGGTCGATATGAAGGACATGCTCGCGCACGCTTATGAGAACGGTTATGCGGTGGGCGCCTTCGACCTTGCGGAGCTGGATTTTCTGCCGGCGGTGTTGACCGCGGCGGAATCGGCGCGTGCCCCGGTCATCCTTCGCGTCGCCAAGCCGCGCTCGCAGGACTCGGTATTCGCCTGGGCCATGGCGGCCGTGGAGGCCGCGGGCGCGCGCGCCGCCGTGCCCGTGGCGGTCCAATGCGGTGAGGGGGCTGACGCCGACTCCGTGCTGCACGGCGTGCGCCTGGGGGCCAATGGCGTCGTGGCGAGCGTCCTTCAGGAGTCGCTCTTTCGTCATATCGACCGTACACGCGCGATCGTGGATGCGGCGCATGCCTGCGGCGTGCCGGTGGAAGGCGAATTGGCCTATGTGCCCGACACCGATGCGCGTGACGGCCATGCATCGCGCACCATCCAATATGCGACCGTGGCGGAGGCCCGGGGCTTCGTCGAGCGCACCAAGGTGGATTTCCTGGTGGTTTCGGTGGCGATGGTGCGTGGGCGAGGCAAGTCGCGGTTCGATTGGGGGCGGCTGAAGGAGATCAATGCCGCGCTCGGGATACCGTTGGTCATGGCGGGCGAGATGGGGCTCGCGGATGAGCACTACCGCAGGCTCATCATGCTCGGCGTCGCCAAGATCTCGTGTTCCGTGGTCCCGGACGCCCTGGCGGGCGAGCGGTTGCGGGCCAACGCGCGGCGCGATCGTCACGCCCCTTACAGTGCCCTGAAGGAGGGCCTGCACGAGATGATCGCAGCGCAGATCGAGCCGCGCATGCGCGCGTGGGGCTCGGCGGGCCGCGCCGCGGAGGTGCTCGATCGTTGCCGCCCCTGGACCAATATCCTGCATATCGTCGTGTACGATACGCCGCGTCTGGATGCCCAGGCGTTGCGGGCGTTGATGACCGAGGGGCAGCGGCTGCTATCGGGCATACCGGGCGTACGTTCCGTTCAGGCCGGAAGTGTCGCGGATGAGGGCGGCCGTTATCGCCACTGCCTGCTGACGCGCCTCGCCTCGGTGGTGGCGGCCGACGCCTTTCGCAGGCACCCCGCCTATACCGGATTCATGGACCGGCGCCTGGCGCCGGTGGTATCCGATCGCATCGAGGGGGATTACCATGTGACCGAGGCGATCCCGGAGATCGCGCCCCGGGCGTTTTCATCGGCCCCGGTCTCGGATCGGGCGCGTCCAAGCCGGGATGGGGCGGAGCACGGCCAAGGGCTGGACGGGGCCTGTGTGCCGCGAACGGGAATTAACCGTGGTAAATGCTCATAATTTTTAATATCAAGTGTCACTTATTTTCACGGATCTTTAAAATCCTCTTCTGCCGCGATGGGTGGTGTGGCCGGAGAACCAAGTCCATGACCAGGATCTTGCAAACAGGAACGGGGCGGCGGTCGATGGACGCACGGGCGTTTGTGATCCTTGCGGCCCGCCCGGTCCGCCATCCGCATCCGGAGGGGGCGCCATGGATGGCCCCTTAGGGACGCGCGCGGCCTATGGCGAGGGGCCGCTTGCCGGCCGTCATGCCATGAGCGAGGGGATGCCGGTGTGCCGCGCCGCCTGGCGGGCCGCGGTGCGTAGCGCCTGTGATCGGTTCGCGCCGGCCTGGTCGCAGGGCGCATCGGTCGTCGTTAATCCCTACTTCGGCTTGCGTCACCTGGATTTCGAGGTGGCGGGCATGACCCTGGCGCGGGTCGCCGGGTCCACGCTCACCATGCCCCGCCGTTACTACCGGGAGCAGATCGCAAGCGGCCGCGTCACGCGCGGCGATATTGCCGAGGCCCTGAAGGCCCATGGCCTGCCATCGGATGAGGGGTCCGTCGCGGGGCTCCTGGCGCATGACGGCGCGCCACCCATACAGAGACTGCCGCTCGTATCGCACGTGTTACAACGCATCGACCCGCATACGCCGTGGGCGGCATTCTGTGTCGAGCGTATCAGCCGGTTCGCCGCCGCCTACTTCGACACGGGTCAGGCCTCATGGCCCCTGCCGTGGCGCGATGAGCCCCTCTACGAGGCGTGGCGGGGTTTCGCGAGACTGGATGCGAGTCCCCGGGCGACGGGGCTCAAGGGGGTGGCCGACATCGTCGCGGGGCTGCCCCGGCCGCCGCTTGCCGCCATTGCGCTCGTCCTGAAGACGCTGGCCATCCCCGATGCCCATGTCGTGGATTACTGCCACGCCGCGCTGCTCGATATCGGCGGGTGGGCGATGCGCGTGCCCGATAGGCGGCGGGCACGCGGGGCCGACGCCGACCCCACGGACATCGAGCAGCTGCTCGCCATCCGGCTGGCCTGGGAGTTCATTGTGTTTCGCGCAATCCCGGGGTCGCGACTGGAGGTCGCCTGGCAGACGGCGCTGGCGTCGCTGTCGTCGATACCCTCGACGCGCATGACCCCCGATGCCCGGGTCGACTCGGTCCTTCAGGCGGCGCTTGAGCTCGGATACCGGCGGCGCATCGTCACCGATCTCACCGCATGCATGGAGCGGCCTGACCGTCATGCCGGGCAAGGTCGTGTCGCGGTCCAGGCGGTCTTTTGCATGCACAACCGCCTGGAGGTCTTTCGCCGCGCCCTGGAGGCCGTCGCTCCCGGGATCCAGACCCTCGGATTCAGCGGTTTTTGCGCGCTTGCGTTCGCCCGCGCCCCGTTTGATCCGTTCGTGGAGGCCGTTGCACCCGTCACGCCGCCCGCGCGTCTGAAAGGGCCGGGCGCGGACATCGAGCAGTGGCCGGCCATCACCGACGCCGACCGCAGCGCCATGGCCGCAGTCCTGCTGCGCATCATGTCGCTGACGGACGGTTTTGCACGCCTGGTATTGTTGATCGATCATGGTGCGCTGCCGACTCAAAGACCGCAGGGCGCGGTGTCCGATCACGGGCCCAGCGAGTACCGGATCGGCGAGATGGACGCGCCGATGGCGGCGGCCTGGCTGAACGATCGCGCGTTGCGCGCGCGACTTGCGCAAGAGGGGATTGCGATCCCCGCGGATACGCGCTTCGCGGCGGCGCGGTACGACAGCGCGCATGACGAAGTCACCTTGCTCGATACCGGGCCATGGGAGGTCACGCACGCCCAGGATCTGCGGGACACGCGCGCGGCTCTGGAGGAGGCGGGCGCGCGGGCGCGTGAAGGGCGCGCCCGCACATCTGTCGCGCCGGTCGTTGCGGCACACCCGGCGCGCGCCCCGGACGGGACACGCGCGCAGCAACGGCCGCGGGCCCCAGCCGACCCGGAATTTGTCGGCAATGCCGCCTTTATCGCCGCGCCGCGCGCCCGTACGGAGGGTATGGTCCTGGATGGCCGCGCGTTTCTGCATGATTATGGCTGGCGCCGGGATGCGGATTTCCGGATTCTCCAGTACATCATGACCGCGCCGATGATGGCGGCGTACTGGATGAACATGCGCTACTACGCATCGGTGGTCGACCATAAGCGTTTCGGCGGCGGCAACAAGGCCCTGCACAACGCGGTGGGCGGATGTGTCGGGGTGTTGGAGGGCGCGGGCGGCGATCTCAGAAACGGCCTTCCGATCCAGTCGCTATTTGACGGTCGCCACTGGGTCCACGAGCCGCTGCGCCTGAATGCATTCGTGGAGGCGCCCCGCGCGCGGATGGACGAGGTCCTGGCCGGCCACGAGATCGTGCGCAGCGTGGTGGAGCACGGATGGTTGTTCCTGTTTCAGATGGATAGCGAGGCCGGCGGCCTTTTCTTGCGCGCCCGCGACGGACGCTGGGAGCAGGTGTCATGAGCCCGGGCGGACACGGGGCGACCTGCGCCCCGTCGACTCGCAGCCTCTATCGCGGGCGGCGCGCGGCGTTTCTGACCCAGCATGGCAAGGAACGTATCGTGGGCCCGGTGCTCGAGGGTTTCGTGGGTTGTCTCGTCGAGCGGGTGGCGGGATACGACACCGATCTCCTTGGGACATTCACGCGCGATATCCCGCGCGCCGGTACGCAGATCGAGGCCGCCCGCCACAAGGCGCGCATCGGCATGGAGCTCTCGGGGCTGCCCGTCGGGCTTGCCAGCGAGGGCTCCTTCACCCTCGATCCGTTTGCAGGGATGTTCCCCTGGAATATCGAATTCCTGGTCTTTCTGGATGACCTGTTGGGGCTCGAGGTGGTCGGTGTGGCGCAGGGCCGGGCCAACAGTGCCCAGATCCTGGCGGTACGCTGGGAGGATGCCGAGCGGTTTGCGCATACCGTACGCTTTCCCGAGCACTATCTGGTCCTGAGGCCGGATGGCGACGGGGATCCCCGCATGCGCAAGGGGATCGCCGATTGGTCGGGGTTCAAGGTGGCCTATGAGGAGGCGCGCGCGCAGTCGTCGAGCGGGCGCGTGTTCGTGGAGGTGGATCTGCGCGCCTACGCGAACCCCACGCGCCTCGTCAATATCCGGCTCGCCGCCGTCAACCTCGGCCGGCGCCTGGCATCGTTATGTCCCGTGTGCCGCACCCCCGGGTTCTGGACCGTGGAGACGATCGCCGGGCTGCCCTGCCAGGCATGTGGGGCCCCCACGGGCGAGACGCGTGCCGAGGTCCATGGTTGTCTCAAGTGCGGGCATCGGGTGACGCGTGACCGCGACGACCCGGCGCGGGCCGATCCGGCGCGTTGCGATCTCTGTAATCCCTGACGCCTCCATGGAGACCGCAAGCCTCTGGGCCACAGCATCCGCCGCGAGGGCCTGGTGACCGGCCGTCGCGACGATCGGGCGCAAGACCCGGCGCCGGTCACGCGTCTCAGCCTTATCCGCCCCGACGACTGGCATGTCCACCTGCGGGATGGGGCGATGATGGCCGCGGTGGTGCCGGATACCGCGCGGCGCTTCGCGCGCGCCATCGTCATGCCCAATCTCGAACCTCCGGTGCGCACGGTCGACGAGGCCCTGGCCTATCGCGCGCGCATCCTGTCGGCGTTGCCCGCGCACGCACGCTTCGAGCCGTTGATGACCCTGTATCTGACCGAGACGACACAACCATCGGAGGTGAGTCGTGCGTATGCCTCCGGCCTGGTGCGCGCGGTCAAGTATTATCCGGCCGGTGCCACCACCCATGCCACGCAGGGCGTGCATGACCTGAAGCGTTGTTATGCGGTGCTGGCGGCCATGGAGCGTCTCGATCTCCCCCTGCTCTTGCACGGCGAGGTCACGGATCCCTCGGTGGATGTCTTCGATCGCGAGGCGGTGTTCCTCGAGCGCCACCTGTTGCCGCTCACGCGCGCCTTCCCAGGCCTGCGCATGGTTCTGGAGCACATCACGACCCGTGCCGCGGTCGATTTCGTGAGCGCGGGTCCGGACACCCTGGCGGCCACGATCACCGCCCACCATCTGCTGCTCGATCGCAACGCGCTCTTTGCAGGCGGCCTGCGCCCGCACCATTACTGCCGGCCGCTCTTAAAGCGCGCCCACCATCGCGCCGCGTTGGTGGGGGCGGCGACCGGGGGCAGTGCGAAATTCTTCCTCGGGACCGACAGCGCGCCGCATCCCCGGCATGCCAAGGAGTCGTCCTGCGGGTGCGCCGGGATCTATACCGCGCATGCCGCGCTCGAGCTCTATGCCGAGGTCTTCGAGGAGGCCCGCGCGCTCGACCGCCTGGAGGGATTCGCGAGCTGTCACGGACCGGATTTCTACCGGTTGCCGCGCAACGAAGATCGCGTCACGCTCATCAAGGCGCCATGGCGTGTTCCTCCCACCATGGCCGCCGGCACGGATGTGCTCGTGCCCTTGCGCGCCGGAGAGGACATCGCATGGCAGCTTAGCGACTGATCCGCCACCACGGCGGCGCATGCCGCGGCACCGGTCTTGACCTTCATCCTCAGGAGAACCTCATGTCCGACAATCACAAGAGCCGGGTGGTGACGACCGGCGTGGAGCGCGCCCCCAACCGTGCCCTGTTGCGCGCCACCGGATTTGGCGACGGCGATTTCGCCAAGCCGATCGTGGGCGTGGCGAACTCTCATAGCACCATCACGCCATGCAACATGGGGATCGGGGCTCTTGCCGCGCGCGCCGAGGCGGCCCTGGCCGCCGCCGGGGCCATGCCCCAGGTGTTTGGCACCATCACCATCTCGGATGGCATCTCCATGGGCACCGAGGGCATGAAGTATTCCCTGGTGTCGCGCGAGGTCATCGCCGATTCCATAGAGACCGTGTGTGCCGGCCAGAGCCTGGACGGTGTGCTGGCCTTCGGTGGCTGCGACAAGAACATGCCGGGGGCCATGATCGCCATCGCGCGCCTCAATATCCCGGCAGTGTTCGTCTATGGGGGCACGATCAAGCCCGGCCACCATGACGGGCGCGATCTCACCATCGTGAGCGTGTTCGAGGCGGTCGGCGCGCGTATCGCCGGCACGATGGATGACCGGGAATTGCACGAGATCGAGCGTAAGGCATGCCCCGGTGCCGGCTCCTGTGGCGGCATGTACACCGCCAACACCATGTCGGCATTGTTCGAGGCCATGGGCATGAGCCTGCCATACTCCGCGACCATGACCGCCGAGGACTCCGAAAAGGCCGATAGCACCGCGCGTTCGGCAGCGGTGCTGGTCGAGGCCATAAGGGCGCGGCGGCTACCGCGCGCGATCCTCACGCGCCAGGCCTTCGAGAACGGGCTTGCGGTGCTCATGGCGCTGGGCGGTTCCACCAATGCCGTCATCCACCTGCCGGCCATCGCGCACGCCGCCGGCGTGACGCTGACCCTCGAGGATTTCGATGTCTTCAGCCGCCGCGTCCCGGTGCTGTGCGACCTGAAGCCGTCCGGCCGTTACGTCGCCACCGACCTGCACCGCGCCGGCGGGGTGCCGCAGGTGATGAAGATGCTGCTGGCGCACGGCCTTTTGCATGGCGACGCGCTGACCGTGACCGGGCAGACGCTCTCCGAGGTCCTGCGGGATGTGCCCGAACACCCGCGCGCGGATCAGGACGTCATCCGGCCCTGGGGGCAGCCGGTCTATGCGCATGGTCACCTCGCCATCCTCAAGGGCAATCTCGCAGAGGAGGGGGCGCTCGCCAAGACCAGCGGCGTCAAGGTCCCAAGGATCACCGGCCCGGCGCGCGTGTTTGATTCCGAGGAGGCGTGCATGGCCGCCATCCTGGAGCGGCGCATCGTGGCGGGCGATGTGGTCGTGATCCGCTATGAGGGGCCGCGCGGCGGCCCGGGGATGCGCGAAATGCTCTCGCCCACCGCCGCGCTCGTGGGCCAGGGGCTCGGTGACCTCGTGGGGCTCGTCACCGATGGGCGTTTCTCCGGCGGCACCTATGGTATGGTGGTGGGCCATGTGGCGCCGGAGGCCGCGGTCGGCGGAATGATCGCGCTGGTAGCCGATGGCGACATGGTGATCATCGATGCCGAGCGGCGCATCTTGCGGCTCGATGTGCCCGAGGAGGAGCTTGCGCGCCGCCGCGCCCTGTGGGCGCCCCCCGCGCCGCGTTATACGCGCGGGACCTTGGCCAAATATGCGCGCCTCGTCTCGTCAGCGAGTCGTGGCGCGGTGACGGATGGAGCATGAGCAGGACGGGTCCGAGCTTCGAGACAGGATCGCGGGCGTGTAGCACGGACGGCCGGCCGGCCGGGGCGGGCACCGAGGGTGGTGGCCCCGGGGCCCGGGACTGGGCGCGCGCCACGGCCTTCGACCACGCCCACCTCTGGCACCCGTACGCGCCCATGGGCGCGCCGGTCTGGCCGGTGGTGGCGGCCGATGGCGTGCGGCTTACGCTCGCCGATGGGCGGCGGCTGATCGACGGCATGAGTTCGTGGTGGGCGGCCATCCATGGCTACAGCCACCCGGTTTTGAATCACGCCGTGAGCGCGCAGCTGGGGCGCATGGCGCATGTGATGTTCGGGGGGCTCACGCACGGACCGGCGATCGATCTCGGGGAACGGCTCGTGGATCTGACCCCGGCACCCCTTGAAAAGGTCTTTCTGTGCGACTCGGGGTCGGTGGCCGTGGAGGTCGCCGTCAAGATGGCGATCCAGTATTGGCAGGGGCGCGGGCGACCGGGCAAGCACCGGCTGCTCACCGTGCGTGGGGGTTACCACGGCGACACCTTTGCCGCCATGTCGGTGTGTGATCCGGTCACCGGCATGCATCGCCTGTTTGCCGGACTCGTCCCGGAACAGGTCTTTGCGCCGCGGCCCGCGTGCCGGTTTGATGGTCCTTGGGAGCCGTCGGCCATCGCCGAATTCGCCGAGCTGATCGCCGCGCACGCAGGTGAGTTGGCGGCGGTCATCCTGGAACCCATCGCGCAAGGCGCGGGCGGGATGTGGTTTTATCACCCGCAATACCTGCGCGAGGTGCGCGCCTTGTGCGATGCCCATGACGTACTGCTCATCGCCGATGAGATCGCCACGGGCTTCGGTCGTACCGGCCGCTTTCTGGCCTGCGATCATGCGCAGGTGACGCCGGACATCCTATGTCTCGGTAAGGCCCTGACCGGGGGCTACATGACCCTGGCCGCGACCCTGACGACTGCCGATATCGCCGCCGTGATCGGGTATGGCGAGGCCGGCTGCCTCATGCATGGCCCCACGTTCATGGCCAATCCCCTGGCGTGCGCGGCGGCGGTGGCCAGTATCGATCTGCTGATGGCCGGTGATTGGCAGGGCCGCGTCGGCGCTATCGCCGGCCAGTTGGCCCGGGAACTCGAGCCCTGCCGCAGCCTGGCCGCGGTCGGTGATGTCCGGGTGCTGGGCGCGATTGGGGTCGTGGAGACGCGCGCGGCCGTGGACACGCCGGCGCTTACCGCGCGGTTCGTGGACGCCGGCGTGTGGCTGCGCCCCTTCGGCCGGCTCGTCTATGTGATGCCGCCCTATGTCATAAGTCCCGACGATCTGTCGGTATTGACCGCAGCCATCACGCACGTGGTGGCGGACATCTGAGGTGCATGGATCGGCGTGTCGTCCCGATCCCTGGCGGCCGCCAGAGGCCGGGATGGGGTGCCGGGGGTCATGGATTATTGTGAAGGGGGGTGCGTGATGCGCGGGGTGTTCATTACCGGGAGCGACACGGGCGTCGGCAAGACCGTGGTCGGGGCCGCCTTGGCCTGGCGGTTGGCCAGCGAGGGGCTTGTGGTGCGGCCGCGCAAACCCGTGGAGTCAGGCTGTGTCGCCGGAGAGGGCGGCATGTCCGGCGATCGCGAGACCTATCACGCGGCCGTCGGCGGCCGGGAGCCGCTAGCGCGCATCGGCCATTACCGGTTTCGCGCCGCCTTGTCACCCGAGCGCGCCGCCGCCCTGGAGGGTCGGACCGTGCGCTTAGATGACCTGATCCAGGCGTGTCGCGAAGGGGTCGGCCCCGGGGACTTTCTGTTGGTGGAGGGTGCCGGCGGATTCTATTCGCCGCTCGCAAGCGATGGCCTCAACGCCGATCTGGCCGCAGCCCTCGGTCTCCCGGTGCTGGTCGTGAGCGCCGACCGGCTCGGGGCGATCCATCAGGCGCTGTTGACGACCGAGGCCGTGGCGCGTCGCGGCCTGACCCTGGCCGGCGTGGTGTTGAACGAGACGGTGCCGGGCGCGGACCCGCGGATGAATAACGGCGTCGATGTCGCCCGTTGGCTCGGGCGCGATCCGGTGCTCATCCGCTACCACAAAGACGCGGACGGTCTCCCGACATGGCGCGCGATCGCGCCTTCCCTGACGGCGGTCGTGGCCGCGCTCGTCACGGATGCCGGCGGATGAACGCCGGGGGGTTGCCGGGGGGCCGGCGGCACGTCCCGGAATCGGAGATCGCGCGCGCCGCCCGGATCCTGGATGGCGGCGGGCTGGTCGCGTTCCCGACCGAGACCGTCTATGGTCTGGGCGCGGACGCGCACAACGCGGCGGCGGTGGCGGGCGTGTTCGCGGCCAAGGGGCGCCCCGCCGACCATCCGCTGATCATTCATATCCATGATGCCGATCAGATGCCTCGCTACGCGCGCGACATCCCGCCCGTCGCCTGGCGGCTCGCCGAGCACTTTTGGCCGGGACCCCTGACGCTGATCCTGCCCCGTGGCCCCGGCGTGCCCGATGCCGTCACCGGCGGCCAGGACACGGTCGGCCTGCGCGTCCCGGCGCATCCCGTGGCGCTGGCGCTGCTCAAGGCCTTCGGGCGCGGGGTGGCCGCGCCCTCGGCCAATCCGTTTGGCGGCGTGAGCCCGACCACGGCCGCGCATGTCGCCTTTGGTCTCGGGCAAGCGGTGGACGCGATCCTGGACGGTGGGGCCTGCGCGGTCGGTCTGGAGTCCACCATTCTCGACCTGAGCGGGCCCGTGCCGCGCCTGCTGCGTCCGGGCGCGGTGGCGCCCCGGGCGCTGGCCGCGATCATCGGCCAGACGCCGGCGTTTGCCGCCTCCGGCGGCCCCCGTGCCCCCGGGCGTCTCCCGTCCCATTACGCCCCCGCGACCCCTGTACGGCTGGTCACCGATGCCGATCGGGAGTGGCGCCAGGGGCCACGGCCCCTGGTCGTGATCGCCCTACATCCCCCGGCGCGGGGGCCTGTGCGGTGCCGTTGGCTGGTGATGCCGCGCGCGGCCGGCGCCTATGGCCGCGCGCTCTATGCGCGTCTGCGCGCCATCGACCATTGGGGCTGTCGCGTGGTCCTGGTCGAGCGGCCACCCGCCACCGAGGCGTGGGATGCGGTGCGCGATCGCCTGGAACGCGCCGCCCGGGGTGAGGCCGCCCCCGAGGCCGCGGGGCGCAAGGAGTCGGGCGCGGCGCGCCAGAAGTAGCTTCCTTCTGTCTTCGCGCCGGGGCCTGGCGTATCGCCCATCCCGGTGCCGGTCCGTGAGGTGCCATCCGCCCCGAAAATCGGTATCGTACGCGTGTCGCGTGGCCATGACAGAGGTGCTAGACGCGGCGCCCTTGCCACCGAAAGCCAGGGGACTGTCTCGTGAGGAACCGATGAAGACCCAAGACCGCAAGGCCCGTTCGCGCCCCAAGAGGCGCGCGCCACCGAAGATCTCCCATACCCACAAACCCGCCGACCTTACCCCGCTCGACTGGCAGCGCGCCCTGCGCCGGCAGTTCGGGCGCGAGCAGGCGTTTCACTGGGAGAACGTCGGGGACGAGGCGATATTCTCCGATTTTCAGGTAAGCAACCCGGCGAGCCGATCCCGCTACCGGGTGACGGTCCGCGGGCTGCAGCCGGGCGACAACCGCTGTTCCTGTCCCGATTTCGCCACCAACGAGCTCGGTACCTGCAAGCATATAGAATTCGTGCTCGCGAGGCTCCTCAAGAAGCGCGGTGCCAAGGCCGCCTTCGCGCATGGCTACCATCCGGTGTTTTCGGAGCTCGTTTTGCATAACGATGGCCACCGCTCTGTCCGGTTCCGGCCGGGAAGCGCATGCCCCGCCGCTGTGCGCAAGGCAGCGGCGGGCCTCTTTGCGCAGTCCGGGGGCGATTTGCGCCCCGATCGTTTCGATGATCTGGAGTCCTTCATGAAGGAGGCGACCCGGGCCGGCCACGAGCTGCGGGTTCCCGACGAGGTCCTGGATTTCGTCGTCGGGTGGCGCGACGCTGCGCACCGCGCCCGGACCCTGGATCGGCTGTTCCCAAGGGGCGCCGCCGACTGGGGCCGCGCGCGGCTCACGAAGCTTGCCCTCTACCCCTATCAGGTCGAGGGCGCCTTGTTCGCGGCGCGCGCCGGGCGCGCCCTCATAGGCGATGAGATGGGGCTTGGCAAGACCGCGCAGGCGATCGCCGCCGCCGAGATCCTGGCGCGCCATTTCGGGGTGTCGCGCGTGCTCGTGGTCTGCCCGACGTCGCTCAAATATCAGTGGCAGGGCGAGTTTTTGCGTTTTGCCGGGCGTAAGGCGCTGGTGATCGCCGGAGGCCGCGCGCAACGACAGAAGGATTACGCGCGTGACGATTTTTGCAAGATCACCAATTACGAAAAGCTCGATCCGGATCTCGATCTCATCACCGGCTGGGCGCCGGAACTCGTCATAGTCGATGAGGCGCAGCGCATCAAGAACTGGAATACCATCGCGGCACGCGCCTTGAAACGCATCGACAGCCCCTATGCCGTCGTACTCACGGGGACGCCGCTCGAGAACAAGCTGGAGGAGCTGGTCTCCATCGTGCAATATGTCGATCAGCACAGGCTCGGGCCGACCTGGAGACTTCTGCATGAGCACCAGGTGCGCGACGAGGCCGGGCGCGTCATCGGTTACGCCGGTCTCGACACCATCGGCAAGACGCTCGCGCCCATCATGATCCGGCGGCGCAAGGCCGAGGTTCTGCGCCAGCTCCCGGAGCGGACCGACAGCACCATCCTCGTCCCCATGACCGAGGCGCAGATGCGCTATCACGAGGACAACGCCGATATCGTCGCGCGCATCGTCCAGCGCTGGCGCAAGACGCGCTTTCTGTCGGATACGGATCAAAGGCGCCTGACCTGCGCCCTGCAGAACATGCGCATGGCATGCAACAGCACCTATCTGCTCGATCAGGAGAGCGACCATGGCGTGAAGGCCGACGAAGTGGCGGCGCTGGTGGATGACCTTGCGGCGCAAGACGCCAAGGCCGTCATCTTCTCGCAGTGGACGCGCAGCCATGACATCGTCATCCGTAGGCTCAAGGCCCGCGGCCTGGGTTACGTGAGCTTTCATGGCGGAGTGCCCTCGGAGAAGCGCCCGGCGCTCGTGCAGCGGTTTCGCGACGATGCGGATTGCCGGGTCTTTCTGTCCACAGATGCCGGCAGCACCGGCCTCAACCTGCAGCATGCCACCACGCTCATCAACATGGATCTGCCCTGGAACCCGGCGATTCTGGAGCAGCGTATCGCGCGCATTCACCGCATGGGGCAGAAGCGTCCGGTGCGCATCGTGAATCTCGTGGCCAAGGGGACCATAGAGGAGGGCATGCTGGGGGTGCTCGCTTTCAAGCGTTCGCTCTCGGCCGGTATTCTGGACGGAGGGGCGGGCGAGGTATCGCTGGGCGGCTCGCGCCTCAACCGTTTCATGAAGGACGTGGAGAACGTGACCGGGCGCATGGGGGAGGCCGCGGAAGTGGCGCCCGCCGAGGAGCGCGCCTTCGAGTCCGTGGCGGCGAAGGCGGGCGCGGGATCGCGCGGGGAGGGTGCCGCCGGTGATGGCGGGCCTGCGCCGGCGGTCCCGGGGGAGGGGCGTGACCGGTCCTCGCCTGCCACGGCGCATGTCCCGAATGATCCCTGGGCAGCCCTCGCGGGCCTCGGCCGTCAGCTGCTCGGCGCCTTTACTGCCGCTCACGATGATGGCGCCGCCCATCCGTGGGTTGAGCGCGACGCGGCGAGCGGCCGATCCTCGCTCAAGATCCCGCTGCCGCCACCGGATGTGGCCCGTGAACTGGTTGCCGCGCTGGCGCGGTTCATGGACGCGCTCCAGGGCCACGATTCCTCGTGACAGCCGGTAGCCGACGGCGCGCCGTCCGAGCCTGTGGGGGGATCGGGGCATCGCGCCGGTCCACGCTAAAGCACCAAGGCGGTGGCAGGCCGGCGCGCGGGATCGAGGGTTGAACGCGGGACGCGCGCTGCCAGGAGACCTCATGATTGGCGGGGAGGTGTGCGCACGGTGCGGGTCGTGCAATGAGACATCTCGAATGCGTGCTGGCACGATATGCGCACCTATCCGTCACGCACCATCGAGCCGGTCCTGCGAGAGGCCTGCGTACAGGATCCGCGTGGGCCCCGATTTCCCCCTTTACGCCCCTCCGCGGCCGTGATGAGCCTGTTACTCCGGCGCCGGTGCGGATTCGATGCGAGGTTGTCGAGGTGGGAGCCGTCCGATGGCCGAGGCGCGAGGGACAGGAGGCGCGGGTTGTGACACAATGCCCGCACTTTGCGACATCCGGCCACGCTGAAGAGGTTCATGGGCTGGAACCGACGTTGGGAGGTTTGATGGCGGCACTTGTCGGCATCATCATGGGATCGCGTTCCGATTGGGACACGATGCGGCATGGCGCGCAGGCGCTGAGTGATCTTGGTATCGCCCATGAGGTCCAGGTCGTCTCCGCGCATCGCACCCCCGATCTGCTCTTCACTTATGCCGCGCAGGCCGAGGGGCGCGGGCTGCGCGCGATCATCGCCGGGGCGGGCGGCGCCGCCCATCTGCCGGGCATGGTGGCCGCGAAGACCGCGCTCCCGGTGTTGGGTGTGCCGGTGCAGTCCCAGGCCCTGAACGGGCTCGATTCCCTGTTGTCCATCGTCCAGATGCCGGCCGGCGTTCCCGTCGCCACCTTTGCCATCGGTAAGGCCGGGGCGATCAATGCCGCGTTGTTCGCAGCCGCGCTGCTTGCCGGGCACGATGGCGCGATCCGCGAGGCGCTCGCGGCCTTCCGGGTCCGGCAGACCGAGGCCGTTCTTGCCCATGGAGATCCGCGCATCCCATGATCGTCGGCATCATCGGCGGGGGCCAACTGGCGCAGATGCTGGCCATGGCCGGTCAGCCGCTCGGTATCCGTTGCCTCTTTCTGGATCCCGCCCCGGATGCCTGCGCGCGCGCGACCGGGGAGCTATTGTGCGGCGATTACGGCGATGAACGCCTGCTAGACGAGCTGGCCCGCCGTGCCACGGTCGTGACCTATGAGTTCGAGAACGTGCCCGAGGCGAGCCTTCGCCGCCTGGCCTCCCGGGTCCGCGTGCATCCGCACCCCGGGGCGCTCGCCCTGGCGCGCGACCGCTGGCATGAGAAGCGCCTGTTTGCCGATCTCGGTCTATCGACTCCGCCGTTCGTGGCCGTCGACACGCGCGCCGACCTGGAGCGGGCGCTCACCGTCACCGGTTGGCCGGCGGTCCTGAAGACCCGTACCATGGGCTACGACGGCAAGGGTCAGCGGGTGCTGCGCGATCCGGGCGACATCAATGCCGCGTTTGCCGCGTTGTCCGGCGCGCCCCTGATCCTGGAGGGTTTCGTGGCCTTCGATCGCGAGGTCTCCCTGGTCGCCGTGCGCGGCGCCGGCGGTGATGCGCGTTTCTATCCGCTGACCGAGAATGTCCACCGAAACGGCGTTCTCGTGCAATCACAAGCGCGTCCCGGGGACCCGATGACGGCGCGCGCCGAGGACTATGTCGGCCGGCTCCTTGCGCATCTCGACTATGTGGGGGTGCTGGCCGTGGAGTTCTTTCAGAAGGGCGACACGCTGCTCGCCAACGAGATGGCGCCGCGGGTGCACAACTCCGGTCACTGGACCCTGGAGGGGGCCGAGACCAGCCAGTTCGAGAATCACCTGCGCGCCGTGCTCGGTCTGTCGCTTGGCGCGACGCATGTATTGGCGCCGTCGGGCATGGTCAATTTTGTCGGTCATCTGCCCGAGGCATCGGCGGTGCTCGCCGTACCGGGCGCCCACCTGCATGTCTACGGAAAGGCCGCGCGACCCGGCCGCAAGCTCGGCCATGCCACGGTACGCGCCCCTCGCGAGCCGGATGTCCAAGACGCCCTGGCGCGCCTGCGCCTGCTCGCCGATGCCGGCGGCACGGATTAGCCCACGACCCGCTCCTTTTCCCGCCACTCCATGTATTCCGGGGCCTCCACGTCCTGTTGGCGCATCAGGAGATCCATTTGACCGAGATGGTAGGCATGGTGGCCGAGAATGGACCACAGCAGACCCATTCCCGTGTAGTGGCGGCCGGCGAACACCAGCCGCTTGTCGAGATCGGCGGCGCCGAGGGCCGCGAGACGTTCCATGTTCTTTTGGTGGCGCTGCTCATAGACGTCGATAAAGCTCGGGACGGTCTTCACCGCCTCCACCACCGGGTCTTTTTCCGGCATCGGCATGGTCCCATCCGCGGGGAGCGACGGCAACTGGCTGATCCAATGCGACTCGGTGGTTGCCAGGTGGCGCGACAGCGCGGCGATGGTGATCTTGTTGATGCGTGACCCAAGATAGAGGGCCTCCGAATCACTCGGGATACCCTGCCATTGGGGCTCGCCCACGGCGCGCAGGTAGTCGAAGGTGTGCAGGACCTGTTGATTGAACAGCGACCGAAAACGCTCCAGTTCCGTCATAAAACCTCCGTGGATGTGTCCGGGAGAGGCGCCCTCCCTGTAGCGCCCCATTATAGGCCCGCAGGCGCGATCGGAGGGGGGTCGAACGGCGGCTTGCAGGCCTTTTCGAGGGCCGGCTCATGTCCCCGTTCGGGGTGTCGCAAAGCCATGCCGGCGCAGGCGCCGGTAGAGCGTGCGTTCGCTTATGCCCAGGGCATCGGCCATCGCCCGGCGTTTGCCCTGGTAGCGCTCGGCGAGGGCCTCGAGCTGTTCGCGCTCCAGACCCTCCCAGTCGGGGGTCGCCACCGCGTCGACATCGGCGCCCGTCTCCTCGAGACCGAGGTCCCCGGGCTCTATGATCTGCTCGTGGCAGAGCGCGACGGCGCGCTGGAGGACGTTGCGTAGCTCGCGAACATTACCCGGGAAGTCATGCTGCATGAGGCGTATCCAGGCCGCCTCGCTCAATCGCGCGTGACGGCCGTTGGCGGCGTTGATGCGCGCGAGCAGGGCCTCGACCAGAAGCGGGATATCCGCGCGGCGTTCGCGCAGCGACGGCAGGGCGATGGTGATGCACGCGATACGGTAATAGAGGTCTTCGCGGAACCGGCCGGTGGCAACGGCATTCTTGAGGTCCCTGTTGGTGGCCGCCACGAGCCGGATATCGGCGTGCAGCGCCTCGCGTCCCCCGACGCGCCGGAATGTCCCGCTCTCCAGGACACGCAGCAGCTTGGCCTGCATGGCCAGCGGGATCTCGCCGATCTCGTCTAGGAACAGCGTGCCGTTGCGCGCGTCCTCGAAGAGCCCGGCCTTACGCCCCACGCAACCCGTGAACGCGCCGGCTTCGTGTCCGAACATCTCGCTCTCGAACAGGCTTTCGGGGAGCGTCGTGCAGTCGATGGCCACGAATGGGCCGCCCCGGCGCGGGCTGTGGTCATGCAGATAGCGGGCGGCGAGCTCCTTGCCGACCCCGCTCTCCCCGGCGAGCAGGACTGGCGCCGGGCTGGCCGCGGCCTGACTCAATTGGTCGATCGCATGCAGCAAGGGGCGTGAACGCCCGACCATGCGCATCTCCTCGCAGTTCATGGCCTCCGGCGGCGCAAGCCTCTGGATCGATTCCCCCAGGTAGGTCTCGCCGTCGGGGAGCATCACCGGATGCCCCTTGATCCCGACATATTCGGGACGGCCCTTGCCATCGAAGTGGGTGTGTACGACGCGCTGGATCTCGCCGCGCGCAAACACCTGTTGATGGGGGCAGTCCTCGCCATGCAGATGGCAGGGCGTGTCGCGATGATGCGAGACCTCATAGCAATGGCGGCCGATCAGCTGCTCGCTCTTCACCCCGTAGGTCGTGCGGTAGGCGCGGTTGGCGGCGACGATACGATAGGCGTGATCGATGAGTACGGCCGGGTGTTCGTGCATGTCGATCAGGGACTGCACGGATTCGTGGAGGCGGGATGCTGACAGCTTTGACATGACGTCATGACAGCACTGCCACCGGTGTCATGTCAAGCGCTCACGGGACCGTGTTGGGCCCTGATATATTGTGTCCGGTGCGCCGCGACCCCCCAAGGCGCGCGCGGCATGACTATTGCTTGGGGAAAGCCGTCGCCACCGCCATGCCTTGATTCATCCGCGACCTCACAGGAGTCTCATGTCCGACAGCATCCGCATCATCCTGACCTCGGGAACCCGGGAGAAGCTGCAAATGGCCGCCATGACCGCGGCCGTGGCCTCGGCCGGCGGGACCGACGTCGGCATTTTCGTATCGATGAACGCCCTGCCGTATTTCCGCCGGGAAGGGGCCCCCGAGGCCCCCGCCGAAGGCGAGGTCGGGCATGCCCTCAGGGCCCGCAACGCGCCCCGCTTTCTCGATCTCTTTGCGCAGGCCGTCGATCTCGGGTCGGCCCGGGTCTACCCATGCTCCATGGCCCTGGATGTCCTGTCCCTGGGTCCGGCCGATCTCGTCCCCTATCTGGAAAAACCCACCGGCCTCACCAAGTTCCTGAGCGAACTGGAAGGCAGCCATGTCCTTACTTTCTGAAGGGAAGGGAAGAAATGAGTGAAATCAGGATCGTCGATGCCCGCGGGAGCTTTTGTCCCGGGCCTCTCATGGAATTGATCGCGGCGATGAAGACGGCGACCATAGGCGAGGAACTCGAGGTCCTGTCCACGGATCGGGGTTCGGCCGAGGATATCCCCGAGTGGATCAAAAAGGTCGGCCACACGCTGGTATCCAGTTCCGAGGAGGGCGGTGTCTACCATCTGCGCGTTCGCAAGGCCAAATAACATCTTCATGCCGAAGGCGGGAGGAGTGATAAACTCATGAAAAGAATACTCATAGTGGGTGGCGGGACGGGCGGTACGATCCTCGCGAACAATCTGGCGCGCAGGCTTCGTCAGGAGATCGACAGCGCGCGCGCGTCCGTGACCCTGCTCTCGGCGAGCGCCAGCCACATGTATCAGCCAGGTCTGCTCTATGTCGCGTTTGGCAAGATGGCCCCGTCCGAGCTTTATGTCGATCAAAAGACCTTGCTCGACCCGGCGATACACTTCCATGTCGATCCGGTGGAGTCTTTCGATCTCGATCATAACGAGGTCAAGGCCAAGAGCGGGAAAACCTACGGCTATGACTATCTGGCGATCTGCACGGGATCGCGCCCGGTGCTGGCCTCTGTCCCCGGTCTCATGGAAAGCGCCCACCACGTGTACACCGAGGACGCGGCCGTAAAGACCGCAGAGGCCCTGAGGACCTTCGAGGGCGGACGAATCGCCATCGTCACCGGGGTCCCGCACAAGTGCCCCATGGTACCGCTCGAACTCACCTTCATGATGTACGACTACTTCAAGGACCGCGACCTGCTGGACAAGGTGAGCTTTACCTATACCTACCCCATAGGCCGCATCCATTCCCTGGAGAATGTCGCCAAGTGGGCGGCCCCGGAATTCGATCGAATGGGCGTGCGATACGAGACGCTGTTCAACACCAAGGAGGTCGATGGCGTCCAAAAGCGCGTGCATAGCGAAGAGGGGAGCGTGGTGGAATTTGACCTTCTGATCGCAGTCCCGCCCCACAAGGGCATGGAGGTCATAGAGCAGAATAAGCTCGGGACCGCGGGATGGATACCCACCAATCGCGCGACGCTCGCCATGGAAGGCCGGGAGAACGTGTTCGTGCTCGGCGATACCACGAACCTGCCGATCAGCAAGGCCGGTTCCACGGCGCATTACGAGGCCGAGGTGCTGGGGGAGAACCTCGCCCGGCTCGCCACCCAGGGCGGGGCCATGCGTTCTTACGAAGGCAAGGTCTTTTGCTTCATCGAGGCCGGCAAGGACCGTGCCACTTATGCGTCGTTCGACTACAAGAATCCGCCCCAGCCCCGGCCACCGTCGCGCGCCATCCACTGGTTCAAGCTCGCCTACAATCGCTTGTACTGGAATAGCGTGCGCGGCCTGCTGTAAGGAGCGATGACCATGCCAATCGATAATGCGAACGTGGGGGATGCCGCGGCCCTCCTGGCCGAGGCCGGGTTCGAGACGCTGACCGACGAGATGGTGGGGCGTCTCGCCCAGGCGGCGAGCCAGGGGCTCGATATCCTGGACGATCTGCAGCGCCATCGCATCTCGGAGGTCTTGCCGGTCATAGGCGAGCTCGCGGCCTCCGGTGATCTAGCCCGCCTGGCGCGGCTGGCACGCCTGGTGGGGGCGGCCGAGGACGCCTTGACCGACGACCTCGTGGTGCGGCTCGCCGGCCTCGCGAGCCGCGTCATGACCATTCTGGATCACGTCACGCGCGCCGATGACGGCCGTTACGCGCGCCTATGGGAGTGCCTGGAGGAACGTCTGACGCCCGCGCTTGTCGATCGCGCCCTGAAGGCCCTGCCGGCGTTGCTCGATCTCTTCGAGCGCGTTACGGCGAGCGGCATCCTCCCGGATCTCGCGGAGGGCGTCGAACGCCTGCAGGGGGAGCTTGCCAACGCGCCGCGCCCGGGCGGCGGACTCGGCGGACTGTGGACGCTCTTCAAGGATGCCGACAATCAGAGGGTCTTGCAGGCGCTTTTGCTCTATGGGCGGCGTGTCCTCAAGATCGAGGGGGCGTCGGCGGGGGCGACCGGTCCACGATAAAGCGTCCATACATATGGAACGCCAAAGCGTGCCCGGGGATGGGGCAGACGTAATAATACGTGCCCGGGCGCCGCGCGACGAAGTGCACGGTCGCTTCGGCATAGCGCGCGGCGCGTAGGCGGCTGCTCGAGCGCGGCGCCAAGGCCGCGATACGAGCCAGCATATGGGGTGGGTGTCGCCCGATCTGGAGGGGGTAGGGGGGTTTGGCCGAAGTGATGACGAGGCCATGGACCATGCCCGGACCATAGTCCATATTGATGACCTTAAGGGTCACACGCGCCCCTTGCGACACGCATACCGTGGGGTTTGTGAGACCCCCGGTCTCGAAGCTCATGTCCGGGTGGCGCGGGGCGTTGGCCACCACGGTGATCACGACTTTCTTGCCGGGGAACATGACGGCATCGGGTCCGCGGCGCTCGCCTGTCTTGCGCGAGGACTGCCACGCGATCCGCCCTTGCGCCCAGGGGATGGTCGGACCCACGACCGGCATCGCGCCCCCTGCCATCGCCATGGACATCGCGGCCCTTTCCACGCCACCCAGGGTCGTGGCGAGACTGACGGGGGTGGTACACATCAGGAACGCGAAGAGGGGTAAGGGACGCACGCTCATAAATGCCGCAGGCAAGACCGAAGCCTGATCTTATGAACTCCCGCTCGGCCGGTCAATACGAATCGAGATCGTAGCTCGCAAACAGTTGTTGCGGCGGCCCCACGGCATCGAGCGCGAGACGACGCAGTCGGGCCTCGACCGGGAGTGGGAAGACCGGTCCCCGCACCGGTGTTTCCATATCCTCTTCGCCTCCAAGGAGCCGGCATGCGGTTGTGAGGTAAAGTCGATCGACGACGCGCTCCGCCAATAGGCCGTGGAAGAGCCGCGGCCCGCCCGTCATGTACACGCGCCGTAGCCCCCGTTCATCGAGCGCGCGCCATAGATCCTTGCCCGTCACGGCGGGTGCGTCATCGACCATGATGACCTGAAGCCCCGCGGCGCGCGCCGCCCGTGCCTCATCTCTGGCCGTGGCGGGGGTTACGGCCATGATGGCGCCCGGATGCGCGGCCTTGAGCCCCCCTTCCGCCAAATCCTGGGGTCGCGAGGTCACGACGACGCACGTGGGATGCTCACTCAGGCCGCGCGCGCGGCGATAGTCCCGGAGGTCCGGATAGCGCTCGTGCGCGGTGGTCATCATATCCTTGAACTCACCTGAGGCGATCGCCCGGGCCTGGGGACCCGTGGTGAGTACGGCGTCGGCCTGCACCAGCAATTCCGTGTACAGGCGCCAATCCCGGTCGTTGGCGATCGTCGCGGGGACGGCCTTTAGTCCATCGCTGTTGCGTAGCGCGATGCGGCCATCGAGGCTCGCGAGAAAGTTGGCATAGATGAAGGGGCGCCCGACATCCGCCGGCACGTCATCGAGGTACAGGCCCGCAAGCTCGCGTCTTTGCGGGGTGCCTGGGTACAGCGTCAGGATATGCATGTGCCTACGGTAGGCGACGATCGATACCGTGGCGCGTGACTTAAGTCTGGGTGCGCAACAACTCCGTGACCGCCGGCCCGGACAGGGGGTGCGCCACCAGGTAGCCCTGCACAAGGTCGCAGCGCTGGCGGCGCAGGAAGCTCATCTGGTCCTCGGTCTCGACGCCCTCGGCGATGATATCGAGCCCCAATTCGTGACCAAGCGTGATGATGGCGCGGGTGATCGCGCCGCCGTCGGTATGGCGCGTGAGGTCGGCTACGAACGATTGGTCGATCTTGAGTGCGTTCAGGGGGAAGCGCTTCAGGTAACTCAAGGACGAGTAACCGGTCCCGAAGTCATCGACCGCAAGCCTTATGCCCATGTCGCTCAAGGCCTCCAGCATATCGACCGCCCCCTGGGCGTTCTCCATGAGCACGGACTCCGTGAGCTCCAGTTCCAGCAGACCCTCGCCCTGCGGCCAGCGGCCGAGAATGTCGGCCAGCACCGCGAGCAGGGCGCGATCACGAAACTGGCGCCCGGAGATGTTCACCGAGACACGCATGTCACATAACCCTTGCGCGCGCCAGGCCCCCATCTGGGCGAGCGCCGCCTGCAGCGCCCATTCTCCCGCCGGCACGATAAGACCGGTCTCCTCCAGCAATGGTATGAACCCCGCCGGGCTTACGAGCGCGCCATCGGGCTGTTGCCAGCGCATCAGTGCCTCGACGCCCACGATCCGCCCGCTCACCATGTCCTTCTGCGGCTGATAGAAAAGCCGCAACTCGTCGCGCTCCAGCGCGCGGCGCAGCCGGCTCTCCAGGGTCAACCGCTCGAGTGCCTTGGCGTTCATATCGGCCGTGTAGAACTCGTGGGCGTTGCCGCCGCGCAGCTTCGCGCGGTCCAGGGCGCTGCCGGCATTTTTGAGAAGCGTTTCGGCATCGGCGCCGTCCGTGGGGGCGAGGCTCACGCCGACGCTTACCGTCAAGAAAAACTCATGATCGTCCACGTTGAACGGCTCGCTCACCAGGGCCGCCAGATGGTCTGCGAATATGCTCGCCTCCTGGGCGGATTTCGTGGGGGCGAGCAGCGCCGCGAACTCGTCGCCCCCGAGGCGCGCGACAAACGCCTTTCTGCCAAGGACGGCGCGCAGGCGTTCGGCGAATTCCTGGACGATACGATCGCCCACAAGCGGACCAAAGGTGTCGTTCACACGCTGAAACCGGTCGAGGTCGAACAACAGGACGGCAACAGAGCGGTTCTCATGCCCGTCTTGGACGATGGCCGCGTCGATGCGCTCGGACAGCAGCGTGCGCGTGGGAAGATTGGTCAGTGGATCGTGGTGCGCGAGATAGTTTATGCGCTCCTCGGTGGCGATATGTTCGGTCATGTCTTTTCCGGTCGATACGAAATAGGTTATGGCCCCGCTTTCGTCGCGCAACGGCGTGATCGTCGCCTGTTCGTAGTAGAGTGAGCCATCCTTCCGGCGGTTGATGAACATGTCGCGATACACGGACCCGGAACGTATCGTATGCCACATGTTGCCGTAAAACGCCCGCGTATGGCGGCCGGAGCGCAGGATGCGCGGCGTATGGCCTATCGCCTCCTCGCGGGCATAGCCCGTAATCATTTCAAAGGCCCTGTTTACATAACGGATGACGCCCTTGGTATCGGTTATGAATACCGAGTCTCCCGATTGCTCGATGGCAATCATGAAGCGCCGCAGCTCCTGCTCCGTGCGTCTTCGTTCGGCGATCTCGGCGGACAGCTCCGCTGTGCGGCGCGCGTGCAGAAAGTGCAGGCGACGCATATGCGTGCGCGAGCGTTCCCGTTCCACGGCGCTCGTTATGCTGCGACCGGCGGCGAGCAGCGCGCCGCGCGTGGGCGGCAGAAGCGCGTCCTGGCTTATGGCGAGATCGACAAAGCCGATGGGATGGTGGTTGTCGAGTAAAGACAGGGCGGCGCGCCGCAGGCCGGGTGCGATCGGCAATGGCGGGTGCCGGCGGGCCTTGCGAAATCGCCCAAGGCGGTACGGGTCCTCGACGCTCGCGAAGCCTTCGCGCCGTGGAGCGGTCCGGTATTCCTTGTACAGCACGATGCGCGCCGCGTATATCCCGGGAAAGCGCAGAAGGGCCGCGGTAGCGCGTGCCACCACCCGCTCCTGCCCCTCGTTGCCGAGCAGATCGGTGATGAGCGCCGGAAGGGCCCTCAATACCGCCTGCGCCCGGCGGCGGACCGGCATGGCCGGCAGCGGTGCGCGCCGGGCCTTGCGGACGACCCGGGAGGCCGCGCGCGGCACGGTAAAGAGCGCCGCCTCCCTGCGTATTCCGTTCGGCGCGATGCTTTTGCGGATCACGCGTGTCCCCGGTCTCCTGAGATAGGGGACCAGCTTGCGCCCGCAATCATCCGGATCCATGAGTACGACGACATGGAATATCTCATCCGTTCGCCTGGTCATGGGTCGCGAGTATAGGAGAAGGCCGTCCCGGAAAACTCGGCCTTCCAGCCCGGTCCATTTGAAGCAGGCCGCGCACGCGGTATGATGCGCCGTTTTATGGGGTGTCCGGGTGCGCGCACGCGATATCGTTTGGCTTCTGGTGGCGACCGCGCTCATGGGCTCGTCCTTTGCCATTGGACAAATGGGGCTGCGTTACGCCCCCCCGCTTTTCCTGGCGGGGCTCCGATTCACCCTGGCCGGCGCGCTGCTCGCCGGGTTTGCGCGCAAACGCCGGCCGCTTGCCCGATGGAGCGATCGTGGGCGGGTTGTCACCATAGGTCTTCTTCAGACCGCGGGTGTCATGGGCACGATCTTCGTGAGCCTGAAGACCATCCCCGCCGGCGAGTCGGCCATCCTCACCTTTGCCAATCCCCTGTTTGTGGTCGTGGGTGGCTCCGTGCTGCTCCGTCACCGGTATCGCACGCGGCAATGGGCGGGTGTGATCGTGGGATTCGCCGGGCTCGCAGTGGCGGTCGGTGGCGGCTTCGTGTTGAAACCAGGCGTGTCCCTGGCCCTTTCCTCGGCGATTTTCTGGGCGGCCGCCACGCTCCTCATGAAGCGCTGGCAGGGGTTTGCGGACCTCTGGGTGTTGAATGCCTACCAGATGCTGACCGGTGGCCTGGTCCTATTGACGCTGGGCGCGGTCTTCGAGGCGCCCGATTTTCGCTGGAATGTCGCCTCGGCGGCGATCCTCGCATGGCTCGTGGTCATGGCCTCGATCGTGCAGTTCGGGGCCTGGTTTTATGTGCTGCACCGAAACGACCCGGCACGCGTGAGCGCTTATCTCTTTCTCGCTCCGGTATTTGGTGTGTTGTCCGGCTGGCTGCTCCTGGACCAGCCCATCGGCTGGCATGTGGCCGCCGGCGCGCTCGGGATCGCCGCCGGCATCTGGCTTGTCAATCAGGCGCCGAGCACAGCGGCGGCCACCGATCCGGCGCGCTAAGGGCGTCCCCCGATCCGTGTGGTGCGTTCCCATCCCTCCGAGATCGGTCGAAGGGGCGCGATGTTGACCTGAAGTCTGGCGGATGTTTTGAGAACTCCCGACGATATTTCGATCATAAAGACTTTATGCGAACAATATTGGAAGTCCCTGAGTCCCAATCCATGACACCCCGAACAGTGGGTATAAAAATCATCGTCGACATCTTTCATAACCGGAACAGGGAGACGGTGGTTCGGTACCCTCTGGAAAGCGCCATAGCGCTCCGCCTGTAAGCGCGTAGCGGTCCACGGGGTGGTTACCGGCCCATTATGCGTGGCTTGAGCACGGACAAGGGCGCCCCACCCACAGTCAAGATGTCGTAGCGGCGGCCCCAGGATGCGGGTGTACTCCCAAACGACCGCCTCAGGGGATCGACCCGTGGCTTGCGCAGTACGCCACGGCTAACGTTTTTGAGCATTCGCCCGCGCCTGGTGACATGGCCGATACGGGTCTGCAGGCAACGGTTTTGGGGCCTTGCGGGACCATCAACCATCGCGCCTGCCTGATATGTTCGGCGCCCTTGTGCGTTCGCCCCAGACCTTGACCACCCGTGCGCGTGCCGATTGGGTGCGCGTTTCGATCCGCCACCGCGAATGGACGGCGGTACAGGGCGATCAGCCATCTCACGCCCAGTACACGCGCGCGGGGTCGTCGTTCAGTTCGGCGACGGCCTCGGCGAGGCTTGGCTGGGCGCTTTGGATCACCCAGGCGTCGGTGATGTGGTCGCGCCGGTAGAGATGCCAGACGTTATGGCCGCTACGAAAGCGCAGCCAGGCGACATCTATGACACCGCCTGCGCTGTCGACCGTGCGCGAGCAGCAGGGGCTGCGCACGATGTAGCCCTCGGGTCCGGGTAGGACGGTGGGCGTGACGTAGCGGTAGCGACGTCGGTTCTTCAGCAGGCGCAGGATGCGCCGCCGATCGACATCGTTGGGGTGGATGGGGGGCGCCACGAGATCATTCATGGGCGCCTTGGCGTCGTGGCGGGCGTCATTCACGGCGAGCGACCCGATCGGCGGCCCATGGGGACCGGTTCGCCGTTGCGCGCGGCCGGGCGGGGAGGGCGGACGCGCGCACGGCCTAATCCGGGCGCGAGGCCGGCGCGACCCATTGCAGTCGGCTGGCCACGATCGCGCGTACGTCGGCCGTCGGGTCTTCGGCAAGGACCATGAGCCAGGACACATCTATGCGTCGCGCCAGGACCCGCCGGATATGGGGGTCGGCATCGCCGAGCATGAGCGGCAGCATGTGCGTCGTGACACGCGACGCCACGATGCGCCGGACGATGACATCCGGGTCGTCTATCATGATGATGAGGTCGCTGCCGAAGAGTCGGCGCGCGACCGCGGCGCGCACGCCCGCGTCGGCGTCCTCGCGTAGCGGCGAGACATGATCGAGCGGCGCGCGTTTGATCGCCTGGCGGCGTACATGCCGGTCCGGGTCGTGGAGCAGTTCGGGGGCGTAATAGGGGTGGGCGCGGGCGGCCGCGGCCCGCCGGATGCCCTCGGGCCATTCGGGGGTGGCGCAACGGGTCCCGAACAAGGGATTGCGACGAAAGAAGCGGTGGACCCCGAAGGCGCTCTGCGCAAACGGGCACACGGACCCCGGACGACATCGCGCCGGCCACGGCCATTGGCGGACGCTGCAACGCGCGCACTCCTCGTGCCGATCGGCATCGCCCGTCATCCGGCGGTCCCCTCTGTCGGTCGTCATGAGTCTTCTCCGAGCGCAGGCCGTTTTGCCATGAATTCCCCGCTAGTCGCCCGTCTTTGCGGCCGCAGGCCATGTACCAAGCAATTACCGTACCAGAAAGCGATGCCCGGCCGCACCGGGTCTTCTTGCCCACGCCCTGTCCGTGTCACGACAGGGCTTGTGTGTGCGAGGCCCTGTCTTCCGGCATCGGGTGACTACAGGCGGCGCAGGGGGATGGCGTGTTTCTTCAGGGCGTAGCCGACCTGCCGGGGGGTGAGATTGAGCAGGCGCGCGGCCTTCGCCTGCACCCACCCGCACTGCTCGAGGGCCCAGATCAGGCGTTCGCGCTCGGAGCCCGCGGGCGGTGGGGCGGGCGCGGTCCCCGCGGCCGACACGCCCGCCCGCGCGTCCACGCGCGACAAGGGGTGCTGCGTGCCGCCTTTCGCCGCCCAGCCCTCCTGCAGGACCCCCGAAAAGCATTTCCCCTGCTGGCAGGAAAGGTCCGGGAGTTCGATGACATCGCCCTGCGCCATGGTCGCGGAGCGTTCCACGCAGTTCTCGAGCTCGCGCACATTTCCGGTCCAATTGCATCGCAAGAGGATGCGCATCGCCTCGGGTGCCATGCGTACCTGCCGGCCGTTCTCCCGGTTGAATTTATCGAGGCAATGCTCGACGAGAAACGGGATGTCCTCATGGCGTTCGCGCAAGGGCGGCAGAAAGATGGCTACGACATTGATGCGGTAATAGAGGTCTTCGCGGAATGTGCCATCGGTGACCGCCGCCTCCAGGTCGCGGTTGGTGGCGCATATCAGGCGCACATCGACCCGGATCGACTTGTTTCCGCCGACCCGTTCGAATTCGCGCTCCTGGAGCACGCGCAAGAGCTTCGTCTGGAAGGCCGGCGAGATCTCACCGATCTCATCCAAGAAGAGTGTACCGCCATGCGCGGACTCGAAGCGCCCCTTGCGCTCCTGCGAGGCGCCGGTGAAGGCGCCTTTTTCGTGACCGAAGAGTTCGGATTCGAGCAGGGTCTCGGTGAGTGCCGCGCAATTGACGCGTATGAAGGGCTTATCCTTGCGCGGGCTCAGGTAATGGATGGCGCGCGCGATCATCTCCTTTCCGGTGCCCGATTCGCCGCGCAAAAGCACGGTGGCGCGCCCCGGCGCCACCTTGTGGACCTCCGCGAACACCTCCTGCATGCGTTTGCCATGGCCGATCACGTTGTCGATGCTGTAGCGACCCTTCAAGGCGGTCTCGAGGCGCTGTTTTTCCGACAGCAGCGCGGCGCGTTCCGCGGCGATCACGCGGCTTTGCTTTACGGCGTGTCCGATCAGGATCGTGACCATCTTCAGGAAGCGAACGTCCTGTTCAAAGCGCGTGGATCGCTGGGGGGCATCGGCCTCGCGGTCCACGCTCAATATCCCGACCGTCTCGCGGCCCATCTTGATCGGCACGCAAATGAACGCGATCGCCTGCCCTTCGCCCAGATCCCGTGATTGCGTGCGGTTCAAGAACAACGGCTCGTCGGCCACGTCCGGTATGACCATGGGCAGACCGGTCTTCAGCACCCGCCCGATGATGCCTTCGCCCTTCAGGTAGCGTCCGCGGTCTTTCTCCTGGCGGCTCAGGCCATGCGCGCTCACCGTCTGCAGCGCCCCGTCGTCCTGCACCAGCGCCACCATGCCACGCTGCATGTGCAGATAGGACGCCAGGATTTCGAGGGTGGCCCGCAGGTTCTTGGCCAGGTCGGCGCAGGAGTTGAGGGCCTTGCTGATCTCGTACATGGCGAGCACTTGTGTTGTTGCGTTGGCCTCTGGCCGCTTGGTCATGACACCATCCCCATCATGCATCGGGCACCCCTCGTTTCCCATTCTAGCGCCACATCAGGCAATTTACGTACCGTTTGCAAGACACGTCGATAGGTCTTGTTGCTGCCTCCATCAAATGCCTTGGCCCGCGCCTCCGGCGGTCACGCACGCCGATAGACGGCCCCGGCCCAGCCGGTCGTGCCTCCGGCGGGATTGTCGGCTATACGACAAACACAGACATTTTGTACGGGTATCGTCGTGTACCAGACAGATACGCCGGGGCCGGGCCTGATCTTTCGGGTGGCATGAGAGTTGCTGACCAGGGGTGGGGCCTGCGGACGGCATTGTGGCACCGGGCGCGGCGATCGCCGCCGATCCGCAGGTCCCACCGGGCCCCGCCTAAGGGGACGCGCGATCCCTGCATCGCATATTCGGAGGTAACGGCTATGAGCTATGGCGACAAGGTGCTCGATCATTACGAAAATCCCCGCAACGTCGGAGGATTCGACAAGGACGATGAGGCCATCGGAACCGGCATGGTCGGGGCGCCGGCCTGCGGGGACGTCATGCGCCTGCAGATCCGCGTGGACGATGGCGGTGTCATCACCGAGGCGCGGTTCAAGACCTATGGTTGCGGGAGCGCGATCGCCGCCAGCTCCCTTACCACCGAGTGGTTGAAAGGGCGAACCCTGGCGGAGGCTTTGGCGATCAAAAACCAGGCGATAGCCGATGAACTGGCGTTGCCGCCGGTCAAGATCCACTGCTCGGTCTTGGCCGAGGATGCCATACGCGCCGCGGTCGCGGACTACCGCGCCAAGCACGCGCTCTCGCCCGGCGCCGAGCGCGCCGCCTAAGAACGGCCGCTTGCCACCTGCCTTTAGTCCCGCGGACCATGGGAGCGGCGCGCATGCGCCGCTCCCATGGTCGTGCCGAGCCTGCGCTCTTCACGGCCGGTCGTCACCGGCGCCCATCCCGACCAAGGCCGCGGGCCCGCGCTCGCGATCTCGTCTGTGACCGGGATTTCAAGTCGTTTCGCGTCCCCCACTGTCGGGTTACCGACAAACAGGCTGGTCGCAAAGCCCACAACGTGTCGTCTGCCGCGGCGCGAACCCCATCGTTGTCGCGGTTTCCAGGCATCCCGGTCCTTGGCATGGCCCTTGCTATTAGGGTTTGCGAACGGTTTTGAGGGATTGCGCCATGGATCTTACGGTAGGCATCAATGACACCACCTTGCGCGACGGCGAACAGACCGCGGGCGTGGTCTTTAGCGCCGAGGAGAAGATCGCCATCGCCTGCGCCCTGGACCAGGCCGGCATCGCCGAGATGGAGGTCGGCATACCGATTCTCGGTCCCGAGGAGCGCGAGACGATCCGCGCGATCGGCGCGCTCGGCCTGCGCGCCCGGCCCATGGTCTGGGCGCGCATGTGTCCCGCCGACCTCGATGCCGCGAGCCTGTGCGGTAACGTCCTCGTCCATCTGTCCATTCCGGTATCGGACATTCATATTCAGCACAAACTGAAACGCAGCCACGCGTGGGTGCTAAAGACCGTGACGCGTTTCGTGGGGATGGCCGTGGATCGGGGGATGAGGGTGTCGGTCGGCGCCGAGGATGCCTCGCGCGCCGATCCGGACTTTTTGTGCCGCGTGGCGGAGGTGGCGCAGAAGGCCGGCGCCTGGCGCCTGCGATTTGCCGATACCCTGGGGGTGCTGGATCCGTTCACCACCCGCGAACGCATCGGTGCGCTCGTGCGCCATAGCGATCTGCCGATCGAGATGCATGCCCACGATGATCTGGGTCTTGCCACGGCCAATACCCTGGCGGCGGTGTTGGCCGGTGCGCGCTGCGTCAATACCACCGTCAATGGCCTGGGCGAGCGCGCCGGCAACGCCAGCCTGGAGGAGGTGGTGCTCGCGCTTCATGTGATCTATCGGCGCACGACCGGCATCGACATGACGCAGCTGCCGGCGATCTCGGGGCTCGTCGGCCAAGCCTCGGGTCGCCCGGCCCCTCCGCAGAAGAGCGTGGTGGGGGATGCGGTGTTTACCCACGAGGCCGGCATCCATGTCGACGGACTTCTGAAGGACGTGCGCACCTATCAGGGGTTCGACCCGGCGGAGGTCGGGCGATCGCATCGCATCGTGCTCGGGAAATATTCGGGTTCGCGGGCCGTGACCCATGTCTATGACAAGCTTGGCATCGCCTTGAGCCGTGAGCAGGCGCGCCGCATCGTGGCCCTGGTCCGGGCGCACGCGATTCGCACCAAGACCTCGCCGAGCGATCAGGATCTGCATGACTTTCTGGGCCAAACCCGGAGCCTCGGGCTGGCGGGGGCGACTTTATGAAGGATCGGTCTCAGGGATCTGAAAGCCAGTGGCTGTTTCGCGAGTTGGCCGCGCTGTCGGCCGCCGAGGAGTTTTTTGAATACTTCGCGGTACCCTATGACCGACACGTCGTGAACGTCAACCGCCTCCATATCTTAAAGCGCTTCCGTCAATATCTGGCGACCGCCCTCGATGACCCGCCCGCCGACCGCGAGGGCCTGCGCGCCCTGTGTGCATCGCTGCTCGCCAGATCCCATGCCGACTTCGCGCGCTCCAGCGCGCAGGCCGAGAAGGTGTTCCGGGTGTTTCAGGACCCGACGCCGCAGGTCGCGGTCACGGCCATTCAGCGCGTCTCTGCCACGCGTCCCAAGGGGGAGTGATATGCATATCCTGGTGTGCATCAAACAGGTGCCCGACAGCGCGCAGATCCGCGTGCATCCGGTCACCAACACGATCATGCGTCAAGGGGTCCCGGCGATCGTCAACCCCTACGATCTCTATGCCCTGGAGGAGGCGCTGCGCCTGAAGGATCGCTACCGCGCGCGTGTCACGGTGTTGTGCATGGGGCCGCCCCAGGCCGAGGCGGCGCTGCGCAAGGCGCTGGCGTTCGGCGCCGACGAGGCGATCCTGCTGACCGATCGCGCATTCGCCGGCGCCGATACGCTGGCTACGAGTTACGCCCTGTCGGCGGCCATACGCCAGGTCCATCAGGATCTGCCGATCGACCTCGTGTTTGCCGGCAAGCAGACCATAGACGGCGATACCGCGCAGGTCGGGCCGGGGATCGCCACCCGCCTCGACATGCAGTTGTTGACCTATGTGAGCAAGATCGTCTCCCTCGATCTGGCGGCCCGGGAGATCGTCGTGCACAGGCGGTCGGAGGGCCGGGGATCGCCACCCGCCTCGACATGCAGTTGTTGACCTATGTGAGCAAGATCGTCTCCCTCGATCTGGCGGCCCGGGAGATCGTCGTGCACAGGCGGTCGGAGGGTGGCGTGCAGGTCTTGAAGACCCGGTTGCCGGCACTCATCACGGTGCTGGAGGGCATCAACGAGATGCGTTTTGCCTCGCTCGCCGATATGTTTCGCGCGGAGCGTCACCGGCTCACGATCTGGAGCAAGGACGATGCCCATATCGAGGATGTCACCAAGATCGGGTTGAAAGGCTCGCCGACTGCGGTCTCCAAGGTGTTTGCGCCGACCCCCACCAATCGCCGCGCGGAGATCATCGAGACACAAAGCGGACAGCCGGTGGACCTGGCGGCGACCCTGGTCGCCAAGCTCCTGTCCCGGCATCCGGACGTGGCACTCGCCATCAACCCTTCCCTTGAGCCCGACGGGAGATCCTTATGACAGTCACACCAAAAGCCCCGACCCCGCGCCCCGCCGGGCGCCGTGTTCAGAAGCTTGACGAACGCCTCGCCGGCTACAAGGGCGTCTGGGTATTCGTCGAATATGAGCGCGGTCAGGTCCATCCGGTCTCCTGGGAGCTGCTCGGCGAGGGCCGCAAGCTCGCCGATGCCCTCAAGGTGGAGCTCGCCGCGGTGCTGCTCGGTCCGCCGGATGGCGCCGTGCGCGGGTTCTGCGATCAGGCAATCCACCATGGCGCGGACCTTTGTTATCTCGCCTGCCATCCGGCCCTGAAGGATTACCGCAACGCCCCCTATACCGCCGTCCTTACCGAGCTCGTCAATCGCTACTGTCCGGAGATCCTGTTGCTCGGCGCGACCACGCTCGGGCGTGATCTCGCCGGAGCCGTGGCCACGACCATGAAGACCGGACTCACGGCCGACTGCACGGGGCTTGCGATCGATCCCGAGAACCGCGGGCTCGCGGCCACCCGCCCGACGTTCGGCGGCAGCCTGTTGTGTACGATCGTGACACTGAATTACCGCCCGCAGATGGCAACCATACGCCCGCGCGTCATGGCCACGCCCTTGGCGGACACGGGGCGCACGGGACGCGTCATAGAGTATCCGGTGGCCTTGGCCGAAGAGTCGATCATCACCAAGGTCCTGGAGTTCATTCCCGATGCTCGGGTCGCCGAGGCCAACCTGCCGTTCGCCGACATCATCGTGAGCGGTGGGCGGGGAATGAAGCGCCAGGAGAACTTCCGCCTCATCCAGGACTTGGCGCGCGTGCTTGGCGCCGAGGTGGGCGCCAGCCGGCCGGTCATCCAGGCCGGCTGGGTCGGCGCCGATCGTCAGGTCGGGCAGTCGGGGAAGACCGTGCGCCCGCGGCTTTATATCGCGGCTGGCATCTCGGGGGCCGTGCAGCACCGGGTCGGCATGGATAAATCGGATGTGATCATCGCCATCAACGAGGACGCCAACGCCCCGATCTTCGATTTCGCGCACTACGGCATCGTCGGCAACGCCATGACCATCCTGCCGGCCCTGACCCAGGCGTTCACAGAGCATTTACAGGCCCGCAAGCAGGCCTGCTGACCGCAAAGGAGGGTTTATGTCCGAGCATTTTGATGCCATTGTCGTGGGTGCGGGGCCGGCTGGGAATGCCGCCGCCTATACCATGGCCAAGGCCGGCCTCAAGGTCTTGCAGATCGAGCGCGGCGAGTATTCGGGATCCAAGAATGTCCAGGGGGCGATCCTGTATTCCGATGCCCTGGAGCGGATCATCCCGGATTTCCGGGAGGATGCGCCACTCGAACGCCATGTCATAGAGCAGCGCGTCTGGGTTCTGGACGACGAGTCCTGTACCGGCGGCACCTACCGGTCGGAGGATTTCAGCAAGCCCCCCTATAATCGCTATACCATCATCCGCTCTCAATTCGACCGCTGGTTTTCGCAAAAGGTGCGGGAGGCCGGGGCGTTGGTCGTATGCGAGACCACCGTGCTCGACCTGCACATGGACGGACGCCGGGTGGTGGGGGTGCGCACCGATCGTGAGAACGGCTCCGTCTATGCCGATATCGTCGTCCTCGCCGATGGCGTGAACTCGCTGCTCGCGCGCAAGGCCGGGTTTCACGAGGAGTTGAAGCCCCGGGATGTGGCATTGGCCGTAAAGGAGATCCACTTTCTCCCGGAATCGACCATCGAGGAGCGGTTCAACATCAAAGGCACGGAGGGCGTGGTCATCGAGATGGCCGGCAAGATCACCCAGGGCATGGTGGGTACGGGCTTCTTGTATACGAACAAGGAGTCGGTGACCGTCGGCGTTGGTTGCCTGCTTTCGGACTTCAAGAAGAGCGGGGTCGCGCCTTATGCCCTGCTCGAGCAGATGAAGGCGCATCCCGCCATACGGCCGCTGCTCGCGGGTGGCGAGATGAAGGAATACACCGCGCACCTGATCCCCGAGGGCGGCTATAAGGCCATCCCCGCAGTCTACGGCGATGGATGGCTCATGGTCGGCGATGCCGGCATGTTCGTGAACGCCGTGCACCGCGAGGGATCAAACCTGGCCATGACCACCGGGCGGCTCGCGGCCGAGACGGTCATCGATCTGAAGGCCCAAGGCAAGCCCATGACCGCGCAAAACCTGGCGCGTTACCGCAAGATCCTGGACGAGAGTTTTGTCATGAAGGACCTCAAAAAATACAAGGATGTGCCTGATATCATGGACAGGAACCGCCAGTTCTTCACCGCCTACCCCAATCTCGTGAGCCAGGCGGCACATACCTTGTTGACCGTCGATGGCGTCGACAAAAAAACCAAGGAGCGTTCCATCCGCAAGAAATTCACCCGCGCGCGCACGACCCTCGGGTTGTTCGCCGACGCCTTCAGGCTGTGGAGGGCATTCGAATGATACGCATAGAAGAAAAGCTCTTCCAAAACCGCTATCGCGTGGATGCCGGACGATCGCATATCGAAATCGCCGACCCCGACGTCTGCGCCGTTCACTGCCAGGACAAGCCCTGCACCTTTTGCTGTCCGGCCGGCTGCTACGCCGAGGACAACGGCGGGCGTGTGACGCTGATCACCGATGGATGCCTGGAGTGCGGGACTTGCCGGGTGATCTGCGGTGAACACCGCAACGTCCGCTGGGAATACCCGCGCGGGGGTTATGGGATATTGTTCAAGTTCGGCTAACGATCCGGGGGCGCCGGCCGATGGCCGGTACGCGCACCGGTGCCCGGCGCCCCGTGGCGTGGCCCGCCGGCGACCGTCCGACCGCGGTCGCGGCGCGGATCCCCTGCGTCCCTCGAGGGCGAAAAGCCGCCCGCCATGCAATCAGTATATGGTAATACACTAACTGGCTTGTCCCAGGTCAAGGCCCGGTCGCGGCGCCGTGCCGGAAGATCACGGACCCGGTGGGGGCCGCCGGCACGACGCGCATGCCGCGGGAATGCCGGGATATCGTCCGCAACGAGGGCGGCTGCGGGCAGGTGGCGGGCCAGCGGGAGGTCTGCGTTGCGTGCCAGGGAGGGGGCGGAGTCATGGTGATGAAAGGGGGGTTATGGCGGAATACGAACAGACGCACGCGCCCTCCGGGGATAGGACCGCCGAGGCCGAGCGTCTGGCCATCCTGCAGGTTTTGATCGACGTCCTGGCCCTGCCGCTCGCCGCTGGCCCCCGGGCCGGGCCGCTATTGCGGCGTATCTGCACGGGTCTGGTCGCGGCCAGTCCCGCCATTACGTTCGCGTACTATGTTGTCCTCGATGAGCACGCCGATGAGTTGCGCCCCGAGTTCTCGGCGGGGGCCCGTGCCCCGGATCCGCGGATCACGCGCGGGCAGGCGGCCTTGTTGTGGGCCATCGCGCGCGCCCGGCGCGTGCGTTTGTATCACGCCGATGATCCCCGCGCGCCGGCGTGGCTGGTAGCCGGCCACGACGCAGTCGACTTCGTGTTGTTTCCGTTCGGCGCGGCCCCCGCGCAGGGGATCGGTGTCGTGGGCGCGCGCGAGCCGGGCTTCTTCGCGAGGGTCGGTCTCGAGTCGTTCTCGGCGTTCACGAATCTCGGCGACCTCACCCTCACCCTAAGGACGCTCGCCTTGCGCGATCCGCTCACAGGATTGCCGAATCGCGCGCTGTTTCTCGACCGCCTCATTCATGCCTGCGCCCACGCGCGCCGCATGGAGCGTCTCCTCGGGGTGGCATTGCTCGATCTCGACGGCTTCAAGCTCGTCAATGATCGGGACGGACATGCCGCGGGCGATGCCCTCTTGCGGCGGGTCGGCAGGGCCATACAGTCCTTTTTGCGTCCCGGCGACACACTGGCCCGGATCGGCGGCGACGAGTTCGCCCTCTTGTTCGTCGATATACCCTGCCTCAACGATCTCGAGGTCCTGTGCGAACGCCTGCTTAAGGTCCTGCGCGAGACCGGGCCTGTGCCATCGGCGGTGCCGGGCCTTGCCATCACGGGAAGCCTCGGCGTCACGGTGTTTCCGCTCGATGACAACGACGCCGATACCCTCATGCGTCACGCCGATCTCGCGCTCTACGCGGCCAAGGCCGGGGGCCGTGATCAATACCGAGTCCACAGTGTGGAATTCGAGGAGGCCGCCCATCAAGGTCTCAAGATGCGCGACATGGTGCGCTCGGCGCTGGGCGATAACCGCATGGTCCTGTATTACCAGCCGATCGTGCGCATCGATGGACCGATCGTGGGCGCCGAGGCCTTGCTGCGGCTTCGGCATGACGAGTACGGCCTTTTGGCGCCGGAGGCCTTCGCCGGTGTGCTCGATTCCGGCGCGCTGGCCTGCGCCCTCGGACGCCATGTCCTGGAGACCGCGGCCGCGCACGCCGAGCGTTGGATAATGGCCGGGGTGCGCACCCCCGAAGGTCTGCCGTTACGCATCTCGGTCAACGTGAGTGCCGCATACCTGCTCGATCCGGGCTTTCTCGGGGACGTGCGCGCGATGTTTGCGCGTCACCCCCGGCTCGTGGCCTCGGCGCTCGAGATCGAGATAACCGAGTCCGCGCCCCTGCGGGATCTCGGCTGCGTCCATCAGACCTTGCACGCCTGTCTGGCGCTCGGGCTGCGCGTGGCGCTCGATGACTTCGGGACCGGGTCGGCTTCGCTCACCTATCTGCAGAAGCTGCCCGCGCAAACCCTGAAGATCGATCGGAGCTTCGTCCGCGACATGGCCCATGACCCCAAGGACTACGCGATCGTCTCTGCGGTCGCGCACGCAGGCCATCTCCTGGGGCTCGAGGTCGTGGCCGAAGGGGCCGAGACCGATCGCCACCTGGAACTCCTTCGTGGTCTGGGCTGCCTGTGCGTGCAGGGCTATGCCATCGCCCGCCCCATGTCCGCGGACGATCTCCCGGGCTGGTGCCGGGCCTATGAGGAGCGGCGCGACGCGGCCCGCTGACGCGCGGCGCGGGCGCCCGTATGGGCAAAACCACCCGTTATCGGTCGCGGCTCAGGCGGAAAACGAGTTACCGCAGCCGCAGGTGGTGCGCGCGTTGGGGTTCTTCACGATAAAGCGCGCCCCCTTCAGGTCGTCCCGGTAGTCGATCTCGACGCCCGTGAGATACGGCAGGCTGAGCGGGTCTATGACCACCTGGACGCCATCCTTCTCGATGACCCGGTCCCCGGGCTCTGTGGCCCCCTCGAAGCAAAAGCCATATTGGAATCCGGCGCAACCGCCGCCGCCCACCCATATGCGCAGGTAAAGCGGGCTCTGACCTTCCTCACCCATGAGGGCGCGCATCTTTTCGAGCGCGCTCGCGCTTACCGTAATGGGATCCTCTATTCCGCCCACGGCCCCCGTCGCCTCGATGGGGGCCGCGATCTCTTTCAATGCCGTGCGAGTCATGTCACCTCCGTCCGATGATCGTAGGGCGCGGCGCAACCCACCGCCTTACCGCGCGCGCATGTTCCTTGCATTGCGCAAGGGCCGGGCACGCGACTTGATGAAAAGCAAGTCCCATGCCACGCGCATCGCCGCGCCCCGGCCGCACGCGCGAGCACCGTGAAATCGCCCCACGCCATCCCTTGCCGCGCGACGGGTGGCCGCCGCCGCGCGTGATCTCGTGTCGCATCAGCGACGAATCCCGGCGGTTTTGTCCGAATCTGTCGCTAACGCGACATACATGTCGCGTGGCGTCCCCGCATAGCGACGCATCGCCGCGCCCTTGGCCGCCACGATCGACGCTGGCACGGCGTTTGCTCGGAGAGGGGCGAACGCGCCGTGTCATGGACAGGGGGGCCGTTGCGATCCGGGTTTTCGTCCACCATCAGAGGAGCCTTTTCATGGAGTCAAAAGGGTATTGGGATGCACTGCCGCCGCAAGCCTCTTCGGACGCAACCGCCTCGCCCACTCTTGACCATAAGGGGTGTGGGGCCTCCGGCGGCGCCGGCAAGGCCAGCTGTGGATCGTCCATGGCGCCGGAGGACATGGCCCCGGGCGTCTGGGAGAAGGTCAAGAATCACCCCTGTTACAGCGAGGAGGCGCACCATCACTATGCGCGCATGCATGTGGCGGTGGCGCCCGCCTGCAATATCCAGTGCAACTATTGCAATCGCAAGTATGACTGCGCCAACGAATCGCGTCCGGGCGTGGTGAGCGAGCGCCTGACCCCAGAGCAGGCCGCGCGCAAGACCCTGGCCGTGGCGAGCGCCATACCGCAGATGACCGTCCTTGGCATCGCCGGCCCCGGCGATCCGCTGGCCAATCCCGAAAAGACCTTCAAGACCTTCGAACTCATTGCGCGCGAGGCCCCGGACATCAAGCTCTGTCTGTCGACAAACGGGCTCGCGCTCCCCGATTATATCGACCGGATCAAGGACCTGAACGTCGATCATGTGACCATCACCATCAACATGGTCGACCCGGACATCGGCGCCCGGATCTACCCCTGGATCTATTACCGGCATAAGCGCTATGTCGGACGCGAGGCCGCCCAGATCCTCCACGAGCGGCAGATGCAGGGCCTGGAGATGCTCACCGAGCGCGGCATCCTCTGCAAGGTCAATTCGGTCATGATTCCGGGGATCAACGATCAGCACCTGGTCTTGGTCAACAAGGCCGTGAAGTCGCGCGGCGCGTTCCTGCACAACATCATGCCGCTCATCTCCGCGCCCGAGCACGGGACGGTGTTCGGTCTTGCCGGGCAACGGGGCCCCACCGCCCAGGAACTGAAGGCCCTGCAGGACCGTTGCGAGGGCCAGATGAACATGATGCGTCACTGCCGGCAGTGCCGGGCGGATGCCGTGGGCCTGTTGGGCGAGGACCGGTCATCGGAGTTCACCACCGAAAAGGTCATGGAGATGGATCTCGCCTATGACGGCGCGGCGCGCCGCGCCTATCAAGAGGCGGTGGAGGACCAGAGGCACGAGAAGGTCGCCGCCAGGGAGGCGGAACTCGCGGGTGTCCGTGACCGGGGCGCCGATATCGCGATCCTGGTGGCGGTGGCCACGAAGGGCGAGGGACGTGTGAATGAACACTTCGGACATGCCAAGGAGTTCCAGGTCTACGAGGTGAGCGCCATGGGCGCCAAGTTCGTGGGCCACCGCCGCGTGGATCTGTACTGCCAGGGCGGCTACGGCGAGGAGGACACGCTGCCGACCATCATCCGCGCGCTGAACGACTGCACGGCGGTGCTTGTCGCCAAGATCGGCGGCTGCCCGCGCGCGACCTTGAAGGAGGCGGGAATAGAGCCGGTCGACTCGTGTGCGCATGAGTTCATAGACGCCGCGGCCATCGCCTACTACAAAGGCTACATAGACCGGATCGAGAAAGGCGAGATCACGCCCATCCTTAAGGGCGACGCGGCGATCCGCCAGGGCGCGTACGTCGCCGCCTGAACTCGCATGACGATATCCAAAGACACGAGGAGACAACGATGCCATACAAGATCATAAGCTCGCAGTGCACGGCCTGTTCGGCCTGCGAACCCGAATGCCCCAACAATGCCATCCGGGAAAAGGATGGCACGTACATCATAAAGCCCGAGAAGTGCACGGAGTGTGTCGGATATTTCGATGATCCGCAATGCGTGGCGGTGTGCCCGGTCGAGGACACTTGCGTGATCGACAAAAGCGTCCCGCGTTATCAGGCTTGAAGAGGCGAATAATCATGTGCATGACGATTACTCCATCCGCGCTCAAGTTCATGCGTCGCCTGCTGCGCATGAGCGGCAATCCCTCATCCGGGATCCGCTTGCTCGCCACCCCCGGTGGCTGTTCCGGGACGAGTGTCGAGTTCAGCGTCGAGGCCTCGGGATTCGAGGGTGATGTGACGGTCGAGCATGAGGGCCTCTCCATCCATATGCCACCCCCGACCCAGGAGCTGCTGGACCGCTGCACCCTGGATTTTTCGGACACACCCCATTCCTCGGGTTTCACGGTCCTCGATCCGAAGGGTGGCGGCTGCGGCTGTTCGACCGCTGGCGAGGGAGCGGCGGTCGTCGATATCAGTCGGCTAAGGCGCGGTTTCTGAAGAGGTCGTACGGATCCGTCGCGCAGGGACCCAAAGGAGACTCAAGGTGAAGATCAATCGGGACAGCGACACGGTGGAGTTGAACGGGCCACCACAATTCGAGTACGGGCAGAAGGTCCGCTCGCGTAAGACCGTGCGTAACGACGGCACCTTCCCTGGAAAGGACATAGGCGACATCCTCGTGAAGAAGGGTGATGAGGGTTATGTGACGAGCATCGGGACCTTTTTGCAGCAGTTCTATATCTACGGCGTGGATTTCGTGGCCAACGGCTATCGGGTGGGCATGAAGGCGCGGGAGCTCGAGGGCATGAGGCCCGTCGACGGCGCGGACGTGGGGTGTTGAGTCGCGCGCCCCGGTCGGTATTCCGGGGGCGGTGACGAGGGATTTTGGACGATGACCGAAAAAGCGGCGGCCGATATCTATCTCGACAATAACGCCACCGGGGCGGTGGCCCGTGAGTGCCTGGAGGCCATGCTCGCCTGCCTGCGGCCTGGTATCGGCAATCCGTCCAGCAGGCATGCCGCCGGCCTGCGTGCCAAGAGTTTTCTTCAGGAGGCGCGCGGCGAGATCGCGGCGCTCGTAGGCGCGCGGCCGCAGGAGATCGTGTTCACGAGCTCCGGCACCGAGGCCAACCATACGGCCATCCTCGGCGTCCTTGCCCGGTACCCGCACCGAAGACATATCGTCACGAGCACGGTCGAGCACCCCTCGACGCTGATGCTGCTGCGCCACCTGGAGGAAACGGGGATTCGCATCTCCCGTGTCCCGGTCGACACGGAAGGCAGGCTCGATCCCGAGGCGGTACGCGCCGCGCTCGCGCCCGATACCGCGCTCGTCACGCTCATGTGGGCCAACAACGAGACCGGCGTGTTGTTTCCGATCGCGGCCATCGCCGAGACGATCCGTGCGTCGGGTGTGCCATTCCATGTGGACGCGGTACAGGCGGCCGGCCGAGTCGCGATCGATGTGACACAAGTACCGGTCGACATGTTGTCCCTGTCCGGCCATAAACTGCACGGACCTCCCGGGGCCGGGGCGCTGTTCGTGCGCAAGGGGTTCAGAATTGCGCCGCTTCTGTGGGGACACCAGGAGCGGCGGATGCGCGGCGGGACCGAAAACCTGCCGGCCATCGTGGGTTTCGGGAGCGCCTGTGCGCTGGCCCGCGAGGATCTGGAGGTGCAGGCCCGGCGTGTGCGTGGGCTGCGCGACGACCTTGAGCGGGGCATCATCGCGTGCTTCCCCGCGGCCAGGATCCATGGGGCCGGGGCGCCGCGCTTGCCCAATACCAGCAATGTCGGTTTCGGGACGTTGGATGGCGAACAAATCATGGACGCCCTCGATCGTCATGGCGTGGCCGTCTCCCTGGGGGCGGCGTGCGCGGCCGGCGGGCGCGAGCCGTCGCACGTCTTGACCGCCATGGGGCTCGAGCGGCGCGCGGCCCTGGGGGCGATCCGCTTTTCGTTTGGGCGTTATAACACAGGGGCTTGCGTCGAGCGGGTCTTGACCCTGCTCCCCGGCATCCTGGGCGAGGTAGCCGCGCGCGCGGCGTAGAGAGGCACGAGGATGCAAGGAGACACGAAATGAAGGTCATGATTCGCAAAAACCGCGACGGGGTGCTGTCCGCCTATGTTGCCAAGAAGGATCTCGAGGAGCCGATCGTGGCCATGGAGCTGGCGGCCATGTGGGGTGGCCGCGTCACGCTTGCCAACGGCTGGCAGCTGGAACTGCCGGCGCTGGCGGCGGAGACCGCGCTGCCGATCACAGTCGAGGCCCGGCGCATCGGAGAGGCATAAAACCGTGAACGAATCCGATTGGGCCCGCCTGCAGGTCCTCCTCGACGCCGAGGACGGACCATCGCTGCCGGCGCTGCGACGCGACTTCCCGGGGCTTGCCTTCGTGCGCTGCGACGCCTTGGACATGGCGGGCAGCCGGCCCTTCCGGGTCACGCCCACGACCGACGTCTACCTCATGGATGGACGCGACCACTGCGTGTCCCTGACGCCCGACCTGGGGGCGGCCACGGGGGTCCTGATCGCCGCGCGTGAGCGCTCATGAGCGATTTCAAGATCCGCGCCGAGGTCTGGGATGTCACGCCCGCCGATCGCGAGCGCCTGCACGCCGTGGCGCGCCAAGGCCCGGCCCTTCAAGAAGCGGCGATCGCGGCCCTCGAGACCCACGTCGCGGCCGCCCTCGGGAGGCGCCATGCGCTGGCATTCGCCAATGCCGCCTGCGGGCTTCAGGGCATTCTCAAGGCCTACGGCATCGGGCCGGGCGATGAGATCATCGTCCCGGCCTATTCATGGCACGAGATCGCGCGCGTGATCTGGCAGGTCGGCGCCTCACCCGTGTTCGCCGATATCGACTACTGGTCCGGCACCCTCAATCCGGAAAAGGCCGCCGCCAGAATTGGACCGGCGACGCGGGCGATCCTGGCTGCCAACACCAACGGTCATCCCGCGGATTGGGAGGCATTACGCGCCGTGGCCGGGCGCCATGGCCTTCTGCTCATCGAGGATTCGACGGAGGCGCTGGGCTCAGCTTACGATGGCACGCCCGTAGGCCGTTTCGGCGACGCGAGCCTTTTCGATTTCCGCGCCCGCGGGCCGGTGGCGTGCGGTGCCGGGGGCCTGGTCTTGACCGACGACACACGGCTGGTGGAGTCGCTGCGCCAGGGCCCGGCCGGCGGTCCCCACGCCCCCATGAGCGCCCTCACGGCGGCCTTGCTGCATGCGCAATGGGGGCGTCTGGAGGCCATGCTCGCCGCGCGCACCCGCGTCACGGCGCTTTATGCCCGCTATATCCGTTCCTTCGAGGGCATCAAGGATCCGTACACCGGACCGCGCGTCACGGCCCACCATCCGTTTACGTTTCTCGTCCATCTGGGCGCCCGTTTCAGTCGGCAGGCACGCGACGCCATCGTCTGCGATCTGCGCGCGGATGGCATCGAGGCGCGTCCCTACGCAACCCCGCTCTATCGGGATATTCACTGCCGGCAGAAGGGTTTTTCGGGGGCCGGGTGCGGGATCACCGACAAGATCGCGGATCGCGGCATCGTGCTTCCATTCCATGCCGAGCTTGCCGAGGAGGACATAGCGCTCATCGTCGAGACCTTGAAGGATGCCTCCATCAATGTCGGTGCGGGATCGGCGATTTATCTTTGAGAGGGGCCGCGCGCCTGTCGCGCGCCGTTACTAATGAAAAGGAGTCCGCAACCATGATCATTCCCGGCGATCTGTACGAGGCCCTGGCCGTGGGCCGGCTCATTCCCTACATAGGTCCGGGGGTGCTCGCGCTCGATCCCGCCTGCCCGCTCCCGGCGACCCCCGAGGCGCTGGTCTCGCGGCTCGTGGCGCGCGCCGCGGTCCCGCACAAGATTCGCGCCAATCTCACCGCCGCCGCCCAGTTCATCGAGAACTTCAAACATCGCAAGACCGTGAACACCCTGATGCGCGATGCGTTCGCCGGGCACGCCGCGCCCAACGCCCTGCACGGCTGGCTCGCGGCATCCGGGTTTCCGCTCATAGTGCACGCCTGGTACGACGACCTCGTCCGCGCCGGCTTGGCGGCGCGGGGGGACGATTGGGGCCTGGTGCAGGCGGTCAGCCAGGCCGAGCATTACGGCACGTGGGTTCATTATTTCCGGCATGATGGCACGCGCGTGGACCGCGCCGACGGTGCCTCGTGGGCGACACTCGTCTACGAGCCGTTCGGCGCCCTCAATCCTTCGTGCAATTTCCTGGTATCGGACTCGGACTTCGTCGAGGTCCTGACCGAGATCGACATCCAGACGCCGATTCCCCGGGAGTTGCAGACGCTGCGCCAGGATCGTGGCTTTTTGTTTCTCGGCTGCCGCTTCACGACCCAGCTCGAGCGGGCCTTCGCGCGCCAGATCATGAAGCGCTCGCGCGGGCCGCACTGGGCGGTATTGCCGGGCACCTTGACGCGCAACGAGTCCCGCTTCCTGACCGAGCAGTCGATAACGCCAGTTATCGTGGATCTCGCCGCCTTCGCGCACGCGCTTGCGGATTTGAAGCCCGCGCTCCAGGCATCCGCGGCCTCGTGACCAGGGAGGCTCGGCGCGTCCGGCCTAGCCTGCCTCCACGCCTATGGCAAGCACCGCGCGCAGGCCCAAGGCCAGGCGCACCTTGCGGCGCACGGTCTCCACGGTGAGCGGTTGGGACAGGAGGCCATGAGTGCCCGCCGCTTGCCACCCCCCGGGTTCCGCGCCGGCGGCGGCGTCGACCACCACCAGTATGCGCGTCCCGGGGCTCGCCTTGCGGATACCATCCATGACGCCCGCTTCGGTCGCGCCCAACTCGCCCGCGCCGATGATCAAAAGGTCCGGCCGGCGTTCGCGCAGGCGCGCGAGCGCCTGGTCGATCGTTGACCATTCATGGGTCTCGTACTCGTCTTGCAGGATGAGTTGCAAGGCGGCGCGGCTGATCTCGCAGCCGTGAATCACGAATACACAGCGGTTCGTCACGGCCTCGTCACTCGTTACGCCAATTTGCATGTCGCGGTCCCAGGGGATGCCATGGCAAGTACCGCAGCAATTTTCATTCCCGCGCGCGATCGGCCGCCGCCCTTCGCATGCCCCGCAGAATCCTCACGACGGACGCCATCGGTCATGCGCCCTTTGGGTCGCGTTTCTGTTGGCTTTGAGACAACTCCCACATTCGCGCGCAGGGTTTGTCGCAAGCGCGACACGCGTTGCGCCCAAAACGGCCGTTTCCCGTGACTTCGCCGCTGGCACGGCATTTGCTCTGACTCGCCCGTACGGCACGTCGTCTTCGGATGCCAGGAGTTAAGGCCCGGATGCGGCCGCTTTCATGAAGTTCGTTGGGTGCCGCGAGGTATGCGGCCCCTTGAAACGGATTGGGAAACCAACGCCACGAAGAATGTTACTACATAAGGAGATCGGAAATGACGGGATTACGACAAATCGCTTTCTATGGCAAGGGTGGCATCGGCAAGTCGACGACCTCCCAGAACACCTTGGCGGCGCTCGCCGAGATGGGCCAGAAGATCCTCATCGTCGGGTGCGATCCTAAGGCCGATTCGACGCGTCTCATTTTGCACGCCAAGGCCCAGGACACGATCCTGAGCCTTGCGGCCTCCGCCGGCAGCGTCGAGGACCTGGAGCTGGAGGACGTCATGAAGATCGGCTACCGGGACATCCGTTGCGTGGAGTCCGGTGGCCCGGAGCCGGGCGTCGGCTGCGCCGGCCGGGGTGTCATAACTTCCATCAATTTCCTCGAGGAGGAGGGCGCCTATGACGGTGCCGACTATGTCTCCTACGATGTGTTGGGTGATGTCGTGTGCGGCGGCTTTGCCATGCCGATCCGCGAGAACAAGGCCCAGGAGATCTATATCGTGATGTCCGGCGAGATGATGGCCATGTATGCCGCCAACAACATCTCGAAGGGCATTCTGAAGTATGCCAATTCAGGCGGCGTGCGCCTGGGCGGCCTCGTCTGCAATGAGCGCCAGACCGACAAGGAGTATGAGCTCGCCGAGTCGTTGGCAAAGAAGCTGAACAGCAGGCTGATTCATTTCGTGCCGCGCGACAACGTCGTGCAGCATGCCGAGCTGCGGCGCATGACGGTCCTGGAGTACGCGCCTGATTCCAAGCAGGCCGATGAGTATCGGACCTTGGCCGCCAAGATCCACGAAAACGTGGGCAAGGGCACCATCCCCACGCCGATCACCATGGACGAGCTCGAGGATCTGCTCATGGAGCACGGCATCATGAAGGCGGTGGACGAGTCCATCGTGGGCAAGTCGGCCGCCGAGTGCGCGGTGGCCTGAGGGCGTTGACGCCGGCCGGGGTTCCGCCCCGGCCGCACTGACAGGAGTTCGCTATGGATCTGACACCAGACGAAGTAAGGGCCCGCAATTCCGAGGTCATCTCGGAGGCGCTTTCGGTTTATCCGGAGAAAACCGCCAAGAAGCGTGCCAAGCACTTGAATGTCTATGAGGGCGACAAGCCCGACTGCGGCGTGAAATCCAACATCAAGTCGGTGCCGGGCGTCATGACGATCCGCGGCTGCGCGTACGCGGGCTCCAAGGGCGTCGTGTGGGGGCCCATCAAGGACATGGTCCACATATCCCACGGCCCGGTCGGGTGCGGTCAATACTCCTGGGCGGCGCGGCGCAACTATTACATCGGCGTCACCGGCGTAGATACCTTCGTGACCATGCAGTTTACGTCCGACTTCCAGGAAAAGGACATCGTCTTCGGCGGCGACAAGAAGCTCGACAAGATCCTAGACGAGATCCAGACCCTGTTCCCGCTGAACCACGGCATCACCATTCAATCCGAGTGCCCCATAGGGCTTATCGGCGACGACATCGAGGCGGTCGCCAAGAAGAAGTCCAAGGAGTACGACGGCAAGACCATAGTGCCGGTGCGCTGCGAGGGCTTCCGCGGGGTGTCGCAATCCCTGGGTCATCACATCGCCAACGACGCGGTCCGGGACTGGGTCTTCGAGAAGGGCGCGGACAAGGTAGTACCCTTCGAGGGCACACCCTATGACGTGGCCATCATCGGTGATTACAACATCGGGGGCGATGCCTGGTCGTCGCGCATCCTGCTGGAGGAGATGGGGCTTCGCGTGATCGCCCAGTGGTCTGGAGACGGGAGCCTGGCCGAACTCGAGAATACCCCCAAGGCCAAGCTCAACATCCTGCATTGCTATCGTTCCATGAATTACATCTCCCGCTACATGGAGGAAAAGTTCGGCATCCCGTGGGTGGAGTACAACTTCTTTGGCCCATCGAAGGTGGCCGAGTCGCTGCGCGCCATAGCCAGCCACTTCGACGACCGCATCAAGGAAGGGGCGGAGCGCGTCATCGCCAAGTACCAGCCGCTCATGGACGCGGTCATCGCCAAATACAAACCGCGCCTCGAAGGCAAGAAGGTCATGCTCTATGTCGGTGGGTTGAGGCCGCGCCATGTCATAGGTGCCTACGAGGATCTCGGCATGGAGGTCATCGGAACGGGCTACGAGTTCGGGCACAACGACGACTATCAGCGCACCACCCATTACGTGAAGGACGGCACGCTGATCTACGACGATGTGACCGGCTACGAGTTCGAGAAGTTCGTCGATCGCCTGCAGCCGGATCTCGTGGGCTCTGGGATCAAGGAGAAGTATGTCTTCCAGAAGATGGGCGTGCCCTTCCGCCAGATGCACTCCTGGGATTACTCGGGCCCCTACCATGGTTACGACGGTTTCGCGATCTTCGCCCGCGACATGGACATGGCGATCAACAACCCGGTGTGGGGTCTCACCAAGGCCCCCTGGAATGCGGGGCAATAGCCCGGTCATAGACGCCCTCATCGAGTGAATGGAGAGTTTGTATGAGCCAGAATGCGGAAAAAGTCCTCGACCATTTCACGCTGTTCCGGTCCCCGGAATACGTGGACATGTTCGAAAACAAAAAGGCCTTCGAGAACGCCGTCCCGGTGGCCGAACTTCAAAAGGCCGTCGACTGGACCAAGACCCGGGAATACCGCGAGCTGAATTTCGCGCGCGAGGCCCTGGTCGTGAACCCCGCCAAGGCCTGCCAGCCCCTGGGGGCGGTGTTCGCGGCGGTGGGCTTCGAGGGGACCTTGCCGTTCGTGCACGGGTCGCAGGGCTGCGTCGCTTATTACCGCAGCCACTTCAGCCGGCATTTCAAGGAGCCCACATCGTGCGTATCGTCATCGATGACCGAGGACGCCGCGGTGTTCGGGGGTCTGAACAACATGATCGACGGGCTGGCGAACGCCTATAACCTCTATAAGCCGAAGATGATCGCGGTCTCGACGACGTGCATGGCCGAGGTGATAGGCGACGACCTGAACGCGTTCATAAAGACCGCCAAGGAGAAGGGCTCCGTGCCGCAGGCCTTCGATGTCCCGTTCACGCACACGCCGGCGTTCGTGGGTAGCCATATCACGGGTTACGACAATACCATGAAGAGCATCCTCGAGCATTTCTGGGATGGCAAGGCCGGGACCGAGGCCCCGCTTACGCGCGCGCCGCGCGACAGCATCAACTTCATCGGAGGCTTCGATGGTTATGCCATCGGCAACCTGCGCGAGGTGAAGCGCCTCTTGGGTCTCATGGGCATCGACTATACGATCCTCGGGGACAACAGTGACGTATGGGATACCCCGACCGACGGCCAGTTCCGCATGTATGACGGCGGCACGACGCTCGCCGACGCCGCGGCCGCCGTGCATGCCAAGGCCACGGTCTCCATGCAGGAGTTCTGTACGCCGAAGACGCTCGCCTATATCGCGAAGAAGGGCCAGGAGGTCGTGGCCTTCAATCACCCCATGGGGGTGGCCGGGACCGATCGCTTCCTTATGGAGGTGGCGCGGCTTTCGGGGCGGGCGATCCCCGAGGAGATCGCCCGCGAACGGGGGCGGCTCGTCGACGCCATTGCCGATTCCTCGGCGCATATCCATGGCAAGCGCTTTGCGCTCTACGGGGACCCGGATCTCACCCTCGGGCTTGCGGCCTTTCTGCTGGAGCTCGGCGCCGAGCCCGTGCACATCCTGGCCACCAATGGCACGCCGGAGTGGGGCGCGCGCGTGCAGGCGTTGTTGGATTCCTCGCCGTTTGGCAAGGGCTGCCACGCCTACCCGGGGCGCGATCTCTGGCATATGCGTTCACTCTTGTTCACCGAGCCCGTCGATTTCCTGATCGGCAACACCTACGGGAAGTTTCTTGAGCGCGACACGAAGACGCCCTTGATCCGCATAGGCTTCCCGATCTTTGACCGGCATCACCACCATCGCTATCCGCTGTGGGGTTACCAAGGCGCCATGAACACGCTCGTGAAGATCCTCGACAAGATCTTCGATGTGACCGATGCCGACACGAACATACCGGGCAAGACCGACTACAGCTTCGACATCATCCGGTAGGGGTATCGCCCGCTGGTCCATGGAGGGCGGGCGGGTTTTCCAGGGCATGCCAGGGACGGCCGCGGGTCAGAGGTGACGTATGGGCAGCGTGACATTCATTGCTCCCCCGTTCGACGTCGAGCGCGTGATCCATGTCGAATCGCGGCGCTATGTGACGCTCCTGAGCCTTGCCCGCGAGGTCCCGTGGCCGGTGCACAAGACCTGCGGTCAGGGATTATGCGGGGCATGCGCGGTCAAGGTCGTGTTCCGCGACCGCGAGCGCGCCACGGCGCGGGTGACCTTGAGTCCGGACGAAAAGACGCTTCTCTATCGGGCCGGAAAGCTCACCGACGCCGAATATCGCGCCGCGGACATCCCGGCCCATCCGGCGCTCTGGCGCCTGGCCTGTCAATACGTGGTGGAAGACGAGGATATTCTGGTCTTTGCCTGAATGCCCGCGAATGTCGTGGAGGTGATATGGATGGTCTGGCCAATACCGTGCAGCAGGTCTTCAATGAACCGGCCTGCGGCAAGAATCAGGGGAAGAGCGACAAGGAGCGCAAGAAGGGCTGCACGAAGGCCCTGCAACCGGGGGCGGCGGCCGGGGGCTGCGCCTTCGATGGCGCCAAGATCGCCCTGCAGCCCATAACCGATGTCGCCCACCTGGTGCACGGACCGATCGCCTGCGAGGGCAACTCCTGGGACAACCGCGGGGCCAAGTCCTCGGGCCCGCTTCTGTACCGCACCGGGTTCACGACCGACATCAACGAGACGGATGTGGTGTTCGGCGGCGAGAAGCGGCTGTTTCGCGCCATAAAGGAGATCCTCGCCAAATACGACCCGCCGGCGGTGTTTGTTTATCAGACGTGCGTGACCGCGCTCATAGGCGATGACATCGAGGCCTTGTGCAAGGCGGCGAGCGCGCGCTTTGGCAGGCCCGTCATCCCGGTCAACGCCCCGGGCTTCGTCGGCAGCAAGAACCTTGGCAATAAGCTCGCCGGAGAGGCCCTGCTCGAGTACGTGATAGGCACCCAGGAGCCCGAGTACACGACGCCCTATGACATCAACATCATCGGCGAATACAACCTCGCGGGCGAACTCTGGCAGGTCAAGCCCCTGTTGGCCGAACTGGGCATCCGGGTTTTGGCGTGCATAAGCGGCGATGCCCGTTACCGCGAGGTGGCGTCCGCGCACCGCGCGCGCGCCGCCATGATGGTGTGTTCCAAGGCCATGATCAATGTCGCGCGCAAGATGGAGGAGCGCTACGCCATCCCGTTTTTCGAGGGCTCGTTCTATGGCGTGTCGGACATGAGCGAGGCGCTGCGCGAGATCGCGCGCCTGCTCATCGCGCGCGGCGCGCCCGCGGATCTGGCGGAACGCGCCGAGGCCCTCATTGCGCGCGAGGAGGCGCGCGCCTGGACGCGCCTGGACGCCTATCGACCGAGACTGAAGGGCAAGCGCGCGCTCTTGATCACAGGTGGCGTGAAGTCGTGGTCGGTGGTCGCGGCGTTGCAGGAGATCGGCGTCGAGATCGTCGGCACGAGCGTCAAGAAATCGACCAAGGAGGACAAGGAGCGTATCAAGAAGATCATGGGGGACGAGGCCCATATGATCGAGGATATGACGCCGCGCGAGATGTACAAACTCTTGAAGGACGCGCGCGCCGACATCATGCTGTCGGGCGGTCGTTCGCAGTTCGTGGCCTTGAAGGCCAAGGTGCCGTGGCTCGACATCAATCAGGAGCGCCACCACGCCTATGCCGGCTACGACGGCATGGTGGCGCTGGTGGGCGAGATCGACAAGGCCTTGTACAACCCGATCTGGGCGCAGGTGCGCCGTCCCGCGCCGTGGGACACGGAGACGGTGTCATGAACGCGCCCGCCACCCTGCGTGACCGCGCCACGGGCCCCGCGACCAAGGCCTGCACCGTGAATCCGCTGAAGATGAGTCAGCCGCTCGGGGCGGCGCTCGCTTTTCTGGGTATTGCCGGGTCCATGCCGGTCTTTCATGGCTCGCAGGGGTGCACGGCCTTCGGCCTCGTATTGTTCGTCCGCCACTTCCGCGAATCGATCCCGCTGCAGACCACCGCCATGAACGAGGTCACGACCATCCTCGGTGGCGGCGAAAATATCGAAAAGGCGCTTTTGAACATCCACAAGCGCGCCAAACCGGCGTTCATCGGCATCGCCTCGACGGGTCTTACCGAGACCAAGGGCGACGACGTCGCGGGGGATCTGCGGCTTATCAAGGACGCCCACCCGGAACTCGACATGCCGATCGTCTATGTGTCGACGCCCGATTATCAGGGGGCCTTCCAGGACGGCTGGGCAAAGGCCGTGACCGCCATCATCGAGTCCATGGTGACGCCGGCCGCCACCGTCAAGGGCCAGGTGACCATCCTGCCGGGTTGTCATGTCACCCCGGGGGACGTCATCGAACTGCGCGACATCGTGACCGCTTTTGGCCTGTCCCCGATCATCCTGCCCGACCTGTCGGGTTCGCTCGACGGCCACGTGCCCGGGGACTTCAGCCCCACGAGCCTTGGGGGGACGACGCAAGCCGAGATCGCGCGCATCGGGGCCTCGGAATTCGCCTTCGCCATCGGAGAACAGATGCGTCCGGCGGCGCGCGCGCTGGCCGAGAGGACCGGGGTCCCGACGCGGATTTTCAGCAGCCTCACCGGGCTTGGCGCCGCCGATGACCTGTTCGCATCCTTGAGCGCGCTGTCGGGGCGGCCGGTGCCCGACAAGTATCGCCGCGAGCGCAGCCAGCTCGTGGACGCCATGCTCGACGCGCACTTTTTCTTCGGGGGCAAGCGCGTGGCCATCGGCGCCGAACCGGATCTGCTGTGGGCCCTGGGGGCGTGGTGCAAGGACATGGGTTGCGAGATTGCCGCGGCCATCACCACCACTGAGTCTCCGGTGCTCGTGCGGCTCGTGGCCGACGGCGTGCGCCTTGGTGATCTCGAGGACCTGGAGGTACAGGCCGCCGGCTGCGACCTCTTGATCACCCATTCGCATGGGCGCCAGGCCGCGCAACGCCTCGGCATCCCGTTTTTGCGCATGGGCCCGCCGATATTCGATCGTCTGGGCGCCGCGCACCGTGTCATCGTGGGCTACAAGGGCACGCGCGACCTGGTGTTCGAGGTGGGCAACATCTTTCTCGCCCATGGTCACGAGCTGCGGCCGGACGGCGAGGGCCCCGACGTCCGGGAAGAGCACGGCCAGGGGTCGCCGGTGGGTGAGCGTGCGTGCGCCAGCCCCGGCCACCCCGACATTCCACCAGGGAGACTTGAATCGCCATGAAGATCGCGTTCGCAACCCAGGATCTCAAGCATGTGGATGCCCATTTCGGTTGGGCCAAGAACATCGCCATCTACGAGATATCCGCGCATGGTTATGAGCGCGTAGAGGTGCATCAATTCGACGGCGAGTTGAACGAGGACGGCAACGAGGACAAGCTCGGGCCGAAGCTCGCGGCGGTCGCCGACTGCGCCATCCTTTATGTCGCCGCCATCGGGGGGTCGGGGGCGGCGCGGGTGGTCGCGAAGAACATCCATCCGGTGAAGGTCTCGAGCCCGGAGCCGATCGAGGATCTGCTCGTGAAGCTGCGCGCGGTGTTATCCGGCACGCCGCCGCCCTGGTTACGCAAGGCCCTGTTGAAGGGTCAGGAACGGAACTTTGCCTGGGAGGAGGAGGTGGGCCATGGCGGATAATGAGGTGGTCCGGGAAGACGACGCCGTCCTGCAATCGCCCTTCATCCGCGAGCTTGTCAAGCAGTGGCGGGCGCAGGATACCCATGGGGCCTGGGAGGGAAGGACCGATCGTGATCTGCTGGATCCTTATGTCGTCGACAAGGCCAGGCGCAAGGAGATCCCGATCATCGGCGACCCGGACCCCGAGACCCTCTGGCGTCTGGAGCTTTTCTATAACGCCGTCGGGCTGTGCGTCGAGCGCCGCACCGGGGTCATGGCCCAACCCATGATCAAGATGCACCATGAGGGCTTCGGGCGCCTCGTGCTGCTCGCCGGGCGGATCGTGGTCGTGAACAAACACCTGCGCGATGTACACCGCTATGGGTACCCGACGCTCGCGGCCCTGGGGGCGGAGGGCGACAAGATCGTGGCCGATGCCATCGCCATGATCGAGCGCTATCCCGATCTGGCGAATTATGGGGGCTGATGCCATGAGCGAAGGATCCACCAGTGATGCCATCGAATCCCTGAAGAAGCGCATCAAGAAGCTGAGCGCCCAGGCCATCGAACACAAGATGCGCCTCCACGATCTCGCCGAGGACCTGCCGGTCGGTTGGGAGACGATCCGGGACGTGGCGACCGAGACTCACGAAGCCTACCGGGCCCTGGCCGCGGCGCGCGCCGAACTTGCGGGGGTGGGAGGCGAGCGTGACTGACATCGCGGTTACCATGCCCGACGGGCGCCGCTGGGTGCCGCGCTTCGTTCAGGCCTTGAATCGCGAAAAATGCATCGGTTGCGGGCGTTGCTACCGGGTGTGCGGGCGCGACGTCCTGCAACTCGTGGGCTTGACCGATGACGGCGAGGCAGTACCCCTTGCCCTGGGCGCGGATGACGATGATGACGATGAGTACGAGAAGAAGGTGATGACGATCGCGCAGCCCAAGAACTGCGTGGGGTGCGAGGCCTGCGCCAAGATCTGTCCGAAGAAGTGCTATACCCACGCACCCATGCGGGAAGGAGGCTAGGGAGATGACCGGAGACCGATCGCAGGAGGCGCTCATTGTAACGGGTGGGCCTGGAGACAGCGCGGTGGCGCGCGCCTTCGCGGGCGTGCTCTCGCGATTCCATACCCTGGGCCTCGATTCCCGGGAATTCTCGGCCCTGCGCCGTCGCCATTTGGCCGGACATGCGGACGACGAGACGGCGCCGGAGGCGGGCGGCTGCGATGCCTTGCGGGCCGAGGAGCATGGCGAGCTCGTGGAACTGTTGTTGGCGCACCGTGCCGATGAGTCCCGCGAGACCCTTTGGCTCGCCTTTACCATCGCCACGGCGTGTCTGGGGGACAATCACCTCTGGCAGGATATGGGGCTTTGCGGCCGGGAAGAGCTCTCCGGGCTTTTGCGCCGGCATTTCACCGCGCTCTATGAGAGGAATGTCCACAACATGAAGTGGAAGAAGTTCTTCTACAAGGAGCTCTGCCGGCAGGCGCAGGTGGCGCTCTGCAAGGCCCCGAGTTGCCGCGTATGCAGCGACTACGCGGCATGCTTTGGGCCCGAGTGACGCTCGTCGGCGGCCACGCCCCGATGAGCGGCCTCCGGCGTAAAGGGGATGGGTGCGTCATGCGGCATGGTATAAGGTGGATGTCTCGCGGGACGGTGAACGACCGCCTGATCGCGGGCCCGTAATGACGCGGGCGTCGGTGGCGGCGAGGTCGTCGATGTCATGGACTCGGCCTGGAAGGCCCAAAGGAGTAGGCGATGGATCGCAACGATTGCGTGTTCCCGCGATGCGCGGTGTTGGGTGTCGCGGCCTGGATCGCGCTCGCGGCCTTCATGGGCGCCGACGCCGCCGCCAGGACCGTGACATTGTCCCGGCAGGCCTTGCGGGGTCTCGCGCTACCAAGTAAACCCCCGGTGCCCGCCGACGACCCGATGACCCCCGCGAAGATCGCGCTCGGCAAGGAGCTCTATTTCGATCCGCGGTTGTCCAGTACCGGCACGATATCCTGCGATTCCTGCCATAACGTCATGGGCACGGGCACCGACAACCGCAAGTTTCCGCAAGGCGTCGATGGGCGGCTCGATACCTCGCGCAGCGCGCCCACGGTGTTCAATGCCGCCTTTCTGCCGGTGCAATTCTGGGATGGCCGGGCGCCGTCGCTCGAGGCGCAGGCCAAGGGGCCGCTTCTGAACCATAAGGAGATGGGCATGCCAAATGGCCGGGCGGTCGCGGCCCGCGTTCAGGCCATCCCGGGTTATCGCCGGCAGTTCCATCGCGTGTTCCCGGGGCCCCATCCCGTGACCTTCGATAACATCACCAAGGCCATAGCAACCTACGAACGCACGCTCATCACCCCAGACAGTCCCTTCGATCGTTATGCCAGGGGCGATCGCAACGCCATCAGTCCCGAGGCGCGCAAGGGTTTCATGGTGGTGCAGGAGTTGGGCTGCACCTCGTGTCATAGCGGGCCCATGTTCAATGGCGCCGGCAAGACGCCCATGGGTCAGGGGGTCTTCATGAAGTTCCCGATCTATACCCACAACAAATATGTCGCAAAGTACCATCTCATGGCGCATCTGGGGCGTTATAAGGTGACGCACAAGCCCGCCGACAAGCATATGTGGGTGGTCTCCTCATGGCGGGATGTCGCGCTCGAGGCGCCCTATTTCAATAACGGCTCGGTCGATACCTTGTCACAGGCGGTGCGTGTCATGGCCGGCGTGGAGCTCGACAAGACCCTCACCGTAGCGCAGGTGCGTGAGATCGTGGCGTTTCTCGATACCCTCACCGGCCGGCTCCCCCGGCAAATGATGCCAAGACTGCCCAATACCGTGAATGCGGCGTTAGCCATGAGCGGCGAATAGCGCGGGGTACGGGCATGGTCGCGGGGCCCGGCCGCAACGGCCCCGGGGCCCGCGCCGCGGGTGCGATCCTTTCGCGCCATCCGCCGGACCCGGGAGGATGGTCGCCCGAGCGCTTACAGAATTCCCATGCCGGCCCTGGTTTGCTTGTAATCCGCCAGCTTCTATAATTCTCTCTTGTGGTGGTCGTCGTCCGGGACATCGGCCGGTGCCGGGGTGTGTGCGCATCGGGGTTCGAAAAACCCGGGCGGCAGGGTACCATGTCGTCGGCCATGATATGTGTCAAATGAGCGGGCGCGGACGGGAGGCCGCGAGGGGCGCGGGGGCGTTCGCGGGACGGGCGGGCGCGCAGTGACCGGGCGAGACCACGGGATCCTGGGGCGCGGGCGATGGAAGTGAGACGGCGTGGGTGGGCGATCAATATCGTGGCCGCGCTGCTCGTCGTGGGTGCCGGCGTGGTCGTGGGTGTCGCGGTCTTTACCGTGATGCGCACCAATGCCGATGTCGCCCTGCAGCGCAACCTCGTGTCCGGGCTTGCGTTGCGCGTGCAGTGGGCGGTGCGCGACATCCGCGACGCGCGGTTGCGCGTACGCATGGTGGCCACCCGTCCGTTCCTCGCCGATCAATTGGCGGCCGCGCCCCACCAGGCGGACGCGGCACGGAATACGATGAACCGGGGTCTGCGCGCCTTCCTCGCCATGCGTCTGTCGGCGTTGGCGCTCTATGCGAATACCGGGACCCTCTATGCCCATGTCGGGGCCTTCATGGCGCACCCGGTCGTGGACATGCCCTTGCGCGGGGAGCTCGGTACGACGCTCTTGTGGAACGAGGGACGTGGTTTCGTGCTGCGCGTGGCCTTGCCGGTCTACCGCCGGCGCGCGGTCGTCGGCTGGGTGGTGGGCGATGCACCCTTGCCGGCGTTGGGCCGGCTGCTGCTCGGTGCCAGAGCCCTGCGTTCGGCCGCCAACATCGGTCTATGTGGTCCGGCGGGCTCGCGCATGACCTGTTTCCCCAATACCTTCGATCCAAGCCAGGCGTTTGCGCGCATGGCGCGCAGTCGCGCCGGGACCCCGCTACCCATGAGCTATGCGCTGGCCGGGCGCACCGGTTTTGTGGTGACGCGCAATTATCTGGGGCACCAGGTGGCGGCCGCCTATCGCCCCGTCGCCGACACCGGTCTTGGGATGGTGTTGACCATGGATACCGCGGCGCTCTATGCCCCCGTGTATCGGGAATTCACCATCGTGTTGCCGCTCATCGTGGCGGTGCTGGCCACCGCGCTCCTGGTGTTGCGCTGGCAGCTCGCGCCGCTCGTCGCCGAACTCGTGGCCTCGGAACACAGCGCCCGCGAAGCCCATGCGCGCCTGAAGGATACCGAGAGCTACGTGCAGGCGGTCGTGAACAGCGTCGACGAGGGCATCGCCACGATCTCGGAGACGGGCATTGTCGAGACCTTCAACCCCGCCATGGCGCGCCTCTTCGGTTACGCGCCCGAGGAGGTGATCGGCCACAATGTGAGTCGGCTCATGCCCGAGCCGCATCGTAGCCACCACGATGACTACCTGCGCCACTATCGGGAGACCGGCGAGGCGCGGGTCATAGGGACCGGCCGGGAGCTCACGGGCCGGCGCCAGGACGGCAGCGAGTTTCCGATCGATCTGCGCGTGTCGGAGTTTTATCTGGGCGGCAAGCGGCGCTTCATCGGTACGGCGCGCGATGCCGCCGGGCGCAAGGAGGCCGAACGGCGCATGGAATATGTGGCAACCCATGATGCCCTGACCGACCTCCCGGGCCGCGCCTTGATCCAGGCGCGCATCGATCAGCTCATACGCCGCGCCGAACGTAGCGGCCAGCTGTTTGCGGTGATGTTCGCCGACCTCGACCACTTCAAGGACGTCAACGACTCGCTTGGCCACGACCAGGGCGACCGCTTCCTGCGGCTCGTGGCGCGCCGCCTGCAAGAGGCCCTGCGCGCCGAGGACATGGTCGGACGCCTCAGCGGGGATGAATTCGTCATCCTGACGGCGGCGCTGGTCACGCCCTTGGACGCGGCACTGATCGCCGACAAGCTCCTGCGCGCGCTGTCGGCGCCCTACCTCCTGGGGGACCACACCCTGTATTGCAGTGCCAGTATCGGCGTCGCCCTCTACCCCCAGGATGGCCGTGACGTCGACACCCTGTTGCGTCACAGCGATGCCGCCATGTATCAGGCCAAGCGCTCCGGCCGCGGCCTGTATCGCTGTTACGATGAGGCCGCCAACGCCACCTCCGGCGATGAGGTTCAGCTCGCAAGCGGCCTGCACAAGGCCTTGAGCGCGGGCGAGCTCGTGCTGTACTACCGGCCCGTGCGCGCCGTCGGCGAACGTACGGTGGTGGCCCTGGAGACGAACCTCAGATGGCGCCATCCGGAACAGGGCCTGTTGGACGGCGATGACTTCCTAGGGATCGCCGAAGAGGCCGGCCTTGCGGTGTCGCTCGCCGAGTGGGCGCTACGCCAGCTGGGTAGCGAGATCGCGCGCTGGCGCGACCGCGGGCTGAAGACGCCGCCGGTCTACATCCGGCTGGGTTTGCGGCCGTTCCGTGACGCCCGCCTCCAGGAGTCGTTCGCGGCGCTCCTGGCCGGCCGCGACGGCTATCGGGGATCGGTGGGTGTGGAGATACATGAGGAGGATGTGATGGACGACCCGCGGGGTGCGCTCGAGGCCCTGTCCGGCTGGCGCCGACACGGCGTCGATGTGATGCTCGGCGACTACGGGGCCGGGTATTCCAGCCTTCCCTACCTGAAGGCGCTCGCGTTTCGCACGGTGCGACTCGACGCCTCGTTGACCCTCGATGATTCGGCGGATGCCGAGTCCATTGAAGGCCTGACCGCCATCATCGCGACCCTGCACGCGCTCGATATCGCGGTCGTGGCCTCGCACGTCACCACCCCGGGGCAATACGAGGCCATGCGCCGTTGGGGGTGTGACCGCTACGCCGGGGATCTGGCCGGCCCGCTCATGAGGGCCGACGGCTGCGCGATGTGTCTTGGCGAACAGGATGCGCCCGCGGCCGGACCGGGGTTGGGCGAGGGGCGGTCCCGCCCAAGTCCGCTTTAGCCCGCCTCGCCCGATGTGGCGGCGCTCCGCTCCTTACGGCGCGCCAGGCGCTTTTCCATCGCCTCGGGGCGCTCGGGGATGGTGGTCTCCCCGAATAGCGACTGCTTTAGGAAGCGGAACGCAAAGCGCATCAGGGCCACATCGTCTTGCATCAGTTGTTCGCGCTCCTGCGGCGAGACCACGTAGACCTCGTCGAAGGACGGTGTGCTGATGAAGTCCCGGAATCCGTCCAGATCGTAGCTTGCCAGAAAGAAGAGCTGCAGGCTGCGATCCGATGGCTTGCCTATGGTCGGTCCGCACGAGCGCTTCTTCAAAACGACCTGCCGCCACTCGCGATTCATGTCGTCGTAGATATCGACACCCTGGCTCTCGCGGTAGGCGCGCACGGTCTGCGTCTGCGGCTCGTGATGACCCAGGCAATGCTCCTCCTTCACGATAAAATACGCGTCTTCATCGGTCGGGGAGTCCTTTTTGCGCATCGACATGAGGCCTAAGGCGTAATAGCGGCAGGCGGTTGGCCGGTCCTCGTAGACGCCGCAGCCCTGCTCGGTCAGAAACTGACAACGGGTCGACTCATCCGCGGTACGCAACTTGAGGCCCGGCACGCCGTGACCATCCATCTCGAACGGGACCGTGTGACGAAACAGGAACTCACGCGCGCTTATTTGAAGGCGCGTCTTGAGACGCAGGATGTCGTAGGGCGTGAGCTGAATATCGATGCTCTGACAGCACTTGTTGAAGCATGCGATCCCGCTGTGGCAAGCGAACTGAAAACGATCATCCAGGTCGAGCTTTACGGGGGTTATCGGGCTTTGTGGGCGCGTATCGGAGGGATCTTGATTCATGGGGTTCCTCGTGGAAATCCAGGATGCGGCGGACAAAAAAGGGGGTCCCGCGGGACCCCCTCATTATACCTCGTTTAAGCCCGCGCGTATCGCGCTTACGGCGCGGTGGGCTTGGAGACGAGATCGACGTGCGGACGCTTGAACACGTTCCACTTCTTGGTCTTGCGGTCATACGTCGAGTTCACGAAGCACTTCCAGTTCTTTTCATCGACCATGTTGAAGTCCATCCGGTAGTAGAAACCGGGGTAGCGGGACTCCTCACGGAACTGGATGTGCTTCATATGCGCCTCGGCCGCCAGCACGCGGTGGTAGTTCTCCCAGGCACGCAGCAGCTCGTGGAGGTCCTTGGCGCGCATTTTCAACGCGTCCTCCTTCAGCATCTCGAGCTTCTCCTCGGCAACCCCCAACATCTTCGCGTTGGTCTGGTACCAGGTCGCGACCCCCGCCACATACTCGTCCATGATCTTCTGCAGGCGGAACTGCAGCATGCGCGGCGTGATGTAGTTGGGGTTGATGTCGATGGCGGTGGTGTAGTCCTTGTGCTCAAGGAAGGTGCGCACCGGACGGTAGATCTCCTCCACCAGCTCGTTCACCGGCGTGTCGAGCTCCGGCACCCAGTCCTTGTTGTCGAGCGCGAACTTCACCATGCCCTTGGCGGCGATGCGCCCTTCGGCATGCGAGCCCGAGGAGAACTTGTGGCCCGAGGCGCCCACGCCGTCGCCGGCGGTGAAGAGCCCCTTGACGGTGGTCATGGAGCGGTAGCCCCAGTGCCAGTCGTCCGGCGCGCCCAGATCCTCGGGTCCCGAGACCCAGATCCCGGAGCAGCCCGAGTGCGAGCCGAGCAGGTACGGCTCGGTCGGCATCAGCTCGGACGGCTTCTTCTCGGGCTCGATGTTCTCGCCTGCCCACACCCCGGCCTGGCCGATGCACATGTCGAGAAAGTCTTCCCAGGCCTCGGCCTCGAGGTGCTTGATCTCCTTCGGGGTCATGGTCTCGGCGAGCTTCGCAAGCGCGGTCGGCGTATCCATGTAGATCGGGCCGCGGCCTTCCTTCATCTCATGCAGCATGAGGTGGTTACGCAGGCAGCTCGCGGGCACATGGGCAAGGCCATAGGGGGGATACTGTTTCAGCATCTCCTTGTTGCGCTCCATGTAGACCTCGCCGAAGGCGTTGACCGCCTTGGCCTTGAACAGCAGGAACCAAGCGCCGACCGGGCCGTAGCCGTCCTTGAAGCGGGCGGGCACGAAGCGGTTTTCCATCATGGTGAGCTCGGCACCGGCCTCGGCGGCCATGGCATAGGTCGAGCCGGCATTCCACACCGGGTACCAGGCGCGGCCCGTGCCTTCGCCCACCGAGCGCGGACGGAAGATGTTCACCGCGCCGCCGGCGACGAGCAGGCAGGCCTTGAACTTATAGACGTAGACCTTGTGGTCGCGCACGCTGAAGCCGACCGCGCCCGCCACGCGCTTGGGGTCGTTCTTATCGTTCACGAGCTTTACGATGAACACGCGCTCCTGGATATTGTCCATCCCCAGGGCCTTCTTCGCGGCCTCGGCGACGATGACCTTGTAGGACTCGCCGTTGATCATGATCTGCCATTTGCCGGAACGCACGGGCTTGCCGCCGTCTTTCAGCGGCTTGTCCTCGTCGCCCGGCTGCTTCCAGATCGGCAGGCCCCACTCCTCGAACAGGTGGACCGAGTCGTCGACGTGGCGTCCGACGTCATAGGCGAGGTCGTCGCGGGTAATGCCCATGAGGTCATTGGCCACCATGCGCGCGTAATCCGCCGGGTCCTGGCCGCCCATGTAGGTATTGATGGCGGACAGGCCCTGGGCCACGGCGCCGGAGCGGTCCATGGCGGCCTTGTCGACCAGTTTCACCTTGAGCCCCGTGCCCTCCGTCCAGCGCATGATCTCGTAGGCCGCGCCGCAGGCCGCCATACCGCCGCCGATCAGAAGGATGTCGACGGTCTCCTCAACCACCTGGGGGTTACCAAATGTAGCTTCTGTTGACATGTTTCACCCTACTTGAGAGACCCCGGCTCGGGATCACGGCCCGTTTCGCCGGGTGTCGATTCAAAAACCGCGTCGTGATTACTTGGCGCGGATCAGCTGGCTCCGGTCGCACGGATACGGCTTGGATTCGGTAAAAAGCGCCATGTCCGTGAGCTTGGAGAGATCCGCCTTGGGCTTGTCACCGTATGGGTTGATAGAGCCCTCCGGCGTGGTGCGAATCGGAAACTTGAAACGCTTCATGGCGCCATTGCGGAACTTGATGGTCCACATGATCGAATCCGTACCGCGTAGCGGCTGCACCGAGCCGCCCATGGGCACGACGTCGGCGTAGTGGCGCGCCTCGATCGCGTTCTGCGGGCAGATCTTGACGCAGGAGTAGCATTCCCAGCACTGCTCGGGTTCCTGGTTGAACGCCTTCATCGCATGGCCGGTCTTCGAGCCGTCCTTGTCGAGCAGCATGAGGTCATGAGGGCAGATGTACATGCATGCGGTCTTGTCTTGACCCTTGCAGCCATCGCATTTATCGGTGCGAACAAACGTTGGCATAGTTGACTCCGCTTCTAGGAAAGTGATGTGACGATACGTCCGGGCAAGGCTCGCCCACGGCTATTTCGCCGAATGACCACTGAGCTTGACCTCCACCTTTTCGTCGTCTTTGAGGTTCGCGTAATAATCCCGCAGGATCGCCAGGACCTCCGGGCGGCTGAATTCCGCCGGGACATCCTGGCCTTCCGACAGGGCCTTACGCAGTTTCGTGCCTGACAGGAGCAGGCGATCCTTTTCGTTGTGGGGGCATGTCCGGGTCGACGCCATGCCGCCACACTTGTAACACCAGAAGGTCCAGTCGATCTTCAGGGGCTTCGTTTCGAGCGCCCCGGCCGGGATCTCGTCGAAGATCTTGTGGGCATCGAACGGCCCGTAGTAATCGCCGACCCCCGCGTGATCGCGCCCCACGATGAGGTGGGAGCAACCGTAGTTTTGGCGAAACAGGGCGTGCAGCAGGGCCTCGCGCGGTCCAGCGTAGCGCATGTCGAGGGGGTAGCCGGACTGGATGACGGTATCCTTGACGAACGCCACTTCGATCAGTTTGGCGATCGCCTTCGACCGTACCTCCGCCGGTATGTCGCCGGGCTTCAGTTTGCCGAGCAGCGAGTGGATCATGACCCCGTCGCAGATCTCGACTGCGATTTTCGCCAGATATTCATGCGAGCGGTGCATGGGATTGCGGGTCTGGAAGGCCGCGACCGTGGACCAGCCCTTGCTTTCGAACAGGGCGCGGGTTTCGGCGGGCGTCATATATGTTCCCGCGTACTTGGTCGGGAAATCCCCCTGCGAGAGCACCTTGACCGGGCCGGCGATGTTCACCGCCTTTTGTTCCATGACCATCTTCACGCCGGGATGTGCGAGATCGGTGGTCTTGAAGACCGTCTGGCACTCATGGGCCTTGTCGATGGTGTACTTCTCGGCCACGGTCATGGTGGCCATGATCTCGCGGGATTCGCTGTCTACAAGCGCCACCTCCGAGCCGATCGCGAGCTTGGCGGCCGCGCCCTCGTCGGCGGACAGGGTGATCGGGATCGGCCAGAATACGCCGTTGGAGAGACGCATGTCGTCGCATACGCCGCGCCAGTCGGCTTGATTCATGAACCCGTCCAAGGGCGTGAATCCGCCGATACCCAGCATGATCACGTCCCCGGTCTCGCGCGAGCTCATGGGGAGGGAGGGGAGGCTTTTGGCCCGTTCTTTTTCGGCTGCCGCCGCCGCCCCGCTCAGGAGGAGGGGTTTCAGTGCCGCGCTACCGTGGGGTCTCACCAATCTCGACATTAACGATTTTCCTCGGTTATAAGGCGGATACCGGGCGCACCCGGTCGGCGAGACTCTATAGCCTTACGGTTTGTAAAACTAATCAAGTTTTACGGAAAACCGATAAACCCGCTTTATAAAAGAAAAAACTAAAATTAGAGAACGCCACCATATCCTTGCCCATCGGACGATCAGTGTGCGACGTCCTTCCGGTCTTGGCAAGGCGGCCGCGACCACCGGCCCGGGATCGTGGCGCGGCCGTGGTGGCGACGCGCCGGATGGGCACGCTTGTCCCGGGTGCGCGATCCGGCCTTGGTCGCCACCGCGTGGTCATGGCACTATCGACCGCATCCGGTGTTTCCGTCAGGGATGTATCGGCGCGCGCCGACGCGCGGGCGCGGCCGGGCCCAGGAATACGGTCTGTTTCCGAGACAGCGCTTAGGTGGCAAGGTCCGCGTCGTAGAGCAAAGGGCGCGTACCGGCGCTCCATTGTGCGCACGGTAGATCGCGCCCGCGAGCACGGTCGTTTCAGGGTTTCGATGTCCGGCGGCGCGGTCTATCGTGCCCCAAGTCACGACGCAGCACGGAGATATCGACGGTGACGGTATGGAGGGCGTTGGTCCGCCAGCGCGCCAGGGCCGGATCATGGGGTATGCGCGTGGCGTGCAGCGCATGCAAGGTGGCCTCGTAGCGGTGCAGGCGCGCGCGCAGGCGATCGCGCGTGGCGAGCGCGGGGCGCGTCACCCTTCGGCCCCGGGGCCGTGGGGCACGGGGCCCGGGGGTGCGGGTCAAGGGAAGGATGGCCGGGGGCCCCTGGCAGCCAGCCGGCGGGCGCGCGGCATAGATCCAGTGTCCATCGCCCGACCGACACTTGAAGATGGCACCCATGGCCCGTGCCGTGGCGCCCATGCTCACGAGCAGGGCCACGGCCAGCAGGGGCACGATCAGGGGCGGTCTGGGCATGAGTTACAATAAAGGCGCAGGATCGCGGGAAGTCAAATGGTAAGTCGGTCTTTAATTTTGGTGGGCGTGGCCTTTCTGGCAAACGCCTTCGCGGCCACCGCCGGGGGCGGCGTGGGCCTCATCCAGTTGCCCCTGCTGCTGTTTTTGGGGCTCCCCTACCCCCAGGCCCTGGCCACCCACAAGGTGGCCAGCGTGGCGCTGGGTGTGGGCGCCGGGGGCCGCTACCGGCGCAGCGGGCTATTCAGCCGCCCCCTCGTGCTGCTGGTCCTGGCCTCGGGGCTGCCGGGCGTGCTCCTGGGGGCGCTTGTGGTGCTCGCCATCCCGCAGGCGCTCATACGCATGGTCCTGGGGGCGCTGACCGTGGGTCTCGGGCTCTATTCGTGGCGCCGCCATGATCTCGGGCAGGAGGCCATCGCCCGCCACCGCGATCCCCGGGGCCTGGCCTTGGGCGGCCTGGGCCTGTTTGTCATCGGCGTTCTGAACGGGTCCGTGACCTCGGGAACCGGGCTCTTTTGTACTTTATGGCTGGTACGCTGGTTCGGGCTCGATTACAAATCAGCGGTGGCCTATACCCTGACCCTGGTGGGCCTGGCCTGGAACGCGGCCGGCGCCGCGACCCTGGGGTCATTCGGGCAGATCCGCTGGTCGTGGCTCCCCTGGCTCCTGGCCGGGGCGCTCACCGGGAGCTATGCCGGGGCGCACGTCGCCGTCGGGTCCTCCAACCGGTGGATCAAGCGGGCCTTCGAGATCCTGACGATCGGCGTGGGCATGCGCCTGCTGGTCTAGCGGGCCGATCCGATCCGGGAAGGGCGGTGGCGAAGGGGCCGTGGGCCCCTCAGCCGGCGGCGCTCGTGCCGTAGCGGGCCCGATAATCGGCGATGGCCTCGCGATATTGCCCCAGGCCTTGGCGCCGGCCGAGGTAGGCGAGCAGTCCCGACAGCCGTCCGAGGCTCACCACCGGGATATGATGGCACGTCGCGACCTCGGCGGCCGCCGATTGCGCGCCATTGCCGCGTTCCTCGCGATCCAGCGCGATCACGACGCCGGCGAGCGTGGCGCCGGCGTCGGCAATGATGCGCGCTGATTCCGCGATCGAGGTCCCCGCCGATATGACATCGTCGATGACCAGCACCCGGCCACGCAAGGGCGCGCCCACGGTGGCCCCGCCCTCGCCATGATCCTTGGCCTCCTTGCGATTGAAGCAGTAGGGGGTGTCGCGACCATATTCGAAGACGAGTCCCGAGGCCAACGCCACCGCCAGCGGGATACCCTTATACGCGGGACCGAATATCACGTCATAGCCAAGCCCAGCGGCCTCGACGGCGCGCGCGTACAGGCGCCCGAGTTCGGTCAGCGCGCGCCCCGAGGCGAACGCCGCGGCATTGAAGAAATACGGGCTCTGGCGCCCCGATTTGAGGGTGAAGGCGCCGAAGGTCAACGCGCCGCAGGACACCGCGAGGTCGAAGAATGCGTCTTGTGTATCGTTCATGCGGGGGGTTTCCCGAGGCCTGGATTGAAGGGTAACACGCCGACGATCCGGCCGTCCCCCCGGCCGAGGGCCAGCATCACGCTCGTGTAGGTCCCGCGCAGTGGCACGAATACATATTGGTCAAGCTGCCGATGGTGCTTGCGAAAGCGGCGGATGACGGCGGCGGCCATATGATTGGTGCGCGCCAAGGCCACGAGCGGGTAGCCGTGGGCGAGGGCTGTTTTCCGCTCCGCGGCGGTATAGGGCCGATAGCGCCAGCCGCGCAGAAAGACCGGCGGCTCGCCCTGCAGCGTGCGGATCTCGACCCCGAACATGGCCTTCTTGCTGTGCGGCAGCTTCACGTAGACGTAGGCCGGGCGCGCGGGCAGGGTGCGCAGCAGGGCCTGGCCCTTGGCGCCGATGAGGGCGATGTGGGCCGCATCCAGGGCATGAAACGCCCCCTGGGAATAGACGACCATCTGGATGCGGCGGGCATAGAGCAGGTGCACACCGAACGCGAACGCCATGACCTGGGCGATGGCGATGAGCGCCAGATCCGAGCGCAGGCCCTTTTTGCCGGCGCGGAACACGATGAACGTAAGCACCGGCCCGAGTATCAGACTCGCTCCCGCCAAAAGCCCATAGGCCTGCCAGGCCCCGTCGGCGGCCAGCAGCGGGTGCGGATACCAAAGCGTGCGCACGATCGCGAATACGGCGGCGAGCGCCGCGGCGGTGAGCGCGAGATGCCAGGCGGCGGCCTTCAGGCGTGACATAGGCTGACCCTCGAGGAACGGTCCGGGCGTACGGCCCGGCGGCGACTATAGATCATAGTCGATAATGAGCGGCGCGTGGTCGCTGAAGCGCTGTTCCTTGTAGACCTGCGCCTTGCGGGCGCGCGCGGCGAGGTCGGGCGTGGCGATCTGGTAGTCGATCCGCCACCCGACATTTTTGGCATAGGCCTGTCCGCGGTTACTCCACCAGGTATAGCATCCTTCGCCTTCCGAGGGGCACAGGGCGCGGTGCACGTCCACGAACGACAGTTCGTTCAAGACGCGCGTAAACCACGCCCGTTCCTCGGGCAGGAAGCCGCTGTTGTGGCGATTGCCGCGCCAGTTTTTCAGATCGATCTCCTGGTGCGCGATGTTGAAGTCTCCGCACAGCACGACCTCGCGCCCACGCTGGGCGAGCGTCGCGAGCTGCGGGAAAAAATGGTCCATGAAGGCGAATTTCGCGGCCTGGCGCTCGGGTCCGCTGGAGCCCGACGGGAGATACACCGACACCACCGAGAGCGTGCCGAATATGAGTTCGAGATAACGCCCTTCGGCGTCGATGTCGGGCCGTCCGACGCCCGTCACGATGCCGTCGGGGGGCCTTTTTGCATAAATGCCGACGCCGCTGTAGCCGCGTTTGTCGGCGCAATGAAAATAGCCCTGGTAGCCGCCCGGCGCGCGCATCTCCGGCGTCAGGTCCGCCTCTTGGGCCCGCAGTTCCTGCAGGCACACGACGTCGGCGTCTTGCCTTGCGAGCCAGGCGAGAAAGCCCTTGGCGCACGCCGAGCGTATGCCGTTCAGATTGATGGTCACGATACGGAGCATATGTTCTCAGGCCTCGGTCGTCCTGGGGAAGTGATCTTCACGCTGGCGGATGCGCGGATTCGGCAGACATGACCGCGAGCATGCGCCCGGCCGCCGGCAGTAGCAGGTAGGCGGGGAACGCCAACAGGAAGGTCAGCAGGAAATAGGGTGCGTAGCCGAGGTCCTGCGCCCCGAAGCCGCTCGCGAAACCGGCCAGGCGCAGGCTCACCGCGAACAGTGACGAGAGCAGGGCGTACTCGGTGGCGGCGCGCTCCTTGCGCACGATCGCCATGAGGAACGCCAGAAAGGCCGCGGTACCAAGCCCGGCGGCAAAGGATTCGAGGGCGCTCACGGAATACAGGAGGAGTTCGTGGGCGAGCGGGATCGGCGCCCCGAGGGCGGCGCGCGGCAGGATGTGCGCGCACGCCGCATAGCCGAGGTTGGGCAGCACCTGGACCAGGCCGAGCACCCATAGGGATTTGTAGATGCCGATGCGATCGGTGATATAGCCGCCTACCAGGCCGCCCAAGATCGACAGCCCGATGCCCGCCATGACCGATACCGCCCCGATCTGCGCGGCGCTGAAACCGCGATCGACCCAGAATGGCTTGACCATGAAGCCGATGGCGCTGTCGCCGAGCTTATAGAGGACGATGAACACAAACACCGCTGGCATCCCCGGACGCCCCGTCATCTCCAGCAGGGCGCCGAATAACGGGCCGTCGGAGGCCGGGGGGGCGTGCGAATCGCGGCGCACAAGGCTCGTGGCCCAGACGACGAGGGCCGCCACCGCGACATAGAGGAAGAGGTGCGGGATGGCGCGTGACCAGTGCAGTGCGTCGTTGGCAAGCCACACGGCACCGAACAGCAAGGCCAGCACCAGGGCCAGCGCCTTGGGGCGGCGGCTCAAGGAGGCGAGCTCTTGGCCAAGGGATTGGCGGTCGACGGCCGTGCGCACCTGTTCCCTGGGGGCCGCCAGGCACGCGAGGCCGTCTGCGATCACAAGGCCGGCCGCCAGGATGTAGGCATAGCGCCAGCCAATGTAAGTGCTGGCGATCAGCACGAGGCCCGCGGCCAGCATGCCGGCGCGATAGAACCCGATGCGTAGGCCGTTGCCGATCCCCATCTCGCCGACTTCGAGCAGCTCCAGGCTATAGCCATCGATGGCGATGTCGTTGGTCGACGATAGCAGCGTGAACACCCCGATCGTGATAAGTGCCGCCGGCCCCACCCCGTGATTCCACGCCAGGTGTCCCAAGGCGAGCGCCATGGCGAGGTCCGCGCCGAGCATCCACAGCCGGTGATGACGGAAGTGATCGATCGCCGGTGCCCAGAGAAACTTGAGTGTCCATGGCAGCCCCAGCAGGCTTATGATCCCGATCTCCGAGAGCGGCGCGTGGTCCTCGCGGAATGCGACCGGGAACACGTCACTGAAGAGACCGAACGGCAGGCCCTCGGCCACGTACAGTACGGCGATCCAGAAGAGGCGTACCCGGACGTCGCGGCGCTTAAGATAATCGCGCACGCCGGAACCTGTAGAGGGCGATCTCCCCGAGAAGATTGGGCAGCAGGCGCAGCGCCAGCCGTGGTCTGTGGGCGTGGTCGACGACCTGCGACTCGAGGACCTCTATCTGCTCGCGCTCGCACAGGCGCGCGAAATCACGCAGTGTGCAGAGATGGATGTTGGGCGTGTTGTACCATTCATGAGGGAGCGCCGCGGACACCGGCATGCGCCCCAGGACCCCGAGCTGCCAGCGCGTGCGCCAGTGTCCGAAGTTCGGAAAGGTGACGATCCCCTCGGTACCCACGCGCAGCATCTCGCGCAGCAGCCGGTCCGGGTAGCGCACCGCCTGCAGGGTGAGCGACAGCACGACGTAATCGAACGAGCGCTCGTCGAATTCGGAGAGGCCCGCGTCCAGGTCGGTCTGGATCACGTTCACCCCGCGTCGCACGCATTCTCCGACATGGGCTTCGTCGATCTCCAGCCCGTAACCGCTCGCCCCCTTGCTCTCGGCCAGGTAGGCGAGCAGCGATCCGTCGCCGCAGCCGAGATCCAGCACCCGGCTTCCCGGCCGGATCCAGTCGCCGATGATGCGAAAGTCCACGCGTGACGGGATCATGACGAAAGCCCCGCGAACACGCGGTCCATATAGGCCGTGAAGATATCGACGTAGCGCGGGATGCGCATGAGGAAGGCGTCGTGGCCGTGAGAGGCCTTGATCTCCGCATAGCTCACGTTCAGGTCGTTGTCATGAAGCGCCTTTACGATCTCCCGCGAGCGCGCCGGGGCAAACCGCCAGTCGCTGGTAAAGGCGATCACCAGGGTGTCGGCCTTGACTGGCGCGAGCGCTTTGGCGAGATTGCCGTCGGCGGCGCCCGCCGGATCGAAATAATCGAGCGCCTTGGTCATGAGGAGGTAGGTGTTGGCGTCGAAGCGGCCCACGAAGCTATCGGCTTGGTGGCGCAGGTAACTCTCGACCTCGAAGGCGACTTGATAGTCGAAGTTGAGCTTCCCGCCGCGCAGGCCGCGACCGAATTTCTCACGCATGATGTCGTCGGAGAGGTAGGTTATATGTCCGAGCATGCGCGCGATGCGCAGCCCCCTGCGCGGCTCGGTGGCATGATCGTAGAACCGTCCCTCGTGAAAGTCCGGATCGGTCAAAATCGCCTGGCGCGCCACTTCGTTGAAGGCGATGTTCTGGGCGGTCAGCTTGGGCGCGGCGGCGATGATGACCGTATGCGCCACCCGGTCAGGGTAGTCGATCGCCCACTGCAAGGCCTGCATGCCGCCGAGACTGCCGCCGACCACCGCCGCCCATCTCCGAATTCCCAGCCGATCAGCGAGTCGCGCCTGGCTTGCCACCCAGTCGCCGACCGTTACCATCGGAAATTCCGGCCCGTAGGCGCGCCCGCTCGCGGGATTGATGGATGCCGGGCCGGTGGAACCGAAACAGCTGCCGAGATTGTTGCAGGCGACGATGAAGAACTTGGCGGTGTCCAGGCTCTTGCCGGGACCGACGTGGTGCTCCCACCAGCCCGGCCTCTTGTCGTCGGCGCTATGGTAGCCCGCGACGTGGTGACTGCCGCTCAAGGCGTGGCAGACCAGCACGGCATTGCTGGCCTCGGCGTTCAGCGTCCCGTAGGTCTCGTAAACGATCTCGTAATCCGCGAGGACGCCGCCACTTGCCAGCGCCAGCGGTTCCGCGAATCGCAACCGGGCTGGGGTTACCAGTCCCACGGAATCTGGGGGAATGGGCTTCACGAATCCACGGGATCACGCAAAGCCCGCAGTGTACTGACTCAAGGATGGGCCCGCAATGCCCCTAATGCTGGTGGTCCTCGCCGCCGTGGTCGTGACCGCAACACCCCTGATCGTGCTCGGCCTCCTCGGCCACCTCGCGGCGCACGGCGTCCATGTCCACGGCGCGCACCTGGCCTATGATCTCCTCCAGGGCCTTTTTCGGCAGACTGCCGGGTTGGGCGAACAGGATGATCTGGTCGCGGAAGATCATCAGGGTCGGAATGGAGCGGACCTGGAAATGCGCGGCAAGCTCGGTCTCGGCCTCGGTGTTGACCTTGGCGAAGACGATGTCCTTGTGCTGTTCGGAGGCCTCCTCGAAGATCGGACCGAACGCCCGGCAGGGGGCGCACCATGGGGCCCAGAAGTCGACGATGACGAACGGATTCGCGTCCACCAGCTGTTCAAAATTTGCCTTCGTTGCCTCGACTGTGGCCATGGATATCCCTCGCAAAATGCCTCATTATACAGTAGGGAGTGGGCCCTGGTCGCGTATAAAGTAGGAAAATCCTGGCACGTGGCTTGCTTGGCGGGTCCCTGGGGGAGGGGAGACGTGTATCCGAAACTGCTTTACGAGACTCTGCCGGTCTTTTACGCGGTCGCGGCCTGGGTGTGCATGAAGGCCCTGCCCCGGCCCTATGCGTTGCTGCCCACGGCGGCCTTCGCGCTCGCCGCCGTGTTGGTGGTCATCCAGCGCTGGTATTACCGCCGACAGTCCCACGGCCCGGAATAGCCGACTCAGAGGTGAAGGCGCGCGAGCCACAGGCGCGCGAGAAGGCCGGCCTCGGTCATATAGCCGGCGGCCACGAAGCGGATGCGTCCGCGCGGTCCGAGGATGAATGCCATCGGCAGGACGCGGACCCCGTAACGTCGGGCAATGCCGCCGTGCCGGTCCAGGATGACGGGGGTATGCCAGTGATGGTCCGTGGCGAATGCCCGCACGGCCGCCGCCGGGGATTGGGTGGCTACGACCACCACCGGGGCATGGCGCGCCACGGCCTGGACCGCACCCTGGTCGGCGCGGCACACCGGACACCAGGTCGCAAAGAAATCGATGAGCAGGGCGCGTCCGGCCGCGATCGGCGGGGCGTGCCCGTTCAGGCTCGCGCCGGGCAGCGGCGGGGCGCGCCCATCGGCGGCGTGGCGCGTGAGGTAGGCGTTGCCGGCCAGGATGAGTGCCGCTGCCGCCAGCAACTCGAGGGCCCCTCGAGTCACGCGGTTCACGTAAGGAGCGTAAGCCCGAGGTGGTGCAACGGCTGTACGACCAGTATGGCGATGAGCTCGAGACCTATGACCACCAGGACTGGCGAGAGGTCGATTCCGGAGATCAAGGGTAGCAGGCGCCGGGCCGGACGCATGAACGGCTCGGTCAGGTGGATGGCGAGATCCGTGAACGGGTGCTCGCCATAGGGGCTCACCCAGCCCATGAGTACGCGCACGAAGATCGCCGCGATCAGGACATAAAGCGTAAGCTGGATCAGATCCGCGAGGCTCAGGATCAGGATGCCCGCAAAGTGCGGCGCCACGCGCTCGACGAGCGCCATCAGCGTGATCTTCAGGGCCTCGAGCATGATGAGCAGTGCCGCGGACGCGAAGTCGATCCCAAAGAAGCCCGGTATCAGGCGCCGTAAGGGCAGAAGCGGACCGTTCGTTACGCGTACGATGAACTGGCTGAAGGGGTTGTAGAAGTCGGCGTGGGTGAGCTGCAGCAAAAAGCGCAGCAGCACCAGGATGACATACATCCCAAACAGGGTATCGATGAGAAAGGCCAGGGCTTGGCTCAGATAGCTCACGCCGCCCCCAGTTGCTCGCCCAGCTCGCGCGAGCGATCGCAGGCCGCTTGCGCGGCGCGTCCGAACATCTCCATGAAGCCCTCGCCCAGGAGGCTCTTTATGGCGCGCTCGGTGGTGCCGCCCGGGGATGTGACACGCGCGCGCAGGAGCGCGGCCTCCCCGGGGTGATCGTGGACCATGCGCCCGGCGCCGGCGGCCGTGCCCGCGGCCAGCGCCGCGCTCAGATCCGGCGGGAGTCCCAGCATCGCTCCGGCGGCGGCGAGCGCCTCGACCATCAGGAAGAAGTAGGCGGGCCCGCTCCCGGAGATCGCGGTGGCGGCATCCATGAGGGCCTCGTCTGCGAGCCAAAACACCTGGGACACCGCGCCCAATACGGTCGCCGCCGCTTCGCGTTGCGTCGGGGTGGCCTCATCATTGGCCCACAATACGCTGACCCCGGCGTTGATCAAGGCCGGGGTGTTGGGCATGGCACGAATGATGGCCGGCCCGCCCTCTAGCCAGCGGGCGATATCCGCTCCGCGGATGCCGGCCGCCACCGAGACCACGAGCGGCCGGCGCTCTCGAACCCTGGGGGCGATGGCGGCGCACAGGTCACGCATGGCCTGCGGCTTTACCGCCAATACCAGGAGGTCGGCGCGCGCGACCACGGAATCGTTGTCGGCCATGGCGCTGATCCCGAGGTCGTGGACGCGTTGCCGCTTGTCGGCGTGTGGATCGGAGACCGCTATGCGGTCCGGCGCCATGCGCGATGCCAGGCCGGAGGCCAGCGCCAGACCCATGTGACCCGCGCCGATGATGCCTATCGAGAAGTTTTGCATGGGGTGAGTGTAAGGGGACTCTTCCTCCAGGGAAAGACCGCCTTGTCTCCGCGCTTGCGCTCGTTATACTTCAACATACCTCCACCCTGGTAGCCCACACCTCATGGATATCGCGGAACTCCTGGCCTTTTCCTATAAACAGAACGCGTCGGATCTGCATTTGTCGGCCGGTCTGCCACCTCTTATCCGCGTCGACGGCGACGTCAAGCGCATCAACGTAGACCCCTTGGATGAGCGCGCCGTGCACAATATGGTCTACGATATCATGAACGACAAGCAGCAAAAGGAGTATGAGGAGCGGCTGGAGTGCGATTTCTCGTTCGAGCTGCCGAACATCGCGCGTTTTCGTGTCAATGCTTTTAATCAGAATCGTGGCCCGGGCGCCGTCTTCCGGACCATCCCCTCGAAGGTGTTGACCCTCGAGCAATTGAACGCCCCCGGAATCTTCAAGCAGATCGCCGACCAGCCGCGCGGTATCGTACTGGTTACGGGCCCCACGGGGTCCGGCAAATCCACCACCCTTGCGGCGATGATAGACCATGTCAACGAGAGCCGACGCGAGCACATACTGACCATAGAGGACCCGATCGAGTTCGTGCATACGAGCAAGAACTGCCTCATCAATCAGCGCGAGGTGCATCGGGATACCTTGGGGTTCGAGAATGCCCTGCGTTCGGCCTTACGTGAAGACCCGGATGTCATCCTGGTCGGCGAGTTGCGCGATCTGGAGACGATCCGCCTGGCGCTTACCGCGGCCGAGACCGGTCATCTGGTGTTCGCCACCCTGCATACGAGTTCCGCGGCCAAGACCATAGACCGCGTGGTGGACGTGTTCCCGGCGGCGGAGAAGGAGATGGTACGGTCCATGCTCTCGGAGTCGTTGCGCGCGGTGATCTCCCAGACGCTATTGAAGAAGGTCGGCGGCGGGCGCATCGCCGCCCACGAGATCATGATCGGCACGCCCGCCATCCGCAACCTGATCCGTGAAAACAAGATCGCGCAGATGTATTCGGCCATTCAGACCAGCCAGTCCGTGGGCATGCAGACCCTCGATCAGTGCCTCATGGAACTCGTGCGGTCACGTCAGGTATCGCCCGAGGAGGCGCGCGGCAAGGCGGCGAACAAGGAGGCATTCACGAACAACAACGGGGCGGCCGCCGCCGCGCGGAGGTAGGATGGGCTTCCTCGATCTCCTGCGACTCATGGTCGAAAAAGGCGCCTCGGACCTGTATATCACCGCCGGGGTGGCGCCCAGCCTGCGCGTGGACGGGAAACTTGCGCCGGTGACACGCCAGGCACTCACCGCAGACCAGGCCCGCCAGTTCGTGTACAGCATCATGAACGAGGAGCAGCGTAGCGAGTTCGAGGAGACGAACGAGTGCAACTTCGCGATCAATCCGCAGGGTGTCGGACGCTTTCGTGTCAACGTTTTCCGGCAGCAGCAGCGGGTTGGCATGGTGTTGCGCAAGATCGAGACCCGCATTCCGCATTTCGAGGAATTGAATCTTCCGCCGGTATTGAAAGACATTGCCCTTACGAAGCGTGGCCTCGTGATATTCGTGGGCGCCACGGGTTCCGGAAAGTCGACCTCGCTTGCCGCCATGGTGGGCTACCGGAATCAGTATTCGAATGGGCATATCATCACCATCGAGGACCCGATCGAGTTCGTGCACGAGCACAAGAACTGCATCATCACCCAGCGTGAGGTGGGCGTCGACACGGATTCGTTTGAGACGGCCCTGAAGAACACCCTGCGTCAGGCACCCGATGTGATCCTCATAGGCGAGGTGCGCGCGCGCGAGACGATGGACTACGCGATCGCCTTTGCCGAGACCGGACACCTGTGCCTTACCACGCTCCATGCCAATAGCGCGAACCAGGCCCTCGATCGCATCATCAATTTCTTCCCGGAGGATCGGCGCGCGCAGCTCCTGATGGATCTCTCCTTGAACCTGAAGGCCGTGGTCTCGCAGCGCCTCATTCCAAAAAAGGATGGTGCCGGACGCGTGGCGGCGGTCGAGATCATGATCAACAGTCCCTTGATCGCCGATCTCATCCTGAAAGGTGAGGTTCACGGCATCAAGGAGCTCATGGCCAAGTCCGAGGAGGCGGGCATGCAGACCTTCGATCAGGCGCTGTTCGGCCTGTATGAGGCGGGCCTCATAGATTATGACGAGGCCATGCGCAACGCCGATTCGCAAAACGACCTGCGGCTGCGCATCAAGCTGCACGGCAAGGATGCGAAAGAGGCGGCGCTCGGGGACTCCCTGCGCAACATCACCTTCTAGGCGGAGCGGGGCGCGATTTGCGCTGCATTTGCGCACCGTAACTGGTAAGATGCCGGCGTGTCGATCCCTGTCCCATGTTGCCAAGTACGCGCATGTCCCATGGCGCGGCGGGTGGTTTTTGCATGAACCGCGACCGGCCCATAGGGGTGTTTGATTCCGGCATCGGCGGCCTTACGGTCGCGCACGCCTTGATGGCGGTCCTCCCGAACGAGCGCATCGTCTATTTCGGCGATACCGCGCGGCTCCCCTACGGAACGAAGTCGTCGGCGACGGTGGCCGGATATGCCGCGCAGATCACCGATTTCCTCCTAAAGTGCGACGTCAAGATGTTGGTCGTTGCCTGCAACACCATGGCCGCCGTGGCCCTCCCGGTTGTGACCGGCCGGTCCCCGGTACCGGTCGTCGACGTCCTCGATGCCGGGGCGCGTGCGGCCGTGGCGTCGAGCCGCTCGGGACGCATCGGCGTGCTCGCCACCCTGACCACGGTAAGCTCGCAGGCCTATGAGCGCGCCATCCATGCGCACACCCGCGATGCGCGTGTCGTATCCCAGGCATGTCCGCTGTTCGCGCCGCTCGTGGAGGAGGGTTGGCTGGATCACCCGGTGACCGAGCTTACCGCCCGTGAGTACTTGCGGCCGGTGCTTGCCGAGGAGGTCGACACCCTGGTGCTCGGCTGCACCCATTATCCTTTGCTAAAACCCCTGCTCGCGCGGCTTGCGGGGCCCGCGATCCGGCTTGTCGATTCCGCCGAGACGACCGCGGCACGGGTCGCGGATCTGCTCGCCGCGCGCGACCTTCGGCGCACCGCCGCCGAGGAGCCGGTACACGAATACTATGTGACCGATCTCCCGCAACGGTTTCGGGCGGTGGGCGCCCTGTGCCTGGGACGCCCGCTCCCGGAGGTTCAGCTGGTGCATTGGTAAGACGATGAGCGATATGCCTTTATTGCGCTTCGCGCAGTGGTATTGGCCGGGCAAGCCGCCGCTCGCCGAGGCCTGCTGGGTCGTCGCGACCGTCGCGCGCGTGCGCGCCGCCCAAGAACTGCTGGCCGCGCTTGAGGACACCCGCCAGGGACCGCTCGCGCTGCTCTTGCTCGATGAGGGCGGTTATGAGGGACCGCTGCCGTGGGCGCGCATGCCGGCGCTTGCGCCCGCGCGTATCCTCTCCCGGCTCAAGCCCCGTATCCTGTTGTGTCTCGACGATGATCCGCGCTCCCGGGCACTCGCGGCCGCCGCATCCTGTCCCGTCGTGTGGGTGAACGGCCGCGCCCCGGAGCTCCTTTCGCTTGGCATGGTGGCGGTGGCGAGCGAGGCGGTGGCCACGCGTATTGGTGGGGGTGTGGTCACGGGGGATCCGCTCATCGCGTGGCCCGCGGCGCCGGAGGCGCCGACCGACACGCGGTTTTGTGAACGCTTCCAGGCGGTGCGCAAGGCCGGCCGTTGGATCGTCTATTTTGCCGGTACCGAGCCTGGCGAAGAGGTGCTCGCCTACACGACCTTTCTGGCCCTGTCGGCCGGCAGCGGTGGCCTGCTGGCGCTTGCGCCCGCCGATCCGGGGCGTTATGAGGAGGTCTACCGGGAGTCCATAAAGTACCATCTGACCACCGTGCGCCAGCTGCGGCTCATGACCTCGGAGGTGCCGTCCAAGACCCGCGTGTATTACATCGAGAGCCCCGAAGCGCGCCGCGCCATGCATGATTGCGCGGATCTCGTGGTAGCCGGCGGGACGCTTATCGCCGGCGCGCCCCTGCCGGCCGAACTGCCGGCTGCCAGGGCAATGACTCTGGCCGGCCCTTACCCCCGCGACCCCTTGCTCGCGGCTGCGGTCGATGCCGAAGTCGTGCTGTCGTGCGCGGACGCAGCGGATCTCGCGCGCGTCGCTGGCACATGGCTTGCCGATGCCGCCGGGCGTGCGCGCATGACGCAAGCCCTTGGGCGCTGGACGGCCTCGCAGCCCGGGGCCCGGGCGCGCTTCCTGGCGTGGTTTGCCGAGGTTTCGCGTGGCACGGTGTAGCCCTCGCGTACCCCGGCCCAAAATCCATGCGCATCACGGCCAAGAGCGCCTGCCGCGTGATCGCGGTGTCAGCGCTCTCGAGAGGGGTGCGGATACGGGCCCAGAAACCGCGTACCAGTCAACAACTCCGCCCTAATGGGCCATGCGGCCCACAATGAGGACGGAGCTTGCATCCAGGCTCCACCGCAACTCCGCGTATCTCGAAAGACGCGCGGCTTTGGCTTCATCGCCTGATGCTTCAGGGACGGCTGACAATCGCCCCGTCCTCACCCAGTCTTGCCGGATGAGGAGCGTTCGCATACTGATGTTTCTTGCCGCCACTAAATCGGCATGGAGGGTATGACCACAATGAGCACAAACAAACAGCAGGCCGTTATTGGGTCGATTCTCCTTTCCGGTGTGCCCGCAAATAGAGCACCCCTGACTGGTGTAATCCGCGTCCACCCAAATCGGCACACCACCCGACAGCCGGGTTTTGTACGCGGTTTTGGCCTGCACATCCGCAAAACTCCAACTGCTGACCTTGCGGTTGGCCTTGCGCCGTTTCACCGAAGCGTTCTTCGAGCGGCGACGCTCGGTACGGTTGCGGATATCCTTCAGCCACTCCAAACCCACCATCGCGTGTGGCTCCGCAATGGCCTTACTCACACAGTGCGCCGTATCCGCGTTCAGCCGTCTTTCTCGCAGCGCCAGTTTCCTCAGCCAGTTTCCTCAAAACCGCTTTGGCCCCACGAGTGCCCTTCGCTTGCAGCGCACTCCGTGTACTGGCGGCATGTTCGGCCAAATGCCTCTGGTGCCCGCCGTGATAAAAACGACATTGGCCGCGTGTATTAGATTCCACCGCAATGTTGCGACGGTTCAGATCCACGCCTTTGACGGTGGTGATGCGGTCCATCGGCTTTTCGACCAGTGCCTTGTCGACGGAAACCAGCAGATACCACGCTTTGGAGACCGGGTCCTGCCAGAGCTTGGCGGCACCCAGGGTGATTCCCCGATCCGCCGTGTGCTCCAGCCAGTCCAGATGCCGGTTCCAGCCTTCGTAACGGCACCGAATTCTGCCGTTCAGAGTGCTGATGCTGACCGTCTGGTTTTTGCCCAGAGACCAGTCACGTTTGTGGTTCAGATTCACGGTCAGCGCGGTGAATTTTGGCGCTTTGTCCAGCCCCTTGTAGCGGCGCTTGGTCCAGCCCTTCGCTTTATGGGCAGCATTGGATTTGGCGCGTTCCCACAACGTCTTGTAGGCCGCCGCCACTTGTCGCGGAGCATTGCAAGCCATTTGGGAGAGCAATCCGTACCGCTCCCGCAAATCCTGGTACACCAGCGTTTGCAGCTTCATGCCCTGCGACATCTTGCCATTGGCGAAAGCCACGGCGGATGCGTGATTCAGGGCATTACGGTACGCCAATGCCGTGCGCCGGACCGCGACGACCTGCTCCTTGTCCAGCAGCAATTTCAGTTTGCAGGTCAACGCCTGGCTGGTTGGCAATTCTTCGTCCATGTTCACAACGATACATGGTGGTTATTCAGTTGTGAAGCATCGCCGCTACGCGGCGGCGCTACGACCGAAGGAAGTCCCTGTGGGATCCCTCCCCGCCTTGAATGGCGGGGATTCCCGCGCAAACTGGTTGAAGTCCTGCCACGATGGCCGCGCATGTCTCATGCTGGACCTGCGGGGTGATCGCCGCGATATCTATCCAGCCGCGATCATGGCGAGCACTGCCCCCGAAGGCCCGCCCGCCGCTATTGGACCGCGGGCCGCTCGTAGGCAATGCGCCCTCCGTGGATGGTGACTACGACCTGACCGCGCAGGGGTGTCCCGTAGAACGGGCTATTGCTTCCTCGGCTACGGACCGAGGCGGCGGTCGGTGTCCAGACGGCTTCGGGGTCGTAGAGGCAGATATCGGCGCGCTCGCCGACGCCCAGCGTCCCGCCCGGGATTCCCAGGAGCGCCGCCGGACGATGGGTCACCGCCGCCAGGGCGTCCTTGAGGGTGAGTACGCTCAATTCCACGAGACGCAGGGTCAATGGTAGGAGGGTCTCCAGCCCCGCGATCCCGGGTTCGGCATCACTGAAGGGCCGTTCCTTGGCGTCGGCCTCATGCGGTTGATGGTCGGAGCACAGCCCATCGATTACGCCCGCCGACAGCGCATCGCGCAACGCATCGCGGTCGGCCATGGTGCGTGCCGGCGGACGCAGGCGATAGTTGGTGTCAAAGATGCCGACATCGTCTTCCGTCACATACAGCTGATGGATGGGTGTGTCGGCGGTGATCGCAAGCCCTCGCCTCTTGCCCTCGGCGATCAGGGCCGCGCCGCGCGCAGACGAGATCCCGCAAAAATGCGCGCGCACCCCGATCTCCTCGATGAGCATGAGGGCGCGCGTGATCTCTATGGTCTCGGCGCTCTCCGGGACCCCCGCAAGCCCCAGGCGGGTCGCTATCCGGCCCTCGTGCATGACGCCTGGCGCCGACAGCCACGGGTCCTCGGGCGTCAGGAACACGAGCAGCCCCATGCCCGCGGCATACTCCAGGGCGTGACGCAGGACGGCGGTGTCCTTGATGGGTACGAGGGCGTTGCCGACCCCCACGCAGCCGACCCGACGCAAGGCATGCATGTCCGCGAGATGCGTCCCGTTCAGCGCCCGCGTCAAGGCACCGATCGGCCGTACCCGCGCGCCCCCGCAGGACCGCGCCCGGTCGATCAGCCATTGTGCGGCGACCGGGGTGTCGATGACCGGATCGGTGTCCGGCGGACAGCAGAGTTGCGTGATCCCGCCGGCCAACGCCGCGTGCGTCTCGGTCTCCACCGTCCCCTTGTGTTCGAGTCCGGGCTCGCGCAGCCGGGCGCGCAGATCGACGAGGCCCGGGCACACCACGAGCCCCTGGGCGTCTATCGTGCGTTCGGGCAGGAAGCCCGAGGGCGCCTCCCCGAGGCCGGCAATCACGCCGTCTTGCACAAACAGCGAGGTGGCGGCATCGACGTCATGCGCGGGATCGAGCACGCGACCGCCGATTATGGCGATATTCATGAGGCGCGACCCTCTCCGGCGGAGGCCCCGGCAAGACGCGCCAGGATGGCCATGCGCACCGCGATGCCATTGGTGACCTGCGGCAGGATCACAGACTGCGGGCCGTCGGCCACGTCCGAGGCGATCTCGAGACCACGGTTCATGGGCCCGGGATGCATGACGATGGCGTCCTTGTCGGCAAGCGCCAGGCGCTCGCGAGTCAGGCCATAGAGGTCGAAATATTCGCGGGCGCTCGGGATCAAGGCTCCGCTCATGCGTTCGAACTGGAGTCGCAGCATGATGATCACGTCGGCGCCCGCGAGGCCCGTTGCCATGTCGGTGTGGGCACGGACTCCCAGGGTCTCGACCGCGGCCGGCAACAGCGAACGCGGACCCACGACGCGCACTTCCTTGGTGCCGAGTGCTGTCAGCGCGTGGATCTGCGAGCGCGCCACCCGCGAGTGCAGGACATCGCCCACGATGGCTACGGTAAGCCGCCGGAAATCCCCCTTGTAGCGGCGGATGGTGAACATGTCGAGCAGGCCTTGGGTGGGATGGGCGTGGCGTCCGTCGCCGGCGTTGACGACATGCACGTGGTGGGGCACCGAACGGGCAATGAGGTCGGCGGCCCCGCTCAGCGGGTGGCGGATCACGAACAGGTCGGTGTGCATGGCCTCGAGATTGCGCACGGTATCAAGCAGGCTCTCGCCCTTTTGCGTGGCGGATACGCTGGTATTGATGTTGATGATGTCGGCGGACAGGCGTTTGCCGGCGATCTCGAAGGTGGTGCGTGTGCGGGTGCTGGCCTCGAAAAACAGGTTGACGATGGTCTTGCCGCGCAAAAGCGGCACCTTCTTGATCTCGCGTTCGCCGACGCTGATGAATGATTCGGCCGTGTCCAGTATCTCGCCGATGGCGCCGCCGCTCAGGTCCTCGGTCGTGAGGAAGTGCCGGGCGCGGTGGGCACTGCCGGGCGGTGCCGCCATCATTCGCGCTTCTCCGTGATGCGGATCCCCAGGGGATCGGGTCCCGTCAGCTTGATATGTTGCCACGGTCTCAGGGATATCGTCGCCCCGGCGATGTCGGGTTGCACCGGGAGCTCCCGTCCATCGCGCACGATCAGGACCGCGAGCGCAATGGATGCCGGGCGCGCGAAGTCGAATATCTCGTTCATGGCCGCCCTTATGGTGCGCCCGGTATGCAGCACGTCATCGACCAGGATGATGTGGCGCCCATCAAGGGGGACCGGGAGGTGCGAGGTCTTGACCTGGGGATGTATGCCGACCCGGCTGAAGTCGTCACGATAAAACGAGATATCGAGGGTCCCGAGCGGCTCAACGAGGCCCAGACCTTCATGGACGCGCTCGGCGATCCATACCCCGCCCGTGTGGATGCCGATCAATAGCGGCTTGCGTTCGCCAAAGGCCCGTGCGCCGTCGATTACGCGTGCCAGCGCCTGTCCCACGTCGATCACGGATGCCTCATCCCTTTATCCTGCCTTGCCTTGTTCCTGCCAGCGCGTGCAGTGCTGCGGCTCGTCAAAGAATGCCTGAAGGATCGCCACCGCCGCCAGGGTGTCGAGCATGGCCTTGCGCCGGGTCTTGCGTGCCCCGGTATCCCGGACATGCTCGCGCACCGCAACCGTGGTCAACCGTTCGTCGACCCAGTATACCGGGAGATGATAGCGGCCGTCCAAACGCCTCCCGAAACGCAGACTCAAGGCCGTCATGGCGTTGTCGGTGCCATCCATATTGCGTGGCAGGCCGACGACCAATCCCTGTGGTTGCCAAAGCTGCACGAGTCGGGCGATGGCATCCCAGTCCGGTCCGCTCTTTAATCCAGCGACACATCCGGCCCCCTCGGCGCGAGCGCTCGGAAGGCGTCCGACGGCAACCCCTATGCTCTTCGTTCCGTAATCAAACCCCAGGTAAGTCTGCGCGCTCACGCGTGGCCTGCGTCCCCGCAGAGTTGCGCCATGTCGACGCCGAGCAGGTGGGCGGCGGCCGACCAGCGCGTCTCGGAGGGCGTTTGAAAGAGGATCTCGGAGCTTACCGGCACGCTCAGCCACGCGTTATCGGCGATCTCTTGCTCAAGTTGCCCGGGACCCCATCCGGCATAGCCTAATGCCAGCAGAAAGTGCGCCGGACCCTCGTGGTTGGCGATCGCCGTCAGGACATCGCGCGAGGTCGACACGCCCAGCGTGTCGCTCACCGCCAGGGTCGATTCGTAGGCCCCCAGGGGTTCATGGAGGACGAAGCCACGGTTGTTCTGGATGGGGCCGCCCAGATATACCGCCTGTCCGGCCGCGCGCGGATCGGGGTTGACGATGTCGAGTTGCTGAAAGACATCGCCCAGGGTCAGGTCGACGGGGCGGTTGATGATGATGCCCATGGCCCCTTCCGCGCTATGTTCGCAGACCAGGGTCACGGTGCGAAAGAAGTTGGGATCGCCAAGCCCCGGCATGGCGATGAGAAATTGATTGGCGAGCGGTGTGGTCATATTCATGGGGCCCTCGCAGCGAAGTGGTGGATGTGCGGCCTCGCGCAGCCGACGTCCCTTGAGCGCCGCTTACCCGAGCAGGATGATTGGCGGCTTGCCCTTTCGCCGATGTCCTCTCACCGGGACGCGCAGTCTTAAGGTCGACCTAGTATCCGGCATGCCTGCGGGTCTTTCAAGGGAAGTCCGGGTTTACGGGGTGGCGTTTGTCGAGGGTGCGGTCCCGGTCATATGCCCCCCTTGAAATCGCCATGTCTCAATGATTGGCAGGACTCGAAGCCCGGGCCCGCGCACCGCCGGAAGGGGTGCGAACGGGGCAGCGGTCCGCACCATGGCAATCGCCGCGCGGTCGAGCGCCGGATAGGACGACCGGCGCAGGATCTTGACGCTTTGCAGGCCGCCATTTTTTAGAATCTTGACCTCGAGCACGAGCGCCCCGGTCAGGTCATGCCCCGCGAACATGCGCTGGTACTGCCGACTCCCGATGCGCTCCATGCGCCGAACCCAGCGCATGATATAGGCGGCGTAGGCGAAGCGGCGCGTGGAGACGCCGCCACGACCACGGCCCGTAGCCCGCGCGCGGCGCCAGTCACGGCGGATTTCGGCCTTGAGGCGTGCCTCCTCGCCGGTCAGTTGTCGGGCGATGCCGAGTTGCTCGGCGATTGCGGCGTGCAATTGCCAGACGGGTTTGGCAAACGTGAGGCGCAACGGACCTTGACGGGTGTGTAGCAGCCGGAGGTGATCGACCGGTGAGCGGCGCGCGCGCCGTCGGCGCTGTGGTTGCGGCGCCCCCCCGTCGCGGGCGGTGGCGATGAACGGCGTGTGGGCCGCGCGTTTCTTGTGTACGCCGCCCCCGCCGCGCATATCGACCTGGGCGAGTCGTCGCGCATGGCGCGGCCTGGAATGGCTTGCCGCCTGGACGAGCGTCACATCGAGGGCGTGCCCCGGCGATCCGTGAGGCATGTCGAAGCGTACGCCGAGGATCAGCACGAGATGCAAAAGCCCCGCAAGAAAGACCGCAATGCCGAGGCGGTCGGCGGGCTTCATGCGGCCCGGCGTCATGGCCTGTTGGCGGCCTTGGTCATTTTGCGCTCCAGGACATCAAAAAGGTCGCCCGCGATGTTGAGGTGAAAGAGTCGGTCGAGTTCGCGCAGGCCGGTGGGGCTCGTGACGTTGATTTCAGTCAGGGATTCCCCGATGACGTCGAGTCCGACGAACATGAGGCCGCGCGCGCGCAGCGCCGGGCCCACCCGTTCACAGATGCGCCGGTCCGAGGGGCTGAGCGGCTGGCCGACCCCGGTCCCCCCGGCAGCGAGATTACCGCGTGTCTCGCCGGGCGCGGGCACGCGCGCCAGGGCAAACGGGACCGGTTCCCCGTCTATCATGAGGATGCGCTTATCGCCCTCGGCGATGGCCGGCAGGTAGCGTTGCGCCATGGTAAGGCGCTGCTCGTTGCCGGTCATGGTCTCGAAGATGACGTTGATATTCGGGTCGCCTGCCGCCACGCGGAACACCGAGCTGCCGCCCATGCCGTCCAGCGGTTTGACAACAATGTCCCCATGCTCCCGCAGGAAGGCGTGCAGGGCGTCCTTGCGACTGGTCACGAGCGTGGGAGGCATGCAATCGGGAAACCAGGTGGCGAACAATTTCTCGTTGGCATCGCGCAGACTCGCCGGATCATTGACCACGAGCACCCCGGCCGCCTGCGCGTGCTCGAGCAGGTAGGTCGCATAGATGTAGTCCATGTTGAAAGGCGGGTCCTTGCGCATCAATATGATGTCGGCATCCGCCAGGGCGAGTTCGCGCGTCTCGCCGAGATCACACCAGTCCTTGTCCGAATCACGCACCACCAGGCTCCGTACGCGCGCCACGGGGCGATTGGCGGCAAGCGCGAGGTCGCGCGCCTCGAGGAAGTCCATGCGGTAGCCACGCCGGCCGGCCTCGCGCAGCAGTCCCACGGTCGTGTCCTTGTAGGCCTTGATGTGATCGACCGGATCCATCACCACCACCAGGCGTCGCGTCATTTTGTGCCCCCCGGTGCCCCCTGGAGTTCGCGCGCGGCGGCCAGCAGCGCGAGGCGCGCGACGACTCCATAGGCGTAAAAGCGATTGGGTCCCGAGTCCGGGGCCAATGTCCCATCGGGGTTCGTGCAGCATTCGGCGAAGGCCAGCGACTGGAATTGCATGCCGGGCGCGTTCAGGTTTTCATCGATGCCGCGCGCCCCGTGGAGGCGATAAAAGCCGCCCACCACGAAGCGGTCCACCATATAGACCACCGGTTCCGCCACGGCCTGCTCGGGTCCGAGCGTCTCGAACGTGTAGACGCCTTCCTGCACCATCACCTCCTGGACTGTCTGGCCTTCCTTGATCACCGCCATTTTATTGCGTTGCCGGCGGTTGAGTTGGCGTACCTCGTCGGCATGACGCACGGTCATGATGCCCATGCCGTAGGTCCCGGCGTCAGCCTTGACGATCACGAAGGGTTCCTGGGTGATGCCATATTCCCGGTACTTCTCGCCGGCCAGGCGCAACACCTCCTCGACGTTGTGGGCGAGACAGTCCTCGCCCTCGCGTTTTTGAAAATCGATGCGCCCGCAACGGCGGAAGATCGGGTCTATGAGCCAGGGGTCTATGTCGTTTAGCGCCCCAAACTCGATGGCGAGTTCCCGGTATTGGGTAAAATGGTCGGATTTGAGGCGATTCCACCAGCCAAGCGACAGCGGCGGCATGACCGGCTGGGCGAGGTCCTGCAGGATCGCCGGAGGGCCCGCGGACAGATCGTTGTTCAAAAGTACGAGACAGGGGTTGAAGTCCGGGACGCTGACGCGGTCCCCGGTACGGGTGACCGGCGCCACGGGGATCACGCGCCCGCTCGCCAGGGTCATGTGCGACGGCACCGTGTCGTCCGCCAACAGCGATCCGACGCGGACCTCGTAGCCGGCGCGCTCCAGGAGCATGACGAGCGCACCGATGTTTTCCCAATAGAAGGTGTTGCGGGTATGGTTCTCCGGTATCAGCAGGACACGCGCCGCGCGCGGACACAGGCGTTCGACGGCCGCCTGCAAGGCCTGCACGCACAGCGGGTGGAAGGCCGGGTTGAGGTTGTTGAATCCGGCCGGAAACAGGTTAGTATCCACCGGGGCGAGCTTGAAGCCGGCATTGCGTAAGTCGACCGACGTGTAGAAGGGGACCGGCGTTGTGAGCCATCTCTCATGAAACCACTGCTCGATCCGCGTTTCACGTTCCAAAAACCGCTCCTCAAGGGCCAATAAGGGGCCGGTCAGGGCGGTTGTGAGGTGGGGGACGGGCTGATGTATGGGCTCACAGCTCATGAGCGAACCTCGCAACGTGAAAGAAGGCGAATAGTGACACCATGCGTCAACGAAAGGAAAGGCGCGGGCGGGACTTTCCCGGGATCGAGACCGGCCGCGTGGTGCGTGCCGCGTCCCGGCGGGTCCGCGGCCCAGAAATTTTTATCCACCCGTTAAATGGATTTCGTGGCCGGCGTATGCTAGTAAATCAGAAGGGTGCGGAAAGAGACGCAGGAGCGGCTCAAAATGGCCGTCCGAAACGTAGCGGCGAGGGTTCCCGTGGGTATCAAGGTTATGATAATCGATGACAGCAATACGATACGACGAACGGCGGAGGCCCTTTTAAAGAAGGCGGGCTACGACGTCTACACGGCGGGGGACGGTTTCGAGGCCATGTCGGTTATCACCGACCGCCGGCCGGACATCATCTTCGTGGACATCATGATGCCCCGGCTAGACGGTTACCAGACCTGCCTTTTGATAAAAAATAACAAGGATTTCAAGCATATACCGGTCATCATGCTTTCCAGCAAGGACGGCTTGTTCGACAAGGCGCGCGGACGTATCGCCGGATCCGAGGAGCATGTGAACAAACCCTTCACCCAGGAAGAGCTGGTGGAGGTCATTGCCCGGCATGTGCACTAGCCGGACCGCGGTCGCAACGTCCTGCGATTTGGCATCTTAGATATAGAGAGGAGAGAGGCAATAATGGCGATTAAGAGTATTTTGGTGGTGGACGATTCGCCAACCGAACTGCATCTCCTGCAGGAGATGCTCGGGCGTAACGGGTTCACGATCTCGACGGCGAGAAGCGGCGAGGAAAGCCTGGAGAAGTTAAAGACCATGCGTCCGGACTTGATCCTCATGGACGTGGTGATGCCCGGCATGAGCGGTTTCGAGGCCACGCGGACGATATCGAAGAGCCCGGCCACCGCCGGCATTCCGATCATCATCTGCACGACCAAGGGGCAGGAGACCGACAAGGCCTGGGGGCTGCGTCAGGGCGCGAAGGATTACATCGTGAAGCCGGTGGTGGAAAGCGTGCTGCTCGACAAGATCCGGGCGCTGTGAGCGATATCGCCCAGGATAGCGCGTTTGCGCTCCTCCTGCGGATGCAGGTCGAGGCGCGCGCGCAGGCCCCGGGCCTCCCGGAACAGACGCAGGCCGCGCCCTTGTGGAGCGGGCTTGGATTCCGGCTCGCGGGCCTATCGCTGCTCGTGTCGCTCGACCAGATCGCCGAGGTGCTGGTGCGACCGGAGGTCACGCGTGTCCCGGGCACGAAGCGTTGGGTGAAGGGTGTTGCCAACGTGCGCGGCTCGCTTTTGACCATCATCGATCTCGCGGAATACTTCGGCAAGGCGCCGGTACCCATGGACGACAAGGCGCGTCTGCTCGTGATGCACGTGGGCGATTTTAGTACGGCACTCGTGGTCAACGAGGTTTTGGGATTAAAGCATTTCGATGCCGAGCGGGATCGGCGCGACATCGCGGGGCTCGACAACGCCGTCCTCATGCATGTGCAGACCGCATATGCGCAGGACGATACGTTATGGGGCGTCTTTGATCTGCGTTCGCTTACGGAAAGCCTGACTTTCAAGCACGTGGCGGCCTGAGGCCGGCACGGCAAGCAATCGGGCGCATATAAGAACGTTAACGAGGAACATCGATTATGGTGGCGAGACTATCCAAAAAGAAGGGGGTCGTTTTGGATCAGCCGACCGAAGAGCTGGCGTCCTTGGGCGGCGGGCAAGGTGAACGGTTCGTCGAGGTGCAGCCGGCATCCAAAAAACGCGCCAAGGCCGAGCGCGGCAAGAAGGGATCACGCGCCGGCCGCAGCATGACCGGCGTCTCGGTGCTGCTTTTGTTGATGGTCGTGTCGCTCGTCGGGGTCGCGATCTTGTTCGGCTCGGAGGCCCAGCAGGCCAATCGCGACTCGAAGTATATCGAGCAGTCCGACCAGCTGCTCATGCTGTCGCAGCGTATCGCGAAGGATGCGGCGGCGGCGACGCTCGGCGAGGAAAGCGCGTTTAGCGACCTCAAGCGCTCGCGCGCCGACTACCAGAACATCATCGACAGCCTGAAGGATGGTAACGTAAGCCTCGGCATACCGCCCAGCCCGATGATGGTTCGGCCGGCGCTCATGGCGCTCAACACCACCTGGCTCGGCGTGCGTCATCATGTCGATCAGATCGTAAAGCAGGAAGAGCCGGCGCTCATGATGCACGACTATGTGGCGACGGTGAATCAGACCGCACCCATGTTGCTTGCCTTATGGGACGAGATCGTGACGCGCGGCATGCGTGCCCACATGTCGCCTCAACTGATCTATCTCGCGGCGCGCCAAGGCATGCTGAGCCAGCGCATCACGATGGAGGTGAACCTGTTCGCCGAAGGCGGCAGCGCGGCGGCCGTGGCGGCCGCGGAATTCGGTGAGGACACGAAGCTCTTCAAGCAGACCCAGACGCAATTGGGACCGGAACTCCCGGCGGTCACGCACGCCAAGTTCGCGCGCGCCGTGCGGACCTTCGCGGCCATGGATGAGAGCGTGCAAGGCATTCTGGCCGATGCCGCTCCGTTGTTCGTCGCGCAGCGCGCGGGTTCTGTGATCTTCCATACCAGCAACAAGTTGCTCGCACAAAGCCGCGCTCTCGTGAGGGGTTACATGGCGCTTTCGCATAAGCGCCGGTTCGAGAAGTACGCCGGTTACGCCCTGGCGGGGTTGTCACTCCTTTTCCTTTTGTTGCTCGGGCGCAAGCTCGTCGGCGACGAGCGGGTGCGCGCGCGCCAGAGCGCCAACCAGAACCGCGAGACGCAGGACGCGATCCTGAAGCTGCTTGATGAGATGGGCGACCTCGCCGACGGCGACCTGACCATCCAACCGCAGGTCACCGAGCAGATCACGGGCGCCATCGCCGACTCCATCAACTATGCCGTGAAGGAGATGCGCAACGTCGTGTACCGCATCAATACCACGGCGCAGGAGGTGGCGAGCGCCTCGAACCGCAGCCGCCGGACGGCGGCCGAGCTGAATGACGCCGCCACGCGTCAGGCCGCGCAGATCCTGGCGACCACCGAGCGCATCCGCACGATGGCAAAGTCCATGGACGATATGTCGCAGAGCGCCGGACGGTCCGCGGAGGTGGCGCAGGGTTCGGTGTTGACGGCCAAACGCGGTGCCGAAGCCGTGCAGAACACGATCAAGGGCATGGACGAGATGCGCGAGCAGATCCAGGAAACCGCCAAGCGCATCAAGCGTCTCGGCGAGAGCTCGCAGCAGATCGGGGAAATCGTGGAGCTCATCAACGACATTGCCGAGCAGACCAACATCCTGTCGCTGAACGCCGCCATTCAGGCGGCCATGGCCGGAGACGCCGGGCGCGGCTTCGCGGTGGTCGCAGATGAAGTGCAAAGGCTTGCGGAGCGCTCGGGGGCGGCGACCAAGCAGATCGCGGATCTCGTGAAGACCATTCAGGCCGATACCAACGAGGCCGTAAGTTCCATGGAGAAGGCCACGAATGGCGTGGTCGAGGGTACGCGCCTTGCGGATGCCGCGGGCCAGGCGCTCGGCCAGATCGAGTCGGTGTCGGAGCAATTGTCGGGGCTTATCGTGCGCATCGCCAAGGACGCGCGCACACAGTCCGAGGCGGCGACAACCGTCTCGACCAGCATGACCGAGATCCAGGAGGCGACGGCGACCACGTCGGCGGGGACTCAACAGACCGCCGAGTCCATCGCCAAGCTCTCCGATCTCGTGGGCGAACTGCAGGCATCGGTTGCGGGCTTCAAGCTGCCGGCTTGAGGGCTGGCATGCCGGCCGGGGGTAAGATGGTCACCGAAAGCAGTATCGATCTCGGGACGCTGGGATGGGTCAAAGACGAGATAGATGAGACCCTGAAGCAGGCGCGGCTTGCGCTCGAGGCCTTCGTGGAGCACCGCTCCGACGAGGCCAAGCTCAGGCTCTGCGCGAGCTACCTCCATCAGGTCAGCGGCACCCTGAAGATGGTCGAGGTCGACGCCCTGGCAGATCTCGTGGGCGAGGCGGAGGCCTCGGTGCAGGCCCTGCTGGCCACGACCGAACCGCCCCGCGAGGAGGTCCTGGAGCCGCTGGTGCGCGCCCTGCTGCTGTTCCCGGATATTCTCGACCGGGTTCAAACCCGCGGCCTGGGCAACGGCCTTGCCCTGCTTGGGCTCGCCAACGAATTGCGTGCCGGCCGCGGCGCCGAGCCGCTGCCGCCGCAGGCCTTTTTCCGGGTGGACCTCACCCCGCGACCGCCAGGGGCGGTGGCTACCGACGACGCGGGATTCGTCGAGGCCTTTCGTCAACAGCGCCCGCTGTTTCAAGCGGCGCTGTTGAAGTGGCTGAAGGGTGTCGCCGATGATGACATGCGGCGCAGCCTGCCGGACCTCGTGCGCGGCTGGCGGGCGCACGTCGCGTTCGCGCCCCTCGCCCAGTGTCTGTGGGTGGCCGAGGCGTTTCTGCGGCTTTTGATCGATGAACCCGATCCGCGCGTCGAGGACAAGAAGCTTGTCTCGCGCCTCGATCAGTTGCTCAAGCGTTTTGCCGAGGGCCAGGACCGGGGTGGCAGCCGTGGCGCCTGTGAACGATTGACGCGCGACATGCTGTTTGTGCTGCGTGAGGGTGCATCGTCCGATCCCGCGATCATGGCTGTCCGCGAGGCCTTCGATCTCGCGACACCGGCCCATGATGAACCCGTCGAGGCCTCCATGGCCGCGCTGCGGTCGATTGCCAGCGCGCTCAGTGAGGAGATCGCGCAGGCCCAGTCGCTGCTGTCGCGTTGCTTCGACCCGCAGGACACGACAGGCGATGCCAATGGCCAGCTGGTGCTGCTGCTCGACAAGATGGCCAAGACCTTCGCGACCCTCGAGGTCGCGCCGTTAGGCACGCTTGCCTCGGCGATCGCCGAGGCCTGCCGGGGGCTTGCCGACGGGCGTCTCCAAAAGTCAGGGGCCGTGGCCATGGCCCTGGCGCAGGGGCTTTTGCAGATCGAGAGCGCGGCGCGCGAAATCCCCTACGGCGCCTCCGGCTGGCGCCTGGGTATCGACGAGCGGACTCGGGCGTTGGCGAATCTCGCATCACTGCCGGATACGAGCGGCATGGAGGTCTCCGAGGCGCCCTTGTCGGCGCAGGACAGGCGGCAACTGGTGGGGGCGGTGTCCAGCGAGATCCGCGCCAACCTCGCGCGTATCGAGGAGGCCTTCCTGGCGTTTGCCGCCTCCCCGCGGGATCGCGAGGGATTGGCGGAGGTGCCGGCCCTGGCGGCGCAGGTCGAGGCGGCCTTCCGGGTGCTGGAGGAGGAGCCCGCCGGTGATCTGGCGCGCGCCCTCCATGGCGCCCTGAACCGTCTGGCGCAGGGCAATCTGGCCCCGGGGGGGGCCTTCGCCGAGGCCCTGGCCGCCGCGGTCGCCGGTCTCGAGGCCCACGTGAATGGACTGGAGCGCGGCCGCCCCTTGCGCGAAGCCGAGCTTGCCGATCTGGCGCGACCCTTGAACGAAATCATGCGCGAAGAGCCCTCTCGCGGGGCCGTACCGGCTCAGGCGGACGCGCATCAGGCGCCGGGGCTGACGGCGCCACGGCTCGCCATAGACCCCGAGATCCTGCCGGTGTTTCTCGAAGACGCGCATCAGGCGGTAGCGCAGCTCGATGAGGCGTTGTCGGCGTGGCGCGCCGAACTGTCCGATGAAAATGCCGTGACCGTCGCGCGCCGCGCGTTTCACACCCTGAAGGGCAGCGGGCGCATGGTGGAGGCCGGCGAGATCGCTGAACTCTCCTACGATGCCGAGACGCTTTTGAACAAGATCCGCGCCCGCGAGCGCGCCGTCACCCCGGCCGCGCTCACCTGGGTGGCGCGCGCCCATGAGGTGGTGCGGGATTGGGTGGTGGCCGTGGAGCAGGGCCGAGGACTCCCGGAGATGGCTGTCATTCGCGATGCCCTGCAGGCCTTGGCGGCGGGGCGCGAGCCATTCCCGGCAACGCCCGTGCCCGACACGGCCGCGGCCGCCATCACCCTGCCGGCCGAGGACGATGGGGTGGTGGTGCTGTCCAGCGAGGATGCGGCCTGCGGTGACGAGGTCTTGGTCTCGGATGACGGAGGGTCTGATGGCGTCGCACACACCGTCTCGTTGCCCCACGCTTCACCGCTTTTTGCCGATCCCTTGCTGCGCGATATCTTCGTGGCCGAGACGCGCGACCACCTGCGCGTGCTGGACGCCGTGCTCGCCGATGGCCCTGATCACCTGGTGTCAGCCGATCTGTTACGCGCCGTGCATACGATGCAGGGAAGCGCGCGTTCCGTGGCGCTGCTGGCCATGGCCGATTCATGCGCCGGCCTGGAGCGTTACCTTCAGGCCCGCGAGATCGATCAAAAACCGCTCGGGACCGAGGCCGCCGATCTCTTGCGGCGTCTGGCGGTCGCGATCGAGGGCGTGCTCGCCGCCCTTGGCGACAACGCCGATCCGGACGCGCCGTTCGCGGCCCTTGGGGAACGTCTGGACGCGCTTACCCGGGAGGGTCTGCCGCCCCCCGGACTCACCTGGTGGCAAAAGAATCTGGCGATACAGGAGGGGGTGCGCGAGGCCGTGCCCGGTGAGTTCGATGGGCAGGGTCTGCCCGAGGGCATGGTCGCGAGCGCGGCCCCCGGGGAACGGTCCGGTGGTGCAGCCGAGACCCTTGAGCCCGTGAATCCGGCGGCCTCGCCCGGAGCGGATGCGCCACGCGAGGCGATCGACCCCGAGCTGCGCGCCATTTTCCGCGATGAGGCGCGTGATCTCCTGGATGGTCTGGAGGCCGCGCTCGTCCAATGGCGGGAGTACCGGGATCGCGACGACCTGCTCGATTCGCTAAAGCGGGTCCTGCACACCTTGAAGGGCGGCGCGCGCATGTGCGGGGCCGAGCTCATGGGCGATGTGGCGCATGCAACAGAAGACCTGCTGCGCCGAGTCGAGGACGGTCAGCAGCCACGCGACGACCGGCTGTTCGCTTTGTTGGATGCGGCGGCCGAGCATCTGGGCGGACTCTATAACGCCTTCGTAGCGGGTCATGATGTCTTTGGCGAGGACATCACGCGGGCCTTGATGGCGAGCTTATCGGAGGAAAATCCACCCGATGAGGGATTTGCCGCGCCGCCGCCGGTTCCGGCACCCGTGGTGTCGCCCGTCGCCACGACCGTGGCATCGCCGGCGCTGAACGACCCCGCCGAGGATCTCTTCAAGGCCGAGGCCGCAAGCCAGGTGCGCGTGCGCACGGCGCTTCTCGACCGGCTGGTGGCCTATGCCGGAGAGGTCAGTATCGCGCGCGCCCGCATGGAGCAGCAGATCTTCAGCCTGAAAGGGCATCTGGCGGAGCTAAACGGCAACGTCAAGCGTTTCCGGGACCAGGTCCGTGAACTCGAGATCCAGGCCGAGTCCCAGATCGTGTCGCGCGCACGCATCGACGAGGGCAATGTCGCCCAGGATTTCGATCCCTTGGAGTTCGATCGCTACTCGCGACTCCAGCATCTGTCGCGAGGCCTGACCGAGAACCTGCACGATTTGATCACTGTGCACGGCACGCTCGATGCCGTGGCGAGTCAGGCGGAGGCCGTCCTCCAGCAGCAGGCGCGTGTGAATACCGAGCTTCAAGAGGGTCTGATGCGTACGCGCATGGTGCGCTTCGCCACCCAGGCCCACAGATTACGACAGATCGTCCGGCAGACCGCGCGCGAACTCAATAAGCGCGCCGAACTTATTCTGGCCGCCGCCGATGTCGAGCTCGACCGCCACCTATTGGAGCGCATGATAGGTCCGTTCGAGCACATGATCCGCAATGCCATCGACCACGGGCTGGAGACGGCCGCCGAACGGGAACGTCTCGGAAAGCACCCGGTGGGCACCATTACCATACAGGCCGCGCAGGAGAGCGGAGAGATCGTGATCCGGGTGTCGGATGACGGCGCCGGGCTCAATGTCGAGCGGATACGCGCCAAGGCCATCGAGCGCAAGCTCGTGCCGGCGGCGGCGCTGGTCAGTGATGAGCAGGTCATGCAGTTCATCCTGCTGCCGGGTTTCTCGACCGCCGCAAGGATCACCCACTTGTCCGGCCGCGGCGTTGGCATGGATGTCGTGCATAGTGAGGTCAAGAAGTTGGGAGGCGCGATCAGCGTCGACACCCAGGCGGGCCGTGGAACGACCTTCGTCATCCGATTGCCGCTTACGCTGTCGATCACCCAGGCGCTGATGGTGGGGTGCGGCGATCAGATGTTCGCAATCCCGCTCGCGGCGATCGTCAATATCGTGGAGGCGCCGGCCGGGGCGGTCATGGAGGCGCTGGCCGGCGACCGCCCGAGTCTGCGCTACGGGGGCCGGGACTACCCGTTCATGGATCTCGGGGCGCGCCTTGGTATCCCCCGCGGAGGCGTCTGGCCGCGCAAGCTGCCGGTCCTGTTGCTGCGACTTGATACGCGGGAGGTGGCGGTCGGGGTGGACAGCCTGTTTGGGACCCGCGAGATCGTGGTCAAGTCCCTCGGCCCGCAATTGGGCGAGATCCGTGGGCTTTTCGGGGCGACCATCATGGGGGATGGGCGCGTACTGCTGATCCTCGACATCCCGGCGCTATGGAACGAAGCCGAGGGCCTGCGTGTCAACGCGATGCCTGCCGAGGCGCCGGCCGTGAAACGACCGTACGTCCTGGTGGTCGATGATTCCCTGACCGTGCGCAAAGTCACGACCCGCTTTCTGCAAAAGCAGGGTTACGATGCCGCCACCGCCAAGGACGGGATCGAGGCCCTGGAACAGCTGCGTGATCGTATCCCGGATGTCATGCTCGTGGATATCGAGATGCCGCGCATGGACGGCTACGAGCTCACGGCGCGGGTACGCGCCGATACGCGTCTGCGCCATGTCCCCATCGTCATGATCACATCGCGCTCGGGGCACAAGCACCGTGAACATGCCATGGCGCTCGGGGTCGATGTCTATCTCGGGAAGCCGTACCAGGAGGAGGATCTGCGCCAGGAGATCGAGGGATTGTTGCGGCGGGGCCATTCATGACCGACCTGCGCCATTACCTGCAATTGCGGTTTGCCGGGCAGGTCTTTCTCATGCCCAACCTCCCGGACATCCTCGTTGAGCCGCGCGAGAACATGCAGGTCGAGCGCAAGGGGCGGGCCGCGGCGGAACGTACCGTTCAAGGCGTATCGTGGCTTGCCTATGCCTTGGGGCCGGATTGGGCACCGCTGCCCGAAAGCGGCTGGACGCGGGCGGTGTTCCTTGGGATCCACGCGGCGCGGCCGGTCGGTCTGTTGGTGGATGACCTGCATCTCTTGCCGGCCGGCGATTTGCGCGTCGCGCCCTTCACGCCGCTCGGGCCGGCGCCGGTTCCCGGGCGGCATCTTTTCCCGGGGGCGGCGGTGGGCCAAAACGGCCTGACCCTGGTATTGGCGATCGACGCGGTGGCTTCGTATCTGCGCGCATTGGGGGGTGACCATGGCCTTGGCCAGTGATCGTGTCCATGCCCTGTTGTTACCCGTTTGCGACCGTTACCTGCTGGTGCCAAGCGCGCTGGTCGCGGAGGTCGGGGTGGTCGAGACGCTGACGCCGCTCCCTTTGAGTCCGCCGTGGGTGCTTGGCGTGATGGGCTGGCGTTCACGACCCATTGCGGTGTGTGATCTGGGCCGCTTCTGGGGGCCGCCCGCCACCATCGGGCCCAAGTCGCGGGTGGCGGTCTTTTATCCGCTCCCGGGCCGCGCGCCCACGGAATTTTTCGCGATCCTGACCAATGCCGAACCTCAGTCGCGGACGATAGAGGCGCCCTCTGTGCTGCTCACTGATGAGGACGCCGTGCATCCCTATCTTACGGTGTCGCTCGACATCGACGGCAAGCGCGCGGGCATCCCGGATCTGGCCGGCCTGAAGGAGCTTTTCTACGATCCCGTTGCGGCCGAGGCCCCTTAAGCGCCGCCCGGGCATCGGCGGCGCGGCAATCGCGTAAGCCATCGATCGATCAGTAGCCCCAATAGATCTTCAGGAGGCGGTCCTGCCCGCGGTATTGGCGGGCATGCGCGATCACGAAGCGCCGCAGGCCGAGCGCCTGGAACAGGCTTGCCGGCGCCCCGAGGAGCGCGTGCCGCAGCCGCGCGTATTGGGCTGCCGATAGGCCCGGGGCGGCGGACAGGGCGATGTTGGGGATCGGCGGGGTGGTGGTAACCACCGAGAGATCGGCCCCCTGCGCCATTTTGCGGGCGACGAGCGGTGTCGGGATCATGGCCGCGGCCACGCGATGGGCGGCCAGCAGGCGGAATTCGGCGGCCGCGTCGCGGGCGGCCACGACAATCGGGCGGCGCGTGGCGTGCGGGAACATCCGGTCCAGCAGCGCCGCGCCCATGCTCGGTATGCCGAGCGAGGCCACGCGCCGCCCGATGAGCGCGGACGGTCCCAATACCATCTCGGAGCCGCGCACCACGAGCGAGTACGAGATCGTCCCCGGTTCCTTGACAAGCACGTGGTAGTGGAGGTGTGTCAATCGAAAGTCAGTGAAGTGGGCGGCGTCGAGGACGAAGCTCGGCCCGGGCCGTTGGCGCATGCTCTCCCAATAGGCCAGGAAATTGGGGCTCGTCACGACGCGGCAGGGGCGGCCGAGGACCTGGCCGAGGAAGCGCGCGAGCGGCAAAAATGCCGTGCGCGTGGCCGTCGTCCCCAGGACCGGTTGGACGGCAAGCGTAAGCGGCGCGGCACGCGCCGCGCCCGCCACCGACGCCATGACGAGCAGTGCCCATCCGGCCTTGCGCGACGACCCGCCCATCGTACCCGACCTCCCGGATGACCGCCCTGCGACTTATGTCGTACCGTAAGTATAGACAGCGGTCGATCAAGGTGTGCCATAATGCAGCCCCCACGGCATGCCAGTTTGACGAGGCGCTATGGTCAGTACAGAAACCCCGGTGTGCGACTTCGGGCGGCCCGCCCCCGATTTCGTGCTCCCGGCCACCGACGGCCGCATCCTTGGTCTCGCCGATGTGCGCGGTGAACGCGGCCTGCTCGTGATGTTCATCTGCAATCATTGTCCTTATGTGAAGGCGATCCGGGACCGTCTCATCCGTGACGCCGCGGCCTTGCGCGCGGAAGGAATCGGAAGCTGCGCCATCATGTCCAACGATCCGAAGGATTATCCGGAGGACTCGTTTGCCAACATGCAGCGCATCGCGCAGGAATACCGCTTCCCGTTCCCCTATCTGTACGACGAGACGCAGGAGGTGGCGCGCCGCTTCGGGGCGGTGTGCACGCCGGATTTTTTCGGTTATGGGGCCGATCTTACACTTCAGTACCGGGGCCGGCTCGATGCGAGCCGCAAGGAGGCGGTGGCCGGTGCTCGCCGGGAGCTCTTCGAGGCCATGGCCCAGGTGGCGCGTACCGGCCACGGACCGCGTGAGCAGATCCCGAGCATCGGCTGTTCCATCAAATGGAAGGAGGCATGAACCTTTGACCGTCGACCAAGGCCTCGATCCTCGCACTCATGCCGCGCTCGAGGTCCTTGAGGGTCTCGTTCAAGAGGTCGCGCGGCGGGAGATCATGCCGCTTTTTGGCGTGAGCCGGTCGCGGCTGAAGGAAGACGGCAGCCTCGTGACCGCTGCCGATACCGCAGTCCAGGCCTGGCTTGCCGAAGAGCTGCGCATCCGCTGGCCGCAGTTTGCCATGGTGGGCGAGGAGATGTCGGAGGCCGAACAACGCGCGGCGTTGCAATCGGCGCACGGCGCGTGGTGTCTCGACCCGCTCGATGGGACCACGAATTTCGTGAACCGCCTGCCATTTTTTGCGGTGTCGCTCGCCCTGCTGCAAGACGGCGGGCCGACCCTGGGTGTGGTTTATGACCCGGTGCGCAAGGAGTGTTTCAAGGCGTTGCGTGGCCAGGGCGCCTGGTTGAACGGTGAACGCCTGCGCGCGATGGACTGGTCGCCGGCATTACGACGATGCGTGGCGCTGGTGGACTTCAAGCGACTGAAGCCGCGCCTCGCGGGGCGGCTGGGCATCGACCCGCCATACGGATCGCAACGCAACTGCGGTTCGTGCGCCCTCGAGTGGTGCTGGCTCGCGGCTGGGCGCGCCCATCTCTCCGTGCATGGAGGCCAGAAATTGTGGGATTACGCGGCCGGCAGCCTGATCCTGAAGGAGGCGGGCGGAATCGCAACGACGCTCGAGGGTCACCCGTTGCCTTACGATGGCCTTGCGCCGTCGTCCACGCTTGTGGCCCGTTCCCTGGATCTGTACGAGGCGTGGCGGGCATGGATCAACCATAATGCCGGAAGGCGTTAGGGCCCGACTATTGCCGAACAGGGGCAAGGTGAGGGAAAATACGCGGCTCTTGACCGCGGTTGGGTTCGTTGGACCGGCCCGGGCGGCAAATCGCATCCCTTTGGTGGGAGATTGGACCGCCAAGGGGATTTTTGTTGTTGGTGGGCGAAATGCTCGGGTAGCGCGACTAAAAAGCACATTCATTCATGGGTGGGGCGGGCGGTAAGGCAGGATCTGTCGAGCCGCTTGGCCTGATCGAGGAGCAGTGAGATGCAAAAGAGACCGATCCTGCTGGGGATCGTCGGTGATTCGGCGGCCGGAAAGACGACTATTACGAGCGGCATCGCAAAGGTTATCGGACAGGACCGCTGCACGATCATCTGTACCGATGATTACCACAAGTATAACCGCGTACAGCGCGCCGAGAAGGGGCTGACGGCCCTGCATCCCGACTGCAACTATATGGACATCATCGAGCAGCACCTGAACCTGCTCAAGGATGGCAAGGCCATCCTGAAGCCGCATTATAACCATGCCACGGGTGATTTCGACCCGCCGTCCTATGTCGAGGCCAAGGATTTCATCATCGTCGAGGGCCTGCTCGGGTTCTCGACCAAGGCCATGCGCGACGCGTATGATGTCAAACTCTATCTTGCCCCGCCCGAAGAGCTTCGCTTTCTGTGGAAGATGCGGCGCGACACGCAAAAGCGCGGGCACACGGCCGAGGCCGTGGCGAAGGAGATGAAGCTGCGCGAGCCGGATTCCGAGGCGTTCATCCGGCCGCAGCGGAAGTGGGCGGACATGGTCATCTGTTTCTGGCCCCCCGAGACCGACAAGAAGGAGACGGGAAGCCATCTGAACGCCTCCCTGGTTTTGCGTCCCACCCTGCCCCACCCCGATCTTTCCGATGTCCTGGAGCAGGGCGGCAATGGTATCCACATGGACCTCGACCGCGATATGGGGCTGCCTGTGGACCGGCTCGAGATCGACGGCAACATCTCAGACGAGAAGGCCAAGCGTCTGGAGGACCTGTTGTGGCGTCATATTCCGGGTGAACATCATCATCTGCGGCACGAGAGCATCGGCGACATCACGGGCACGACCGGGGAGAAGTTGCGGTCGCACCCGCTCGCGCTGACACAGCTTTTGGTCGCCTACCACCTGCTGAAGGCCGCATCCGGTCATTACCAGTAAGGATTACTGTTCTTTTTGAGGATTAATCATGTCTGTGAAGCCCGAAAGCCGCTCGAAAGCGGCGGGTCAAGTCGACCCCCGCCGCCGTGAACTCGCCAATGCCGTGCGCGCGCTCAGCATGGATGCCGTGCAAAAGGCCAATTCCGGCCACCCGGGCGCGCCCATGGGCATGGCGGATATCGCCGAGGTCCTCTGGAACGATTATCTGAAGCACAATCCGGCCAATCCGGCGTGGGCCGATCGTGACCGCTTCGTGTTGTCGAATGGCCACGGTTCCATGTTGCTCTACAGCCTGCTGCACCTCACCGGCTATGCCCTGCCGCTGGAGGAGCTGAAGCGTTTCCGGCAGATGGGGTCCATGACCCCCGGGCATCCGGAGTATGGCTACACGCCGGGCGTCGAGACCACGACCGGCCCCCTTGGGCAGGGGCTCGCCAATGCCGTGGGTATGGCGATCGCCGAGCGTGCGCTCGCGGCCGAGTTCAACAAGTCCGGGCATGAGGTCGTCAACCATCACACCTACGTGTTCCTGGGCGACGGATGTCTGATGGAGGGTATCTCCCACGAGGCCTGCTCGCTTGCCGGACACCTGGGCCTTGGCAAGCTGATCGGTTTTTATGACGACAACGGCATCTCCATAGACGGCGAGGTGCACGGCTGGTTTACCGATGATACCCCCAAGCGTTTCGAGGCCTACGGATGGCACGTCGTGCCGCGCGTCGACGGCCATGACGCGCAGGCGGTGAAGGCGGCGATCGAGGCGGCCCGGAAGGTCACCGACAAGCCATCGCTCATCTGCTGTCAGACGGTGATCGGCTTCGGGTCGCCGAACAAGGAGGGCAAGGAGGAGAGTCACGGGGCGGCCCTCGGCGAAAAGGAGGTCGCGGCCACCCGCGAGCGCCTCGGCTGGAAGCATGGGCCCTTCGAGATCCCGGAAGCCATCTATCAGGGATGGGACGCCAAGGCCCGCGGTGACAAGGCCGAGGCCGATTGGCGCAAGCGTTTCGACGCCTATCGCGCCGCGCACCCGGAACTCGCCGCGGAGTTCCTGCGGCGCATGCAAGGCGATCTGCCCAAGGACTTCGGCGCGCATGCCGACGCCTATATCGCCGAGACCAATGCCAAGGCGGCGACCATCGCCTCGCGCAATGCCTCCCAGAACACCTTGAATGCCCTGGGGCCGAAATTGCCCGAACTCATGGGCGGGTCGGCGGATCTCGCGGGCTCGAATCTCACCCTGTGGGCCGGTTGCCGCGGTGTGTCGGCGGAGAATCCCGGCGGCAACTACATTTATTATGGCGTGCGCGAATTCGGCATGTCGGCCATTATGAACGGCATCGCGCTGCACAAGGGTTTCGTGCCCTATGGCGCCACCTTCCTGATGTTTTCGGAATACGCGCGTAACGCCTTGCGCATGGCCGCGCTCATGAAACAGCGCGTGGTCTTTGTCTACACCCACGATTCCATCGGTCTTGGCGAGGATGGCCCGACGCATCAGCCGATCGAGCAGCTGGCCACGTTGCGCATGATCCCGAATATGTCCGTCTGGCGACCGTCCGATGCCGTCGAGTCGGCGGTGGCCTGGAAGGAGGCCTTGTACCGCGTCGATGGCCCGAGCTGTCTTGTGTTCTCGCGGCAAAAACTCACCCATCAGGCGCGTTCGGCCGAGACCCTAAAGCAGATCGTCCGGGGGGCTTACGTCCTGGCCGAGGCCCAGGGGGGCGCTCCGGAGGCCATTATCATCGCCACCGGTTCCGAGGTCGGAATCGCCATGGAGGCCTATAAGAAGCTCACGGAGGCGGGGCGGCGGGTGCGGCTCGTGTCCATGCCCAATACCGGGCTCTTTGACGCGCAGGATGAGGCCTACCGCGAAACGGTTTTGCCGAAGGCCGTGACCCGGCGGGTAGCGGTCGAGGCCGGCATCACGAGTTTTTGGCGCAAGTATGTGGGGCTTGATGGCGCGGTCGTGGGTATCGACCGGTTCGGGGAATCCGCGCCCGCGGAGGCGCTGTTCGAGCATTTCGGCTTCACAGCGGCCCGTGTCACCGAGACCGTCTTGTCTCTGCTGAAATAATGTGCGGGGCCGGGTGGCGGGCGAGCCTGGAGCCGCCCCCGGCCTTCTTTCCGGATACTCATTCAATGGGAGATGGTGGTATGGCAATCAGAGTCGCGATCAACGGCTACGGGCGCATCGGACGCAACGTCTTGCGCGCCCTTTATGAGTCGGGGCGGAACAAGGAGATCGAGATCGTCGCGATCAACGACCTCGGGAACGCCGAGACCAACGCGCACCTCACGCAGTACGACACCGTCCATGGCCGCTTTAAGGGCACGGTGTCGGTCGATGGCGACTATATGATCGTCAACGGCGACAAGATCCGTGTCGTGTCGAATCGCGACCCGTCGCAGCTTCCCTGGAAGGACCTTGGCATCGATGTCGTGCACGAGTGCACCGGTTTTTTTACCACCAAGGAGAAGGCCTCCGCGCATTTGAAGGCGGGCGCGAAGAAGGTCATCATCTCGGCCCCCGGCGGAAAGGATGTGGATGCCACTATCGTCTATGGCGTAAACCACGGCACGCTCAAGGCCTCCGACACCGTGATCTCGAATGCGTCATGCACCACCAACTGCCTGGCGCCGCTCGTAAAGCCCCTGCACGATAAGATCGGCATCAAGCACGGCCTCATGACCACCGTGCACTCCTATACCAACGATCAGGTCCTGACCGACGTCTATCACAGCGACCTGCGCCGCGCGCGCTCGGCGACGCAGTCGATGATCCCCACCAAGACCGGGGCCGCCGCGGCCGTGGGTCTCGTGTTGCCGGATCTGAACGGCAAGCTCGACGGCTTCGCGGTGCGCGTGCCGACGATCAATGTCTCGCTCGTGGACCTTACGTTTACCGCCGCGCGCAGCACGACCAAAGACGAGATCCACGCGATCATGAGGGCTGCGGCGGACGGCGAGCTGAAGGGGATCCTGAACTACAACGACAAACCGCTCGTGTCGATGGATTTCAATCACGACCCGGCCTCGTCCACCTATGAGTCGAGCCTCACGAAGGTCATGGAGGGGAGTCTTGTCAAGGTCCTCGCCTGGTACGACAACGAATGGGGTTTCTCGAACCGCATGTTGGACACCACCGCAGCCCTGATGAAGGCGCGTTAACAGGCCTCGGGAGACCGATATGACGATACGCAAGATGGCCGATCTCGATCTCGCCGGCAAGCGGGTCTTGATTCGTGAGGATTTGAACGTCCCGCTCGCGGACGGCAAGGTGGCCGATGACACGCGTATCCGCGCGAGTCTTCCGACGATCACCGAGGCCAGCAAGAAGGGCGGCCGGGTCATGCTCATGTCGCACCTCGGCCGTCCCGAGGAGGGGGTGGCGGACGCCAAATACTCGCTCGCGCCGGTGGCCGAGCACCTAAGCGGCCTGCTCGGCAGGCCGGTGCGGCTGGTCGCGAACTGGCTGGACGGGGTGCCGGGGTTGAAGGACGGGGACGTGGTGTTGTGCGAGAACGTCCGCTTCAACAAGGGGGAAAAGAAGAACAACGACGAACTGGCACGCAAGATGGCGGCGTTGTGCGATGTGTTCGTGATGGATGCCTTCGGCACGGCGCACCGCGCCCAGGCCTCGACCCATGGCGTCGCGAAATACGCGCCCGTCGCGTGCGCGGGCCCTTTGCTGGCCGCCGAACTCGATGCCCTTGGACGGGCCCTTCATAGTCCCAAGCGGCCGATGGTCGCGATCGTCGGGGGTTCCAAGGTCTCGACCAAGCTCGTGGTCCTTGAAAGCCTCGCCAAGCGCGTGGATCAGTTGATCGTGGGCGGGGGCATCGCCAATACTTTCATGGCGGCCGCCGGCCTCCCGATCGGGAAGTCGCTTTCGGAGCCGGATCTGATCGATACGGCCAAGCAGTTGATACAAGAGACCAACGCGCGTGGCGCGTCGATTCCGATCCCGGTGGATGTCGTATGCGGCAAGGAGTTCGCGCCCGATGCCAAGGCGACATTGAAGGACGCCTCGGACGTCGGAGGCGATGACATGATCTTTGATGTGGGACCCAAAACCGTGGGCCTGTTCGCCGATATCCTGCGCAAGGCCGGCACCATCGTCTGGAACGGGCCGGTCGGGGTCTTTGAGTTCGATCAGTTCGGTGACGGTACGCGGGCGTTGGCCCAGGCGATAGCGGAGAGCGACGCGTTTTCGATCGCCGGTGGCGGGGATACCCTGGCGGCGGTCGCCAAATATGGCGTGGCGGACAAGATCAGCTACATATCGACCGGTGGCGGGGCCTTTCTTGAGTTTCTCGAGGGTCGGACGCTTCCGGCGGTGGCCATACTGGAAGAACGGGGCGCTGCTTGAGACGGTGGCCCGGACGCGCCGCGGGTGATGGCAGGCAGGGGAGCGGAATAAGGGAGATTATGGGCAAGTATTGCAGGGTGGCGACGGCAAACACCGTCGCCACGTCGTAAGTCATGCAGCGGCGAACGAAGATCGTGGCGACCCTTGGTCCCGCCACGGATGACCCCAAGGTGCTCGACAAGCTGATCGAGGCCGGGGTGGATGTGGTACGTCTCAATTTCTCCCATGACCTGGCCGAGGTTCACAAGCAGCGCGCCGAGTTCGTGCGCGATCGCGCGCAGGCCCATGGGCGGCAGATCGGCGTGATCGCCGACATGCAAGGCCCGAAGATCCGCATCGGGCGCTTCAAGGGCAAGCGGGTGCGCCTCGAGGAGGGCCAGCGGTTCGTCATCGACGCCGAATTGCCGCTCGATGCCGGCGATGCCACGCGCGTCGGATTGACTTATAAGGCTTTACCTAAGGATGTTGCGCGCGGGGCCACGCTCTTGCTGGACGACGGGCGCATCGTCTTGTGGGTGGACGAGGTGAGTGGTGCCGAGATCGTGTGCCGTGTGGTGGTCGGCGGCGAGCTGTCCGACAACAAGGGCGTGAATCGTCAGGGCGGCGGTCTGTCCGCGCATGCGCTGACCGACAAGGACCGGGAAGATATCAAGTCGGCGGCCCAGATTCAGGCCGACTATGTGGCCATCTCCTTCCCACGCAACGCCAAGGACATCGAGGAGGCGCGTACGTTGCTGCGCGCCGCCGGCGGCACCGGCGGAATCGTTGCGAAGATCGAGCGCGCCGAGGCTGTGGAGGCGATCGAGGAGATCATCCGCGTGTCCGATGCCATCATGCTCGCGCGCGGCGACCTGGGCGTGGAGATCGGGGATGCGGCGCTGCCGCCCGTTCAAAAGCGCATCATTCGGCTGGCGCGCAAGATGAACAGGGTCGTGATCACGGCGACGCAGATGATGGAGTCGATGATCGAGAATGCGATCCCGACGCGCGCCGAGGTGTCGGACGTGGCCAACGCGGTTCTGGACGGGACGGATGCCGTCATGCTGTCGGCCGAGACGGCCACCGGCAAGCACCCGGTGGCGGCGGTCGCGGCCATGGACCGGGTTTGTCGCGAGGCCGAGAAGGAGGACGAGGCGGTGTTTTCCATGCACCGCATGTCCAATCATTTCGAGCGTGTCGACGAGGCGATCGCGATGGCGGTGATGTACAGCGCCAACCATCTCCCGGTGCGCGCCATAGCCTCCCTGACGGAATCCGGATCCACGCCGCTTTGGATGTCGCGCATCAGCTCGGCGGTACCGATCTATGCCTTGACGCCGCATGTGGAAACCCGTAGAAAGGTGACGCTCTATCGTGGCGTTTATCCCGTGGGGTTTTCCCTGACCTCCACAGATCCCGAGCGTATCATGACGGAAGCCATCGACGAATTGCGGCGACGGGGCGCTGTCCGGGACGGTGATCTCGTCATCCTCAGCATCGGGGAGCCGTTGGCCAAGCCCGGTGGCACGAATACCATGAAGATCGTGCGCGCCGGCGACTTCGCGGCCATCGGCTGAATTCGTTTCACTAGGAATCTTAAGGAGAAGACAATGTCCCTGGTATCTCTGCGCCAACTACTGGATCATGCCGCCGAGCACGGCTACGGCGTGCCCGCCTTCAATGTGAACAACATGGAGCAAATACAGTCGATCATGCAGGCCGCGCACGAGGTCGACAGCCCGGTGATCGTGCAGGCGTCCGCCGGGGCGCGCAGCTACGCCGGCGAGCCGTTTCTGCGTCATCTCATCCTGGCGGCCATCGAGCAGTACCCGCATATTCCGATCGTGATGCATCAGGACCACGGCGCAAGCCCGGCGGTATGCCAGCGCTCGATACGCTCGGGGTTTAGCTCGGTGATGATGGACGGATCTCTCAAGGAAGACATGAAGACGCCGTCGAGCTATGAGTACAATGTCGATGTCACAACCCGCGTGGTGGACATGGCGCATGCGGTCGGCGTGTCGGTGGAAGGGGAGCTTGGCTGTCTTGGTTCACTCGAGTCCGGCATGGCGGGCGAGGAGGATGGCTCGGGCGCCGAGGGCAAACTGTCGCACGACCAGCTGCTCACCGATCCCGAGCAGGCGGCGGATTTCGTGAAAAAGACCAAGGTGGACGCGCTTGCCATCGCCATCGGCACGAGCCATGGGGCGTACAAGTTCTCGCGGCCGCCGACCGGCGACATCCTGGCGATCGAGCGCATCAAGGAGATTCACAAGCGCATCCCCGACACGCATCTTGTCATGCATGGTTCCTCGTCCGTGCCGCAGGACTGGTTGAAGATCATCCACGAGTTCGGCGGTGATATCGGCGAGACCTACGGCGTGCCGGTGGAGGAGATCCAGGAAGGGATCAAGCACGGCGTGCGCAAGGTCAACATCGACACCGACCTGCGGCTTGCGATCACCGGCGCCATCCGCCGCAGCCTCGCGAAGAACCCCAAGAATTTCGATCCGCGGAAATTCCTGAAGGACTCGGTGCAGGCCGGCAAGGATATCTGCAAGGCGCGTTACGAGGCCTTCGGTTCGGCCGGGAAGGCCTCCAAGATCCGCGTCATCGATCTTGAGGACATGACCAAGCGCTATGCCAAGGGTGAGCTGAACCCGCGCGTCAACTAATAGATCGCGCGGCCCCAAACCCCGCGGGTCCCTGGCCCGCGGGGTTTTTCTGTGGTGCGCCGGCGCGATCCCCGACGGGGCGCCGCGGCCCTGTCAATGCGTCACCTTTTCGTGGCATACTCGGGCCCATACGGTCAGATGGGGAGATGTCGTGACCTTTGATCCCCGAACCCACGTTCCGATCCGAATCCTGCCCAAGACGATCGACGCGGCTTGCTACAACCGCATATCGCTGGCGCTGGCGCGCCTTGGCGAGCCCCTGAATGTCGAGATCGGAGCGCTGCGCATGATGATCCGCGTGGAGCGCCGGTTGTGGGTGGCACGCTCGCTCGTCAATGAAATCCCGCTCATGGCTTGGGTGAATTTTCAGGTTGGCGGTCGTGGTTTGCACGAACCGGTGCCATGCCAGGTCCGTCTTTATCATTTTCATGCGGGTCTTTTGATGGGGCATGCCCCGCAACTGCTTGCCAGCAAGCTCGACGAGCGATTGGAGCGGCATGGCAACCGCCTTCGCGGGCGGTCGCGGGCGGTCACGCCCTTGACGAGGCGCGAGGGTCCGAGTCCGCGCCGCGGCGCGTAATGCCGGCTTATCGGGAAATGTGACTACAGGAGGCGATATTCATGATAGAAAACGGGCAGGTGGCTTACGGGTTCGATGTCGAGGTGACGGGGGACTTCGAGGCCGTGCGGGGGCGGGTGGTCGAGGCGCTCAAGGGGCAGGGTTTCGGGGTCCTGACCGAGATCGACGTCAGTGCCACGATGAAGGCTAAACTCGGCCGCGATATGCCGCGCTACAACATCCTCGGGGCGTGTAATCCCGTGCTCGCGGACAAGGCGATCTCCGCGGAACCCGATATCGGTCTTTTGCTGCCCTGTAATGTGGTCGTGAGCGAGACCGCCAAGGAGGGGACCACGAAGGTGTCGTTCATGGACCCGGTGTCGGTTTTGGCGATCGTCAACAATGCGCGCGTGACCGAGCTGGGGTGGGAGGTGCGCGCCAAGCTCGAGGCGGTGCGCGACGCGTTGGCATCGTCCTCCTGACAGCTTCGCGCCACGCGGGTCGTTAGTGTTTCAGGCCTCCTCGGCAGTTTTTGAATTCCGTGCGCGTCACACGTCCGTCGTGCAAGACGTCGCATCGCTGAAAATGGCGATACAGGGTGGGGTCGTAACGCTTGGCCTGGGCGCGGGTGATATAGTGGCGCCCATGGGCGATGGCATTGAAGCGAGCCCCGCTCGCACCGCCCGCATCGCTTAGCCCCGATCGACTGTTCGTGGTCCGCGCGGACGGACTCGGGGCCATCATCCCGGTGCTGTCGGGGGTTTCCGAGGGTATCCCCTGGGGCGACCCATGCACATTTCCTGATTGTGCCAGGGTCACCGCGGGGGTGCCCGCCAGGGTGAGCAGGGCTACGACGACCGATCGTCTCATGGGGCGGTCTCCAAGTCACGTTGCCGATGGGTGCGCGCCGGCCCGTGAAGGGCCGGGGCACACCATAACCTAGACCGCGGTGCGCGCGTCACCGCTCAAGGTCGGAGGAATGATGGCGGTGAGATCGTGGGTGTCGGTCGCGACGATGCGGCAGTCCACGAAATCCCCTGGCCGGGCGTCGCTCGCGGCCACACGGATCACGCCGTCGATCTCGGGGGCCTCGGCGTAGCTGCGGCCGATCAGGCCGTCCTCGGTCCGTTCATCGATCAACACCCGGCAGGTTTGGCCGATGCGCGTCTTCAGGCGTTCCGCGCTCAAGGTCGCCTGGTGGGCCATGAGCCGTTCGAGGCGTTCGTGCTTGAGCTCCTCGGGAACGGGATTCGGCAGGGCATTGGCCGCCGCCCCTTCTACCGCGGAGTAGGCGAATGCCCCGAGGCGGTCGATCCCGGCGTCTTCGATGAATGCGAGCAAGGTCTCGAACTCAGCCTCGGTCTCGCCGGGAAAGCCGACGATGACGGTGCTTCGCAAGACGAGGTCGGGTCGCGCCTCCCGCCATGCCTTGACGCAGGCGCTCGGATGCGCGCGCCCCGCCGGCCGGCGCATGGCGGCCAGCACCCGGGGGTGCGCATGCTGGAACGGGACATCGAGGTAGGGCAGCACGCCCTCGATGTCGAGGAGCGGAAGGATCTCCTCCACGCTCTTATAGGGGTAGACATAGTGGAGCCGCACCCATACCCCGAGCCTCGCGAGCTCGCGGACGAGCCCCGGGAACGACATCTTGACCGGGCGGCCGCCCGCGAATCCCACGCGCTGCCTCTGATCGATACCGTAGGCGCTGGTGTCTTGCGAGACGATCAGCAGTTCCTTGACACCGGCCTCCACCAGGCGCTCGGCCTCGGCCACGATATCGCCCAATGGACGACTGACGAGAGTGCCGCGCAATGACGGGATGATGCAAAACCGGCAGTTGTGATGGCAGCCTTCCGATATCTTCAGGTACGCGTAGTGGCGCGGCGTCAGTTTGATGCCTTGCGGGGGGACGAGGTCGACGAACGGGTCGTGGGGCTTCGGGAGGTGGGCATGCACGGCGGCCATGACCGCGGGCTCGTCGTGCGGTCCGGTGACCGCCAGGACCTCGGGGTAGCGCGCGCGGATGAGGTCGGCCTTGGCGCCCAGACACCCTGTGACGATCACGCGCCCGTTGTCGGCCATCGCCTCGCCTATCGCGTCGAGGGATTCCGAGACAGCGGCATCGATGAACCCGCAGGTGTTGATGATGACGAGATCGGCATCGCGGTAGGAGGCGGCGGTGTGGTAGCCCTCGCTGCGCAGTCGCGTCAGTATCTGCTCCGAGTCGACCAGGGCCTTGGGGCAGCCAAGGCTTACAAAGCCGACCTGAGGGGGCGCGGAGGACGGACGCGGCATGGATGGGGTTCCAGGATCGATCTTAGTCTAACGGATGACGGGGCGCGTTCAGTTGGCGCCGACGAGGGCCACGAATATGGTGACAAGGCCGAGCCCCATGTTGATCGCGACCAGTCGGCGGATCTGCGTGAGGGCATGCCCCGCCTTTACGAGGTCGCCGCTCCCGACCCCCTGTCGCAGGCGTCGGTAGGGGGCGAAAAAGAGGTGGAGGTACAGCAGGATCATGAGGACTCCGAGTGCCTGCATGATATTGACATATGGGGGTAGCGTGGCCATGCCCCCAAAGCGGGCGACGGCCAGGTAGTAGCCGCTTGCAGGCAAGATGACGACCGCGGCCCACACCCAGGGGAAGAAGCGGCCGAACGTCCGCGCCCACAGGGACAGTCTGTGCGCCGCCTCGAGCGGTTGGGCGGCGGGCCGCAGGATCATGTACGCAAAGAACATGCCCCCCACCCATAGCATGGCGAGCAACCCATGGACCGCGATCAGATAAGACATAAAGGCGCTACCTCGCATAAAACCCTCCCCCTCATACGCAAGTCGGCCCCGGCTGTCAATCGCCCGGGCCGCGCGCACCCTCCGGGATACCTGCCGGCCATTCCGGCCGGTGTCATCAAACTGTCATCCATACGCCAAACGCAGGTCACATAAGGACGTCATCGTGTCGCCTTTACGGAGGATTGGCGATGACTCTTCAGTATTTGATCCATCTCGCGAACTACTCGGATGGCGTACTCTATCTCATGGTCGTGATTCTCACGATTGCGCTCGCGGTCATCATCGATCGCTCGTGGTATCTGCGGCGTACGCTGCTCGAGGGCAATAGTCTCGTCGAACGGCTCGGTGCGCACAAGGAGGCGACACGCGCCCAGCTGTCGGCGCTGGCGGCCACTGCCCCCGGCCTTCCGGAGGCGGTCCTGCTCGATGTGGCCGCCCGCCACATGGGGGTCACGAACGGCGAGCAGCTCGCCAATCGCCTCGATGAGGCCACCCTGCGCCTGGCCCCGGCCCTCGACAAGCGTTTGTGGGTCCTCGATACCATCGTGACCCTGGCGCCGCTTTTGGGGCTTTTCGGGACGATCGTGGGCATGTTCCATGCGTTCTCCGTGTTGTCGGCGCCCGGGCATGCCCCGACGGCCGTGACCGGCGGCATCGCCGATGCCCTGGTGGCCACCGCCTCGGGGCTATTCGTGGCGATGACCGGCCTGCTGGCTTTCAACGGTCTCAACAACAAAGTGCGCGTGGTTTTGCACCAGCTCGATATCGTAAAGACCATGCTCTTGAATCGCATGGACGGCGCCCCGGTCAATATCGCCTCTGATGGCGAGCCCGCGGTCGATCATGGCGCGGCGCGCGCGCGTATGGCGAAATCCTCATGAAAATGCGGTATTTCGAGACCAAGAAGGGTCGCATCGAGTTGATCCCCATGATCGATGTGATGTTTTTCCTGCTGGTTTTTTTCATGATCCTGACCCTGCGCATGATCCCCGATCATGGCCTCGGGCTCGCCTTGCCGCAGGCCAGCACCGCCAAGGTGCTTCCTCGACCGCAGATCCTGATCAGTTTGACGGCCAATGGGGTGGTGCATGTCCAGGGTCATGTCGTTCCCCGCTCGGCCTTGAAGGGCCTGCTGTCGCGGCGCGTCGGGGGGCGGCGCGCGGATGTCACGATCGCGGCCGCCAAGAACGTGCCCTTTCAGGATTTCGTGGCCGTCATGAGTGCGGCGCGCAAGGCCGGCGTGGCCAGCATCGGCATTGCCGCGCATCAGCATTGATACGGACGGGAATGGTCTCATGAGCGCTTCATCGCTGCCTGTCGCCTCGCCCATGCCCGAGAAGCGATTTTCGTTCCTGCGCGCGACCGTGTTGGCGGTGGTCCTGGAGGGGCTTTTGTTCGCCGGCCTCCTGGTGGCGCATCCCAAGCCCAAGACCGTGGGGCTGCGCCGTAAGCCCATGGCCGTGCATTTCGTCACCCTGCCCAAGCCGCCGGCGCCGCACGTCCGGCCCAAGCCGCCTCCGCCGCATCCGGTGGTGCGGCCGCGGCCGGTGCCGAAACCTCAACCCGTGCCGCCCAAGCCCCGACCGATCGTGCATCATCGCCCGGTCCCGTTGCCGACGCCCGTGAAAAAGGTGCCGCCGCCGAGACCCAAGGCGGTACCGCGTCCTCCCGCGCCGCCCCCTCCGCCACCGCCGTCCCCGGACGTCGTGGCCCAGGCCGTCGATCGTTACGCGGTGATGCTGCGCACGCGCATCCAACAGGGTCTCGTGGTGCCGGCGCGCGTGGCCGCGCTGCGATTGTCCGGCAAGGCCGTGGTGGCCTTCGAATTGACCCCCACGGGTCGCCTGTTGTGGGCGCGCATCATGCGGTCGAGCGGCATCGGCGCGATCAATCGGGCGGCCCTGGCGGCGGTGCGGGATCGCAGTTACCCGGCGTTTACGAAGAGCATGCCCCACCGTCCGACGGTGTTCCGCGTGCGCGTGGGCCTAAACGACGGACGGGATCGCTACTAGGGAGCGGTATTCGCGCACAGCGCCTGCCCGGCGGCGCGGTCCAGCCAAAACTCGACGGGGGCCTTGGCGATGAGTTGCGCAAGCGGGGTCTCGGCCCCGGGCGCCAGGCTCGCGCGCAGGGCCTGTGCCTTGGCGGCCCCCTGGGCCAGGACGATGCGCCGCCGCGCCGCCGTCAAGGCCGGCAGGGTCAGGGTGACGCGGGCGACGCGATTCGCGGTCGCCGGGACCGCCTCGGCGATACGGGTGGTGGCAAGCATGGCCCCGGGAAACAGCGAGGCGATATGTCCGTCCGGCCCGAAACCCAACAGCACGATGTCGAGGGCCCGTCCCCCGGCCGCCGCGCGTCTCAGGAGGTCATCGTACGCGTCCGCCGCCGCCTGGGCCCCGAGCTCGCCGGGGATGCGATGGATGAGTGCGCCGGGCGGGGCCTTTGAGAGCCAGGGGAGGTGGGCGAGGCGATAGTTGCTGGCCGCGTCCTCCGGATCGACCGCGCGTTCATCGCTGAAGAAAATCTCGAGTCCCTGCCAGGGGAGCGTGCCCGCGCGGCGCCCCAGCTCCTCATACAGGCTGCGCGGAGTGGACCCGCCGGCCAGGGCGATGCGTAACGGCCGGGCATGCGCCCAGGCGGCCTGGATCTCGACCATGAGGTGATCGGCGAGGGCGCGCGCCAGGTCCTGATCGTCGTCGGCGATGGTAAAGATCATGATGATGGCACCGGAGGGTCGAGGGGGTGCCAGGCGCGACCGTCGGCGCGCATGAGCGCATCGGCCTCTTCGGGTCCGTCACTGCCGGCGGCATAGTTGGGGAAGTCGGGGGGCGGGTCTTGCGCCCAGGCATCGAGAATCGGGGTCACGAAGCGCCATGCCTCTTCGACGGAGTCGCGGCGCGCGAACAGGGCGGCATAACCGCGCATGGCGTCGGTCAGGAGCCGCTCATAGGCGAGCGGCATCTCGCCATCGTAATGATTGCCGTAGGCAAAACGCATGCGGGCATGGTCGACATGGGCCTCGTTGCGGGGGGCCTTGATGGCGAAGCCCAGACTGATACCCTCGTGGGGCTGGATGCGCAGCACCAGCCGGTTGGGCTCTATGCGCGAGCACACCTGGTCCTGCCCGAAGAGGCAAAACGGGATCTGGCGGAACTGGATCACCACCTCCGTTGAGGAGTGCCGCAAGCCCTTGCCGGTGCGGATATAGAAGGGCACGCCCTGCCAGCGCCAGTTGTCAACGAATACCCGCAGCGCCACATAGGTCGGGACGGACGATCGGGGATCGACCCCGGGCTCGGCCCGGTAGGCCTTCAGCGCCCCATCCACGCTTGCTCCGTACTGGCCACGCGCGGTGGCGGCGGCCACATCCTCGCGACCGGCGAAACGCCGGAGGGCGCGAAACACCTCGGTCTTTTTGTCGCGCACGGCGTCGGCATCGAACGATAGGGGAGGTTCCATCGCCACCAGGCTCAAGACCTGCAGCAGATGGTTTTGCACCATGTCGCGCAAAACGCCGGTCTCTTCGTAGTAACCCCCGCGGCCTTCGATGCCCAGGGTCTCGGCGGCCGTGATCTGGACGTGGTCGATGTGGATGCGGTTCCACAGCGGCTCGAATATGGCGTTCGCAAACCGGAACACCAGGATGTTCTGGACGGTCTCCTTGCCGAGATAGTGGTCGATCCGGTAGACCTGATCCTCGCGGAACACGGTGGCGATCTCATCGTTCAGGGCCACCGCGCTGTCGAGGTCGCGGCCGAAGGGTTTTTCGACTATGAGGCGCGTAAACGGGCGGTCGTCGACCTTGTTGATCATCTCCGCCCCTTGCAACTGGCGGACGAGCAGGGGATAGCTGCTCGGCAAGGTCGCGAGGTAGAAGATCCGGTTTCCGTGGGTGTCGTGGCGGTGATCGATCTCGCGCAGGGACATGTTCAGCCGCTGGAACAGGGTCTGGTCGGTGAAATGCCCGGCCTCGTAATAGAGGCGCTCGGCAAAGCCCCGCCACTGTTCGTCATCCGGGGGGCTTGCGCAAAACTGGGTGCAGGCCTCGTGCATGAGCGTCCGGAACTGGTCGTGCGACAAGGGTCTCCGGCTCGCGCCCAGGATCGCGAAGCCCTTGGGGAGCAGGCCCTTGGCGTGGAGCCGAAAGAGCGCCGGCACGAGTTTGCGCCGGGCGAGATCGCCGGTGGCTCCAAATATGAGGAGTACGCAGGATTGTGGGACTTCTGTCATGGCTTGACCTCTGCCTTGGACGCCAGGGGCGCCTGGCAAGACGCCGCGTCCGGGTTCTCGTTGTGGATGGCCGGGCACCGTGCCCGGCCCGCGGGTCGCGCGTCACCGGCTGGGCGCATCACCACCCCCGATCCAGCGGCTCGTCCGATCTAGCGCCCATGGGCCTCGGCCCGCATGGGCGGCGGGGAAGCACCCCCGGCTGGGCGCATCACCACCCCCGATCCAGCGGCTCGTCCGATCTAGCGCCCATGGGCCTCGGCCCGCATGGGCGGCGGGGAAGCACCCCTCCCGGAACCATAGAGCAGCCTCGCGCCCCCGTCGAGGGTCTGGCGCGGGTGCTGCAAATCGGCGCGCTATCGGGTACATTGCCGACTTTAGCTTTGGGGCCATGCATGCGCGACTTCAAGATTGCACCTTCGATTCTTTCAGCCGACTTCGCCCGTCTCGGCGAGGAGGTCCATTCCGTGCTGGCGGCGGGCGCGGATATCGTCCACTTTGATGTCATGGACAACCATTATGTGCCCAACCTGACGATCGGCCCACTGGTCTGCGAGGCCCTGCGCAAGAATGGGGTCAAGGCCGACATCGATGTGCATCTCATGGTCAAGCCCGTTGATCGCCTCATCCCGGATTTCGTGAAGGCCGGGGCGACCTACATCACCTTCCATCCGGAGGCGAGCGAGCACATAGACCGGTCCTTGAGCCTCATCAAGGATAGCGGCTGCCGGTGCGGTCTCGTATTCAACCCCGCGACGCCCCTTTCCTATCTGGATTATGTCATGGACAAGGTCGATATGATCCTGATCATGTCGGTCAATCCCGGTTTTGGAGGCCAAGGCTTCATCCGCTCCTCGCTCGACAAGCTGCGCGCGGTGCGCGCGCGCATCGATGCCAGCGGGCGCCCGATACGGCTCGAGATAGACGGCGGCGTGAAGATCGACAATATACGCGAGATCGCCGCCGCGGGTGCCGACACCTTCGTGGCCGGCTCCGCGATCTTCGGTACGCCCGACTATCGGGCCACCATTCACAAGATGCGTGAGGAGCTCGCGAAGGCATGACGGTGTTCCCGCTGGCGGCGCTCCTGTTCGATCTGGACGGTACCTTGGTTGATACCGCCCCGGATCTCGCCGATGCCGCCAATCACATGCTGACAAGGCTCGGGCGTCCGGCGTGCGACGAGGCGACCGTGAGCGGGTGGATCGGGGACGGGGTGCCGCGGCTCATCAAGAGGGCCTTGACGGGCGAGCGCTTCGGCGAGCCGGACGCGGCGCTCTTCGCAAAGGCGCAGGCCCTCTATGACGCCTATTACGAGACCCATGTCGCCGATCGTAGCCGCCTGTATCCGGGTGTGGCGCAGACCCTGGCGGATCTGCGTGCCGACGGGTTTCGCATGGCCTGCGTGACCAACAAGGCCGGGCGTTTCGCAAGACCCTTGTTGGGGGCCTTGGGTATCGCGGGCTATTTCGATGCCGTGCTCTGCGGCGACGAACTCGCGCGCGCGAAGCCCGACCCCTTGCCGCTGGTGACGGCCTGTGAGCGCCTGGGTGTCGCCCGTGATGGGGCGGCGCTGGTGGGGGATTCCGGAAACGACATGCGCGCGGCGAAGGCCGCCGGCATGCCGGCGCTGGCGGTCGCTTATGGTTATCATCACGGTGCCGACCTCTTGGCGCTTGGCGCCGCGGTCGTGACCCCGACGTTCGACGGTGTCCGGAATTTCCTTCGCTTTGAAGGGCGCTTCTTGTGCGCGAAGGCCCTGCCATGACGGGCCTTGGCCGTCGATGGCGCCTTAAGGGAACGATGACCATCCCGTACCCCTTGAGGAATCACGATCATGCCAGAAAAGCGCTGTTTGACATTTGATGCCGTGGGCGGCCGTTTCGCCCCCGTCATTCGCGAGGTGCCCGCCGACCTTGATACCCCGTTGAGTTGCTACCTGAAGCTCGCGCAGGGCCGGTATTCCTATTTGCTCGAGTCCGTGCAGGGTGGCGAGAAGTGGGGCCGATACTCGCTGATCGGCCTGCCCGCGCGGATCTGCCTGCGTGTGTTCGGGCGCGAGCTGACAGTCGAGCGCGACGGGGTGATCATCGAGCGGGGGCGGACTGACGACCTCCTGGCCACGGTACGGGCCTTCAAGACGCGTTTCGAGGTGGTGCCGGATGCGGCGCTCCCGAAGTTTCACGGGGGGCTGGTCGGGTATTTCGGATACGAGACGGTTCGTCACATCGAGCCGACCTTGGGCGAAAACCCAAAGCCCGATGAGATCGGCGGCCCCGACGCCTTGTTCCTGGTGAGCGAGGAGGTGGTCATTTTCGACAACCTGCGCGGTACCCTGTCCCTGGTCGTGCATGCCGACATGGCCGAGGGAGAGGCCGGCCGCTCGCGGGCCGAGCGGCGCCTCGATGAGCTCGAGGGCGCCTTGCGCGAGCCGATCCCGACCCCGATGTTCCTTCCCGGATCGCCGCGCGCCGTGCGCGAGGAGGACTTCGTTTCGGGGTTCACGCGGGCGGGTTTCGAGGCGGCGGTGGAGCGCTCGCGCGAATATATCGCCGCCGGCGATATCATGCAGGTGGCGCTGTCGCAGAGACTTTCGGCGCCGGCGGCCTTCACCCCGCTCGATCTCTATCGGGCGTTGCGCCGCATCAACCCCTCGCCCTACATGTATCTGTTCGATCTCGGCGAATTTCATGTCGTCGGCTCATCGCCCGAGATCCTGGCCAAACTCGAAGGCCGCGAGGTGGCGGTGCGGCCGATCGCGGGCACCCGTCCACGCAGTCAGGACGGGGAGAAGGATGCGGCGTTGGCCGCCGAGCTTCTGGCGGATCCCAAGGAGAGGGCCGAGCATGTCATGCTCGTCGATCTCGGGCGCAACGACATCGGGCGGGTGGCCGAGACCGGGAGCGTGGCGGTGAGCGATTGCATGACCATAGAACGCTATTCGCATGTCATGCATCTCGTATCGCACGTCACCGGGCGCCTGCGCCCGGGTCTCGACGCCTTCGACGTCCTGCGCGCGACGTTCCCGGCGGGGACCTTGACCGGCGCCCCCAAGGTGCGCGCCATGGAGATCATAGACGAATTGGAGCCGGTCCGACGGGGGTTGTATGCCGGCGCCGTCGGCTACATCGGTTGGAACGGCAATATGGACATGGCCATCGCCATTCGTACCGCGGTGGTGCGCAACGGTCGGTTGTTCCTGCAGGTTGGTGCCGGGATCGTGGCGGACTCGGTTCCGGAGCGCGAGTGGGACGAGACCATGAATAAGGCACGGGCCATGATCAAGGCCGCGGGGCTTGCGGCATCGGGTTTCGGGCCGCGTGACCGGACTTGTGAGGGGACGGTGGCGTCCAGGGCAGGTGACCGATGATCCTCATGATCGATAACTACGACTCGTTTACCTACAATCTCGTGCAGTACCTGGGCGAATTGGGCCAGGAGGTGCATGTGGCGCGCAATGACCAGATCTCGCTCGATGAGATCGAGCGTCTGGCGCCCGAGCGCATCGTCATCTCCCCGGGCCCGTGCACGCCGAACGAGGCGGGGATATCGCTGGATCTCATCATGCGTTTCGGCGAACACATACCGGTGCTCGGCGTGTGCTTGGGGCATCAGAGCATAGGGCAGGCATTCGGCGGCCGGGTGGTACGCGCGGGGCGCGTCATGCACGGCAAGACCTCGCTTATCTCTCATGGAGGAACGGGCGTCTTTCGCGGTCTCCCCGACCCGTTTACGGCGACCCGTTACCACTCGCTCGTGGTTGCCAAAGACGATCTGCCGGAATGCCTGGAGGTCACGGCCGTGAGTCAGGATGACGGCGAGATCATGGGTTTGCGTCACAAATGGTGGCCGGTGGAGGGTGTGCAGTTCCACCCGGAGTCGATTCTGAGCGAGCATGGCCATGCCTTGCTCGAGAACTTTCTGCGCGGCGAGCGCCCATGAGCGCCCTGACGAGCGCCATTGCGCGGCTGGCCGCCGGGGAAGATCTCCGTGCCGCCGAAATGAAGGAGGCCTTGGCGGTGGTCATGGGCGGGGCGGGAACACCGGCGCAGATCGGCGCTTTGCTCATGGGTTTGCGCGTGAAGGGCGAGACCGTCGAGGAGATCGTGGCCGCGGCCGAGGTGCTGCGCGACCTGTCCACCCCGGTGATGGTCGCCGACCCCGGCCACCTGGTCGATACCTGCGGGACCGGGGGCGACGGGGCGTCGACATTCAATATCTCGACGGCCACGGCACTCGTGTGCGCATGCGCCGGGGCCAAGGTGGCCAAACACGGCAATCGATCCGTATCGAGCCGATCCGGCAGCGCCGATGTGCTCGAGGCCGCGGGCGCCATCCTCACCCTGAGCCCAGCGCAGGTGGCCCTGTGCATCGATCAGGTCGGTGTCGGCTTTCTCTTTGCCCCGCGCCACCACGAGGCGATGCGTCATGCCGCCGGCCCGCGCCGCGAGCTTGGCATACGCACCCTCTTCAATATGCTGGGGCCGCTTACCAATCCGGCGCGTGCCGCGCGCCAGCTCGTCGGGGTGTTCTCACACGACCTCCTAGAGCCGTTTGCCTGCGCGCTTGCCGCCCTCGGCAGCCATCACGCCCTGGTGGTGCACTCCGATGACGGCCTAGACGAGATCAGTCCGGCGGCGGCCACCGAGGTGTGTGAAATGAAGAACGGGGTGCTCAGCCGTTATCGGCTCGCGCCCGCCGATTTTGGACTGCCGGCCGGGGGGCTCGATGCCCTCAAGGTGGACTCGGCGGATACGAGCCTCGATGTACTAAGGCGGGTGCTCTCGGGACGCGACCAGGGGCCGGCCGCCGTGGCGGTGGCCCTGAATGCGGGCGCGGCGTTGTATGTGGCCGGATCGGTCGCGGATATCCAGACCGGCGTGGCGCGTGCACAGGCCTTGTTGCAAGACGGGCGGCCGGCCGCCAAGCTCGACGAGTTCGTGGCCTTTACACGGGGGTTCGCGTGAACGGGGTGTTGGCGCGCATCCTGGCGGACAAGCGTGCCGAGGTGGCACGCGAGCGCGCGCGCGTCGGGCTTGCCGATCTCGAGGCACGCATCGCCGCCGGCGCGCCGCCGCGGGGTTTCGCCGCGGCGCTGGCGCGTGCCGTGGATCACGGGCGGCCGGCGGTGATCGCGGAGATGAAGCGCGCCTCGCCCAGTCGCGGCATGCTGCGCCCGGATCTGGATCCGGCGGCCGTGGCGCGCGCCTACGAACGCGCCGGCGCCGCGGCGCTTTCGGTCCTGACCGACGCGGGCTATTTCGGGGCCCATGGCGACGACCTCGCGCGCGCGCGCGAGGCCTGCGCGCTGCCGGTGTTGCGCAAGGATTTCATGGTGGACGGCTATCAGATCGCCGAATCGCGGGCCATGGGTGCGGACTGCGTGTTGTTGATCGTGGCGGCCTTGTCTCCGGGCGCGCTCGAGGAGCTGTATGCGGCCTCTCGGGCCTATGGCCTGGACGCCCTGATCGAGGTCCATGACGCCACCGAGCTCGAGCGCGCCCTGGCGTTGCCCGGCGGGTTGCTCGGCATCAACAACCGCGATCTGCGCACCTTTGTCACGACCATAGATCGGACACTGGAGCTGGTAGGGTTTGTGCCGCCTGGGCGTCTTGTCATAACGGAGAGCGGAATCCTCGGGCGCGACGAGGTGAGGCGCCTCAAGGCCGCCGGGCTGCGCGGTTTTCTGGTGGGCGAGGCGTTCATGGTGGCCGCGGATCCGGGCGCGAGGCTTGCGGAATTGTTTGAGGAGCGGGTCGATGAAAGCAGTGGTTGAGTGGGATGGGGAGGCGGCGTTCACGGCCACCACCGAGAGTGGTCATCGGATCGCGATGGACGGACCGCCGGATCACGGGGGGCGCAATCTGGGGCCGCGGCCGACGGAGCTCGTGCTTGCCGGAATGGGCGGCTGCACCTCCTTTGATGTCGTCCATATCCTGCGCAAAGGACGCGCCGATGTGCGCGCCTGCAGCGCCCGGATCGAGGCCGAGCGCGCCGAGGAGGACCCCAAGGTGTTTACGCGCATGCATGTGCACTTCGTGGTGAGCGGCCGGGAGCTGAAGGAGGCGGCCGTGGAGCGGGCGATCCGCCTGTCGGCCGAAAAGTATTGCTCGGTGTCGATCATGCTCGGCAAGACCGCCGAGATCAGCCATTCATTCGAGATCGTGGATGTCGAATAACGGCGCGCCGGAGCTCACCGCCGTGCGCTTGAACCATGTGGCGCTCCTGTGCGCGGACCTCGAGGCCTGCGAGGCATTCTATGCCGGTGTCCTGGGCCTTGCCGTGGTGTGGCGCCCGGACCCCGACAATGTCTATCTCTCCTCGGGTTCCGACAACCTCGCCCTGCATCGCGGCACCCCGCAACCCGGAGGTGCCCTGGATCACATCGGGTTCGCGGTCGCGAGCGCGGGCGACGTGGATGTCTGGCACGAGCGGCTGCGCGCCGCCCGGGTGCGAATCGCGGCCGCTCCGCGCACGCACCGAGATGGATCTCGCAGCCTCTATTGCCAGGATCCCGGGGGCACGCTCGTGCAGCTGCTCTTCCTGCCGCCACAGGTCCTGAAACTGGCCTCGGGATAGGGCGGGGCGCTAAATCCAGAACGCGGTTTTGGTCATGACGCGCGCCGCGAGCCGCATCGCGAGCCGCGCCGGCCAGGGCAGGGGTTGCCCGCCGGCCTCCATGGCCGAGGCCGCGTGTCGCGCCTCGTCGGCGGCCATGTGTTCTATGATCGCCCGGGTCTTTTGGTCGGTGGCCGGGAGCTTGGCGAGATGGCCTTGCAGATGGGCGATGACCTGCCGCTCGGTCTCGGCGACGAAACCCAGGCTCACCTTGTCGCCGAGCAGGGCGGTGGTCGCCCCTATGGCGAAGGATCCGAGATACCAGACGGGCGTGAGATAGCTTTTGTGCGTCTTCAGTTCCTTGATGCGGGCCGCCGTCCAGTGAAGGTGTTGAAGCTCGTCACGACCGGCCGTGCGCAGGGTGTCGTACGCGTGCGCATCCCGCGCGCACAAGGCATGGCCTTGATAGAGTGCCTGCGCGGCGATCTCGCCGGCATGGTTGACGCGCATGAGCCGTCCCCCGAGTACGCGTTCCTCGGGCGACAACCCGTCCTGCTCCCGTGGCACGGTCTCGGGGTAGGGGTCTGCCGGGGGTGGTACGAGCACCGACTTCAGGCCCTGGTCGAGCTGGTCGATGATGCGGTCGAGGCGGCTAAATGTTCTCATGGCCTGACACTCTAACACGGGTCATCGAGTGGTGGGAGTTGCCGGGCCACTACCAAAAGCGGATGCCGGACCGGAATATCCACCCCGTGCCGGGCGAGCGCCGCGGAGAGATGCAGGGCGCAGCCGATATTGGCGGACACCACCACATCGGCCCCCAGCTCGCGCGCCGCGCTGGCCTTGGAATGGGCCAGGGCTTGCGCCCGCGCCGGTTCACGAAGGAAGTAATCGCCGGCGGCGCCACAGCAGACCTCGTTGCCCGGCAGTTCGATCACGCGTGCCCCCGGGATGCGGGCGAGCAGGTCATAGACAAAGCGCGTGCCCCCGAGGGCGTTGCGCAGCGAGCAGGGGTCGTGTACGGCAATGGTCTGCGGCAGCGGCGCCAGCGTCAGACGCCCGAGGTCGGTTTTTTCCACCAGATAGCGATGAATATCAGAGACCGCCGGGAACCGGCCGCCGGGTTCCGGGTCGTAATGGCGAAGCTCGGCGGCGCAGCCTGATGCCACCGACACGAGCACCGGGGCGCCGTCGGCGAAGGCCTGGCGATTGCGTCGCCGCTGGCGGCTGGCAATATCAGCGAACCCGGCATGAGCGGCGAGCGCCCCGCAACAACCCTGGGTACGCGGCACGTGCACACGCACACCGAGGGCGTGCAGGATGCGCATGGCGGCATTCAGCACCGGACGGTCGAGGTCGGCGGTGCATCCCCGGAAAAGCGCGACATCGGCCGGGCCCGCGCCTTGACGGTCGGCGCGCGCCGGGCGTGGTCGGGCGGGCAGGCCGCGCACGGCATCGCGAAGGCCCATGGGCGCGGCTCGTGGTCGCGACACAGACCCGAGGGTGCGCGCCGCGGCGTACGCGATGGCCACGGCCCCGGGAAGGTCGACGGCCTGAATCAGGGCCCGGTGCCGTTGTCGGCGCCAGGTCCAGGGACTCTTTCCGGCGAGAAAGGCGCGACCGTTTTTCAGGAGCGCCCCATAGGGGACGCGGCTGGGACAGGCCCTTTCGCAGGCAAGACAGCCAAGACAGTGATCGATGTGCGCGGTCAAGGCCGGCGTGACCGGCAGGACGCCGTCGGCGGCGGCGCGCAGCAGGCTGATACGTCCGCGAGGGGACTCGTTTTCGTTTAGACTGTCCCCATAAGTAGGGCAGTGCGGTAGGCACAAGCCGCAGGCCACGCAGCGGTCGCTGGCCTCGCGTATGGCGGCCGCGAGCGTGGGTGACGGGTCGTCACTTGGTTTTGGGCGATGAAGAAGCGGCATGGGGGCCTCTTGTACTATAGACAACACGTCTTTTTTTGCACGAACGAGCGCGCCGACGGGCGGCGGTGTTGCCAGCAGCAGGATGCGCGCGCCTTGCGGGATTATGCCAAACAGCGGATCAAGGCACTGGGGCTTGCCGGCCAGGGCGGCGTGCGCATCAATACGGCCGGGTGCATGGACCGCTGCGAGGAAGGACCGGTCCTTGTCGTCTACCCGGAAGGCATATGGTACACCTACGTCGACCGCGAGGACATCGATGAGATCCTGGAGCAGCATGTCGTGGGTGGGCGACCCGTCGAGCGACTACGCCTTGACCGGGTTTAAAAACTTGACCGGATTTAAAAAAAGGAGGGACTGGGAACCAGCCCCTCCCTCCATGGTCATACGAAGCAAGGATACAGACGCCCTTGACAGCGAGGGACTTATATTAGATAATTATTATATGCTTTCTGCGGATCGGACCCATGAGCCCGACCGCATACCGGCTCCTCCATCCTCCTAGTGGTGGTTCAAGGCGTGGTCTACCCCACGCCTTCTTTTTTTCTCCGCTCTATATATCACAATGCGCGCAGGGGTCAACTGTTATCGCAGGGAAGGCGTTGACAGCGCGGCTGCTCCTCCGTACCATGCGGCGCTTCGTACTCTTCGCCTCGGAACAGATTTCCATGACGACCTTCACGGCTAAGTCAGAGACAGTAAGGCGCGACTGGTTTGTCGTCGATGCCACGGATCATGTGTTGGGCCGGCTTGCCACCGAACTCGCGCGCCGGCTGCGCGGCAAGCATAAGCCCGAGTTCACGCCGCATGTGGATACCGGCGACTACATCGTCGTGGTGAACGCGGAAAAGGTCCAGGTGACCGGCCGTAAGGCCCAGAACAAGCTCTACCACAGCTATTCGGGGTACCAGAGCGGGCTAAAGACCCACACCTTCACCGAGATGAAGGCGCGCGCGCCCGAAGAGGTCATCGAGGCGGCGGTGCGCGGGATGTTGCCCAAGGGGCCTCTTGGCCGCCAGATGTTGCGCAAACTGAAGGTCTTTGCGGGCGGCGACCATAAGCATGCGGCGCAGCAGCCCAAGCCGCTCGAACTGAGAAAGGGATAAGGAACCGACATGGCCGAAGCCAAGCATTACGGGACGGGGCGGCGTAAGTCCGCCAATGCGCGTGTGTACTTGAGTCGCGGGAAGGGCGCGTTTCTGGTCAACAACCGGCCGGTCGACGAGTATTTCGGACGCGAGACCTCGCGGACGCTCGTGCGCCAACCGTTCGCGGTGACCGAGACCCTGAACCATTTCGATGTCAAGGTGAACGTGCGTGGCGGTGGTCCGAGTGGTCAGGCGGGGGCCGTGCTGCACGGCATCGCGCGGGCCTTGCTCGCCTACGATGAAACGTTGCGCCTGCCGTTGCGGCGCGCGGGTTTCCTGACGCGGGATGCGCGTGAGGTCGAGCGCAAGAAGGTCGGCCTCCACAAGGCCCGCAAGCGGCCACAGTACTCCAAGCGCTAAGGCGCCCCTCTTTGGGGGATCGTCTAGTGGTAGGACAGCGGACTCTGACTCCGTTAACCGAGGTTCGAATCCTCGTCCCCCAGCCAATAATGCCCAGGGCCTGGGCGCGCGCCTAGGCCCGCTTCGGTCGTTGCAAGCCGCATTGAGCGATGCGCCGGCCCGCGCGGCCTGCAGGAGCGTATCGGTGGGCGGTTGGGGCCCGCAACGGCCCGGGGCTCAACCCTTTCGGGCACCGTCGTCACGCCCATGATGCCCGAGACCGTCTCGTGAAAAGACGAAGCCCCGCACGAAAAACCGCCAGCGCCATTGCCGCCACCATTCCCTGCCACCAAGATCTCCGCGACCATTCTTGACTTCGGTGAGCCGCTGCTGGCACCGCTTGGCGGGTCTCCGCCCCTCGATGTGATGCGCGCCGCGCTGGATCTCATCGTCTGTGTGTGGAATGGCCATGTGCTGGCCATGCCATGCTGGCGTCAACCGGACATTCTCGAGGCATTGGAGGCGATCATGCGCGCCAGCGCCACCCCCCGCGAAGTGAGACAGGCCTATGAACAGCTCGCGGCGCGGCGTCGCGAGAGGTTTGCCGGCGACGCCCGTGCGGTCGGTGAATGGGGTCTCGTCCCCAATCACGAGGGCGGGTATAGCTTTCGCTGCGACGCGCGCAAGCCGCCTGGCTGAAAGGCCTGCTGTACGCCTTGCGACGCGCGCGACCTCATGGTCTCGGCGCGGCGATCACGCCGGCCGCGATAGACGCGGGTCCGTGCGGTCCGCGGGGGGCTTTTCGGGACGCGCCGGGCAAGACCGGGGAAGCGTGCGCACCTTGCGACGACGAAAATCACAGGCTCTATCGGTGTCCGGTCACGCTCGAGGTCCGCAAGACTCGCGGACGCATCCTCTGGCGGTAGCGATCCGGCGCCGGGGCCTGGTGTGGAGCGCGCATGAGGAGGTCATGGCCGCAGGCCGTCACGGCGCGCTTCGGAAAACCTCGAATCGCCGTGCGAGCCGCTCACGATCCGGGCGGTCGCGATTGCGCGCCGGCAGGTGGATGGCTTCCCCGTCCAGGCGTTTCAGCGCCTCCAGCATCGGCCCATCGCGCTGGACCAGTAGCCTCTCGGAGACGTGCAAGCGGTAGTCGGGGTCAATGCCGATCAAGTGCGCATCGAAGGCGGCATGATGGATTTTGGAGAGCGGGATGCCGTTGGACACGACCGGTTGCCCGTAGCCGACATCGCCGTCGGCTACGATATGGGCGGCGTCCAGGAGTCGTGCCTCGGGGAGTCCGGATAAGGCGCAGCGCCCCGCGTAGGCCGTCAGGACGGCCTCTCGGAACGTGTTTTGGTGGAGGCGCCTTTTGACGGTGTCGAGGGCATAACGACGCTCGGGCGCGGTCGCGGGCAAGGATAACCCCGCGGCATCGGGGAGCCCAAAGGCGATGCGCGCGGCGAGGCGGGTCCCATCCCAATCGGCGATGAACGCCGGAATGATCGCTTGATAGAGACCGGGCGCGAATCCGAGAAAATAGATGAGCGGCACCTGGTCTGCGAACGCCTCGCGCAGCCACTGGTTCTCGGCGGCCCCGGGGTTCTGGCCCATGAAGGCGTAATCCACGGTCTCATGGGCCGCAAAGATCTTGCGGTGCGCCTCGCGCTGATCGTCATACCAGATGCGCGCGCCGCTTCTTGGAAACACCGTTCGGATGGACAGGCAGGATCGCATTGATCGTGGCTTGAAGATGCCGCGCTGCGGGTTGACGAGCGCAATGCGATCCCCGTGGAATACAAAGCCCTCGCGGATCTGGGCGGCGGTCAGGTGGCCATACAGATCCTGGAGCCGCCGCACATGGTGGAAGGCCGCCTGGCGGATGAGCGAATCATCGACCGGCGCCGATACGGTCTTCATGACCGGCAGTCCTCGTGGTTCCCGTCGTGCCCACGGCAGGTTGTTCCTGCCCTGTCGATCTCACGGTTCATCCCGTCATCTCCCAGCCGCTCATGGCACCCTGGAGGCCCCTTCGGGTGGTTATGGTGGCGGCGTCCCAGGAGCGAACATTGGTGTGCCTGCCATGCTACTCGCGACAGGCTTTGTGGAAAAGTGGCGACCGCTTGTCAGGGGCGGGGATGGGCCCGTTGCCCTGGCGCGCGGGCCGCGGCGAGTGGGCCGCGGCGAGTGGGCCGCGGCGAGTGGGACACGATGGGGGTGGGAAGGGGTGATGGAGGCGGGGCAGTCGCGAAACGGTGCACCCGGTAGACGCGATCACGCGTGAGGTGATAGCGGTAGGTATTGACGATCACGAGGGTGCCTCGTTGTATTGGCAGGCCGCGTGGGGCGGTGGCCACCACGGTGGGACCGTGGGCGAGTTTGACCGTTATCATCTCCCGTGGGAGATCATAGGCCGCTGTCGCGTCCATGGAGATGTTCGTGACCGTGCCGCGGGCCACCGCGATCGGTCCTTCCCGATAGTCGCTGATCTCAAAGAAAAAAGACGCCCCCACGCCCGTGGCGACGACCGCCAGCATGAGCATGTGGGCTATCGCCTCTCCGGCCGTGACGCTCGGACGCCTTGTGAGATGGGTGGGCATGTCCCCAAAGTGTAGCCGTTTCGATCACGCCGCGTGGTCTGCGGTCGGGCGCGCGCCGGTATGGCATTGCGCAAGGCGGGCCGGTGTCGCCTGCGGCCGGCGGTGTCGGGGTCTAATGGCCGGTTGCGGTACGGTGCGATCCCGTGATGGCCTGTAGTAAGAGGGTATCCAACTCCTCTTCGGCCGCCTGCAGCCGCATGAGGGTCGTAACCCCGGCCTGCTCGCCACAGGCGTACTCGCGCATGGACTCCATCATGAGGTGATGGATGCGGGCGTGGAGCGTGCCAAGCGGCGTGGAGACCTGGGATTGCAGGGCCTTATGAAGCGGGCAGGAATCGGTGGCAAGCGAGGTCTCGGGGATCGGGGGGCGGGCAAGCCGCAGGGTCTCGATCGTGCCCTTCAGCAGCTTTTTATGGCCGGCGCGTGCAAGCCACGGCACGGCCTCGGCGCTCGCCGGCCGTCGTCTCCACAGGTCGGGGGCTCGCCAGCCATGCACCCAGTGGATCACGGCGTCGAGGGGGAGGGGTTTGCTGATGGCATAACCCTGGCCGTACTCGCAGCCGAGATCGCGCAGAAGCAGGCCTTGCTCGGGCTGCTCTATCCCTTCGGCGACGGTGGTCAGATGCAGGACGCGCGCCGCGGTCAGGATGCCGCTCACGATCGCGAAGTCCTGCGGGTTCTCACCCATGTCGCTCACGAAGCTCTTGTCGATCTTCAGGATGTCGCACGGTAGTTTCTGGAGATAGTTGAGCGAGGCGTAGCCGGTGCCGAAGTCGTCGAGGGCAATGGCAAGCCCCAGCGCGCGGCACTCGCCCAGTATTTCACCGGCCAGCGCAAGATCGGGGAGCTCGCTGGTCTCGGTGATCTCGATCTCCAGGTTACGCGCGATGCCGGGGTCCTCTTTGAGGGCCGCCTGAATATCCTTCAAAAAGTCCGGATGCAGGAGGTGGCGGCTATGGATGTTGACCGCGATCGGGACGCGTATCTCCTCGCGGGCGAGATGGCGGATCGCCGCGCTTGCCTGATCCAGCACATAGAGATCCAGTCGGCGCATGAGATCGGTGTCCTGTTCGATCACCGGAAAATATTCCCCCGGGGCCCAGATCTGGCCGTCGGCACGCGGCCACCGGAGCAGCGCTTCGAGGCTGCGCAAACGCCCGGTGGTGATCTCCACCTGGGGCTGGAAATACAAGACCGGGGTGCGTTCGCGCAAGGCCGCGATGAACTCATGCTGCAGCCGGTGTTGATTCAGCAGGCGTTCCTCGAGGGCCGGCGTAAAGAAGCGGTAGAGGTTCTTGCCGAGGCGTTTGGCCTCGTACAAGGCGAGATCGGCGCGCCTTATGAGGTCATCCACCTGATCGCCGTCGCCAGGGGACAGGCTGATCCCGACGCTGGCCCCTATCGCCAGCTGCTCATGGCCGGCGGCCACGAAGGGATTGTCGAGCGCCCAGCGGATCGCTTCTATGGCGGACTCCGCCTGGGCCCGTTCGTCGACGGGGGACAGGATCAGTCCGAACTCGTCGCCCCCGAGTCGCGCGACCGTCGCGCCCGCGGGGACGGCCGCACGGATGCGCGATGCTATCCGCCGCAGGAGTTCGTCGCCGACGATATGGCCGAACTGGTCGTTGATACCCTTGAACCCGTCCAGGTCCAGGATGGCGACGGCCAGACCCTTGCGCCGTTGCGGGGGCAGTGCCAGGGCGGCCTCGAGTTTCTGGCGAAAGAGCACACGGTTGTCGAGGCCTGTCAGGGCGTCGTGGCGCGCCTGGTGGATGAGCTGTTGCTCGCGCTCCGTATCCTCGAGTGAGAATGCCAGGTCCTGGGCCAGGCCTTCCAGGAGGCGCACGAGCGGCGGCGCAAACAGGTTCAGCCGTTCGGATCCGAGGGCGAGTATCGCCACGATCCCGTTTTTGGTTCGAATCGGGACGGCGGCCGCCGATTGCGTGCCCGCCTGGTCGTGCATGGCGCGCCACGGGGTGAAACGGTTGTCGTGGGAGAGATCATCCGTGATCTCGGTGTGCCCGCTGCGCACCGCCCGTCCGGCCGTGCCCAGGCCTTCGGGGCGATTCGGGTCGGCGGTGAACACGCAGCGGAACCAGTCGATACCAAGCGGGCGCTTCTCGCTGAATGCCACGACCCGTATATCCCCCGAGGCCTCGACCCGGCCGATCCAGGCAAACAGCAGGCCGGTGTAGGCGATGATGATCCGGCAGGTCTCGGCGAACAGCCGGTCCGGGTCCGGGTGGCGCACGATGAATTGATTCAGCTCGCTCACCGCCAGGTAGAAGTCGCGCTGTTGCTCGGCAAACAGCCGCTCTTCGCGGATGCGGTTGTCGGCCATCGCCTGGACGGCCTCGGCGCGCGCAATCTCCTGGCGCGAAGCCCGGTAGTAGAAGGTCGCGCTCACGAGCAGGGCGAATATCAGCGCGAGCGGCACGGCGAGCCTGTGCGCGAAGGTCTGAATCACGTTCTTCAAGGGCAGGCTGACGCCGGCCACGAGGCCGTAGCGCGCGGACTGATAGGCCCCGAAGCGCCAGCCGGTCTGCGTTTGTCCCGCAAACGCCCCGCTATCCCGGTGCGCTGCCCTCTTCAGGGCGCGCATGAGTGCGCCATGGCGTACACGAGCATACCGCGCGTGCGCCGAACCCGGGATTTTGTATTCGAGGGTGCCGTTGCGGTCCACGATGAAGATGTGGAAGTGCGGTGGAAGCTTCTGGATGAGCGCGCGCAGGCGCGGCCAGGTGGAGAGCGGTCGCTCCAGGATCAGGGTCTCGTGCGCGACGAATGGCCGCGCGAACAAGACCCGATGGCCGTCCGAAGTGGCCAGGGGGGGCGAGAAGCATAAGCGATGGCGCAGCAGGCACAGGGTCGTGACGGAAGGGATGGCGCGGTGCAGCATCGCCGGCGGGATCGCAAGCGGTCGGGCCGCCGCCAGGATGCGGTCGTGGGCGTCGATGATGGCGGCATCGGTGTCGTGCGGGTGGTCAGCCACATAACGGCGCAGCACACCGGCACGTTCCGCTCGGGGCGTCCGGCGCAAGAGGGTATTCAGTCGGCGCATCCCGTCGGACGTGTTCTCGAGATAGGCCTGCTCCACCCGTCCGATGGCCGCGGCCATGATGGCCAGGCGGTGACGCGTGGCGAGTTCGAGTTCGCGCCATGTGGCGACCACGAAGGCGAGCGTCGTGATGAGTATGCCGAGTACGAAAAACGCCCACAGACGGCTGACGGCGTGTGGGCCGCGGTCTTTAGGCGCCGGCGCCATGCTCACGATCCGCCCCCCTCGTCGCCCACGGGGGCCGATTGGACCCCGTTCGCGCCACCGACATGGACCCCCAGGCCCGCGGACACGTTCGCGGCGTATCCGCCGGATCGCCTGCCTGTCATAAGACCACCCCATGGTCGTGTCGTATATAAGCAAGCTCTTCTGTATTGCTTTTGCCAAGGCCGCTTGCTATACATCCCCAGGATAGACGTTGCAGCGTCTAGTGGTTAACAAAAAAGAAAATATCCTGTTCGGTGAGGAGGCAATTCCAACATGAAGTGCAAGGTGTTGACGGCCGCGGTGAGCGCGGCCTTGGTGGTGGTCCCGATGGCCGCCGTGGCCGGCGTCAAGATCGGCGGCATGGCCCAAGGGGAGATCGGGTACTGGAAGGACACGAGCAAGGGCGTGGTGCAGAGCCAGGGTACGAACATGCTCGATAACGGCCGTGGCCGCCTGTGGATCGAGGCCGACCAGAAGCTGGGTTACGGTCTGACCGGCATGGCCTATTACATGCTGAAGATCAACACCGTAGGCGGTAATAGCGGCGCCACGGGCATCGATCAGTCCCCGTATGCGCCGGGTACCGACGCCGGCGAGAAGTATGTGGGCCTGAAGGGCGCCTTCGGCTCCATCGAGCTTGGTAATATCGCCAGTCCCTACAAGTACACGGGCGGCGTCATGTGGGATGCCTTCGTCACCACCGACCTGCAGGCGCGCGGCAACGGCGGCATGTCCGCGGGCGTGTTCGGCCAGAACGGCTTCATGTCGAACTCCATCCTCTACCAGTCCCCGGATTTCAGCGGCTTCCATGTGGCCTTCGCCTATAGCCCGATGAATGCCGGTGTGAATGGAAGCAATCCGGCGGGCCAGCTGACCGCCCAGCACGGCGACTACGCCGCCGCCGTGCAATGGAAGGCCCTGGGCTGGAGTATCTTCGTGGCCCGCGACCATGCCTCGGCCCCGGCCGGTGACCAGACCTTCAAGCCCTATGCCGCGCCGCTCGCGGTCGGTAATGGCTTGGCGTATGGATTTCCCGCGAACGGCCAACCTGGACCGGGGTCGCATGCCATTCCCGGGTCGGGTGTTGCCCAAAACAACACCAAGTTCGGTGTGAAGTACAACTTCGGTCCGGTGGCGGTCATGAGTCAGGTGGAAAACCTCCAGACCTCGGGCGAGGCCAACCCGACGCGCGACTACTTCCTGGGGGTCGACGGTGCCGCCGGTCACTGGACGCCGGTGCTGCAGTTGGGCGAGACCACCGACAAATACTTCGTCGGCACCGACATCAAGGTGAGCTACGTGGCGGTCGGTACCTTCTACAACTTCAAGAAGGGTTTCAGTCTCTACGGCGGCTACCGGCGCACGCGTATCACCGGGGCGTCTTCGGCGGTCGCGGTCGCGGCGGGTGCCAGCAACGGCACCCAGAGCGTGTTCTCGATCGGCATGCGCAAGGTGTTCTGAGTCGTATTCGGCAAGACGCGACGGACGGGGCCTTAAGGGCCCCGTTTTTTTTGGGGCTCTGCTACAATGGCGGCCTCTTTAGAGGGGTTCTCCATGGTCAAGGTCGGGATAATCGGCGGCACGGGTTATACGGGTTCCGAGCTCTTGCGGCTCTTGAGCCGTCACCCGCGCGTGACCGTGGCCGCCATCACCTCGCGCGCCGAGGCCGGCCGGAATGTGGCGGACCTCTTTCCGAGTCTGCGCGGCCGGTGTGATCTCGCATTTACCGATCCCGAGGACGAGGGGGTCTTGAAGGGTTGCGATGTGGTGATGAGCGCGACCCCCAACGGCATTGCCATGACTCATGCCCCGCGGCTGCTTGCCGAAGGCGTGCGCATGATCGACATCGCCGCTGATTTCCGGATTCGCGATATTGCCGTCTGGGAGCAATGGTATGGCATGAAGCACGCCTGCCCGGGGCTCGTGGCCGAGGCCGTGTACGGTCTCCCGGAGCGCAATCGCGCCGCGATCCGCAAGGCGCGGCTGGTCGCCAATCCCGGATGTTATCCGACCGCCGTGCAGCTTGGTTTCCTGCCGCTTGTCGAAAACGGTCTCGTGGATCCGTCGTCGCTCATGGCCTCGGCGGTGTCGGGCACGAGCGGGGCCGGGCGCGGGGCGCATGTGCCGATGTTGTTCGCCGAGGTCGCGGAGTCGGTGAAGGCCTATGCCGTGGGCGGCCACCGTCATCAGCCGGAGATCGCCCAGGGGCTTGCGCAGATGGCCGGCCAATCGGTCGAGTTCGTGTTCGTGCCACACCTCGTGCCCATGATCCGCGGTATCCACGCGACCCTCTATGCGCGCCTGAAGGATCCCTCCGTCGACCTACAGGCGCTCTACGAGACGCGTTACCGGGATGAGCCCTTCGTGGACGTCCTGCCGGCCGGCGGACACCCGGAGACGCGCACCGTGCGCGGTACCAACCTCTGCCGTATCGCGGTCCATAGACCGAAGGGCACGGACAAGGTCGTGGTCCTGAGTGCCATCGACAATCTCACCAAGGGCGCGAGCGGCCAGGCGGTGCAGAACCTGAATCTGATGTGCGGCTTTGGGGAGACCGAGGGTCTCGGCGAGATCGCGCTCTTCCCCTGAGTTGTCGCATCCCGCCGGCCGGCTATACTCCCCCGAGTTTCCGTGGAGGTGTCGTGGTAAACCATATCGGTGATCTCGTGGTAAGGCGGCGCGTCTCGCCGGTCGCGCGGTACGGGCTGATTGCCGCGGGTGTCGCCTTCGCCGTCCTAGGCGGGGCCGGGTTGTTTTGGTGGGGCGAATCGGTGGCCGGCTACGACGTCGGTCGCGCGGCCCATGACGAGGCCCGGGCACGCACCCGCATTGTCCGCTTGCGGCACGAGGTCAAGAGGCTTTCCGCGCAGCTCGCCATGAGCAAGCGTTTGCTCCAGTCGGGAAACGTCGCCTACGCCGCGCTGTCTGCGGCGCTGAAGAAGAGTGATGAGAGACGCATGCATTTGAAGGAGCGCGTCGGTTTTTATGAGACCGTCCTGGGGGCCTCGAAGGCCGCCAAGGGCCTGGAAATCGACAATTTCCAGGTGATCCGCGCGTCGTCGGGCTGGCGATACCGCCTGGTCTTGGTGCAGCCGTTCGCGGCCAATCGCTGGACTTATGCGCGCGTGCGCCTCACCGTTCAGGGGCAAGGTGCGGGCCGTCCGTCGGGCGCGTCAACCGCAAGCCTTGTTGACACGCCACGCGTTGTACACTTTAAATACTTCGATGAGGTCCGCGGGCCCTTGAAAGTGCCCGCGAATGTCATCCCGCACAAAGTCATGGTCCGGGTCGTGTCGGGCGGGCGGGTCGTCACGCACAGTTATCCGTGGCCGAACCCGACGTCTCCAGGCCCCCACGAATGAGGATACGCATCATGCTGGAGAAGATGGGAAAGAAGTCGGCCGAAAAGCCCTGCAACACGATAGACACCCTGATTGGCGAACAGACCCAGATCACCGGCAACCTGGTATTTTCCGGGGGCTTGCGTATCGACGGCAAGGTCCAGGGAGACATTACCGCGCAGGGCGACGGCAGCACCCTGATCTTGAGCGAACGCGGCGAGGTGACGGGCAATATCAAGGTCCCGCATCTCATCATCAATGGGACGATCAAGGGCAACGTCCACTCCTCGGAATGCGTGGAGTTGCAGGCCAAGGCCGAGATTACCGGCGACATGACCTACAAGAGTCTGGAGATGGCCCTCGGCGCCACGGTCAATGGCGGGCTCATCCATGAGGCGGAGAAGGGGACACCGAAGCTGAAGGCCATAGGCGCCTCCGATCCGGTCATATCCTAGGCCCGTTTGACCGCACACCCGGGCGCGCGGATAATGGTGGACAGCGAATTTACGAGGATTCATCAGCATGACTGAAGCCGTTGCCACCGAGATGCCGAGCCCTTTGAATTTCACCGACAGTGCCGCCCAAAAGGTGAAAGAACTGATTACCGAGGAAAACAACCCGGCGTTGATGTTGCGGGTGTTTGTTTCGGGCGGCGGCTGCTCGGGTTTCCAGTACGGGTTTACGTTCGACGAGAACGCCAATGAGGATGATGCCCGCATCGACAAGGGCGGCGTCACCCTGCTTGTCGACCCCATGAGTTTTCAGTATCTGGCGGGCGCCGAGATCGATTATCAGGAGGGTCTGGATGGCGCCCAATTCGTCATCAAGAATCCGCAGGCCAAGAGCACCTGCGGGTGCGGGTCGTCATTCTCGGTCTAGCGTCAACCCGGATCGACTGCGGTCCCCGAAGGCCCCTCCCGCGAGGGGCCTTCGCTTTTGTGGCGCTCACGCGGGGTAAAGGGCGCCGAGCACGACCGGATGGCGGGCACCCGTGACCGATGGGAGATTGCCGGGGCGCCCGGCTTTTGCCTCGCGGGCGAGCCAGGCGAAGGCAGTGGGCTCGACCAGCTGTGGATCGAGACCCAGCCGGGCAGTCGTTTGGACCGGGATTGCGAGGCGCTCGGCGATCGCCGCCACGAGCACCGGGTTTGCGGTGCCGCCACCGCACAGATAGACCTCTTCCGGGGCCAGCGGGGCGAGCGCCTCGGTGATCGTGTCGGCGGTGAGGGCGACGAGTGTCGCTTGAACATCGGCGGCATCCAGATCCCGGCCGAGCCGCCGCAGGCGCTCATCGAGCCATTCCGAGGTGAAGTGCTCGCGCCCGGTGCTCTTGGGCGGCGCGGCCGCGAAATACGGATCATCCTTCAGAAGCCCCAAGAGCGCGCCATACACTTGCCCGCAAGCCGCCAGTCGCCCATCGGTATCCTGAGGTTGGCCGGTGTGCCGTCGGGCCCAGCCATCGAGCAGGGCGTTGCCGGGTCCGGTGTCGAAACCCTGCGTGGCGGCGCTCGTAGCGGCGGCGGGGATTATCGTGATATTGGCGA